>JAAUSQ010000008.1 GCA_012033195.1 Chloroflexaceae bacterium
AACAACCTTCGGCGCTGGCGCTTGGTGGGGCGATTGCCACTGTGCTTGGCGTGATGCTGGTATCGGTGGTGCGTGGCGAACGGGTTCTACTTCGCTGGCGGGTATTCCGGCGGCACTGGCGGCGGCGCTGTTTTTGGGGTGTATGCCTGGAGCGTCGAGTTTATTATTCCATCGCTTGGTGTGTTCTGGCCCGTGCTGATCAATCGGCTTGTTGATGTGGTACTGATCGGCGGATTGCTGCTGGTGCGACGGGCGCAATTCATCCAGCCATCGCGTGCTATGTGGCGGTCTATCGCGTTGGCATCGTTGCTATCGCTGGTAGCGCTGGTAAGCTTCAATATCGGCGTAAGTACGGCAGATACCGCCATTGTCACACCGCTTTCGTCGCTTGCCAGTGCTGTTACTGTTTTGATGGCATGGGCTATCCTGCGCGACCGTCTGTCGGCGCTGCAATGGAGCGGGGTAGCGATCATTATTATGGGTGTGGTGCTGGTGGGGGTGTAGGGAAACTTCCTCACCCCGTGCCCCCTCTCGCGCCGCAGAGGGGGCGCAGTGCGCAGCGGGCTACTCGTGCGGTTCGGTGTGCCCAAGCTGATAGTAGATCGTGTTGTTGTCGCAGCAGCCTTCAAGGTGGGCGAGCTTGCCTTCGGGGTTGAAAGGGACGACATTGTTATGAGTATCATATCAGGAGTTTATCAATGCGTCGCCTGACCGTCTGGACAGGTTGACACCTGCTCAAATCGGCAGGGGGCAGGCGGCAACCATAGCTATTCTCGTGCAACATCGCTTCAAGATTGGTTGACAAGGGGCGATGAGGCTGGTATACTTTTTGGGTGTTGTAAGCTAGACACCTATATTCCCCGATAGCTCAACGGTAGAGCGGCTGACTGTTAATCAGTAGGTTCCAGGTTCGAATCCTGGTCGGGGAGCCATTCTGAGAAGCCTCTGCATTGCCAGAGGTTTTGTTATGCCGCCCACACCACATTCGCCACGGGCACGGCAATCGCGACTGGCTGAAAGATGGGCGAGTCAATGCCGCGAATGATGCCATCTTCAAACGTTTCGAGCGCTAGCACGCGGTACAGTTCGGGCATGTAGCCGTGCCGCCCATCATCCATCGAGATGACCAGCAAGAGCTGCATACCGTGTTCGGCCCATTGTGGGATCGCCAGATAGCGCGAGTCGCTTGACCAGACGAGGGCTGGGTTGCACCAGTCGAAGGTGCGCCCGTCCGACAATTCGAGCGTGCCCGCTGTCGGTGCGCCCATGGCAATCTCATACGCTTCCTCAATTGCGGCGTGCCAGTGTCCATCGGGACTGGTGGCGCTGACCCCACCATACCACGGTACATCAGACATAGGTGTAACCTCCGTATCCATCGGGGCTGCAACAGCCACTTTATCCAAAGTTGCGCCCACCTGCCTTGTGTAGTTTTCTATTAGCGGTTGCATGAGAGACAGGCTAATGCTATAGTACAAGTATCATATGCGGCAAAGCACTACGATGGCGGCGTAGCACTTTGTCAGCATGATGATTGCATTATATGGGATTTGACCCTCCATTGGATAGGAGCAAGACACACGCACGATGTTGTACGAACACCGGCGACCAGATGTAGCCGTCTTTATCGACTTTGAGAATGTGTACGTGAGCGTCCGCGATAAGCTCGACGCTAACCCGAACTTCGAGACGATAATGGATCGCTGCAACGACCTGGGACGTGTGATTATCGCACGCGCTTATGCAGATTGGTACCGCTATCCGCGCATTACCAGTGCGCTCTATGCCAACAGCATAGAGCCGATGTATGTCCCAACATACTATTACGATAAGGATATGGGGCGTACCGGTCGCGCAATCAAAAACAGTGTCGATATGAACTTGTGCATCGATGCTATGAAGACACTGTTTACCAACACGAACGTAGAACGATTTGTTCTCGTAACCGGTGATCGCGACTTTATCCCGCTGGTCAATAGTATTCGCCAGCAAGGGAAAGAAGTGATCATCATCGGCATTGGAGGCGCGGCCTCCACCCACCTCGCCCAGAGCGCTGACGAGTTTATTTTCTACGAGCAGCTTGTGGGCAAGTCTACTCCATCGACCCAACGCAAGGCAACGCCGCCAAGCAAACCAGAACCAGTGAGCGAACCGGAGACGGTGCGCCATGCACCGGCCCCCGCGCCAGAACCAGATATTTACGATACGCTGGTTGAAGCGATTCATCTGGTGCGCGAACGGGGCTATGTGTCCACGCTTGGCTCACTGAAACTGGTGATGAAAGAGTTGATGGGTGGCGATTTTAAAGAGAATCGCTACAAAGACATCAACGGGCGAGCATTTACGAAGTTCAAGGAATTTGTGCAAGATGCCGAACGACGTGGCAAAGTGCAGATCTTTACCAGTGGCACGGTGAACGAGGTCTTTTTGCCAGGTGAAGATCCGCTCAAGCTGTCGCAGTTTGCGGGCGACTTGAAGAGCGAGACACCCGAAAGCGAAGAGCATCCAGTGAGCGAGCCACCCAATGGCAAGCACGCTGAACCAGAGCCTGAGCCGGAACAGCCGTCGTCATCGCGTTCGCGGCGACGGCGACGGCCCCGCAACCAACGGCAGGCCGACCGCCAGCAGGCCGCAGGTGCTTCGCAGAACGGCGTGGCTTCTTCCGATCATCTGGGTGAGGCTGCAATGGAGCAGGAACCGGATGTCGAACCCGTTGAAGCCGACGATACCGCAACAAACGGCGTTGATGCGGCGGAAGAGATCGAGCCGACAGCATACAACGCGACACCCGACCGCGATGCTGTGCAGGATGGGTCGCACGAAGAGTTGGAAACTAATATCTTCGATAGCCAGGAGATTGCCGCCAATGCTGCCGAGCTTGCAGAAGCGGCCCGCGCCCTAGCGATGGAGTCGGAAACGTATGAGGCAACCTGGATACAAGAACAACGCGCCGACCTCTTTATGGATGTGGAACAGCGTGCCCGCGCCCTTGCCGATACATTCCGGCAGGAGATGGACAGGTCAGCTAACACGACAACCGAGCCTGTCGAGGCTGCCGAGGTAGGAGCGGCGGAAGTTGCCGAACCTGCCGAGTCGCTTGCAGCCGAAGGGCAGGCCGAGTCGGTCGCAGCCGAAGGGCAGGCCGAGTCGGTTGAAGCTGAAGCACCGGGCGATAGGGTGCAGGCTGGTCGGGTGGAGGCCGAGACAGTTCTGGTAGTTGCCGAGGACGCCACACCTGCCGAAGAGCCGGTGCCCGTGGCGGCAGAGGCGACACCAACCGGGGCCGATGCTTCCGCTGCGGAGCCGCCACAGGCCGACGAGCGCAGCGCTGAGGAGGCCGAATCGCAAGAGGCCACGATTGACTTCAGCGACGAAGAATGGCAGGCTTTCCGCACAATGATGGCGGAATATACTAAGCCTGTTTCGTTCTCAAGCATTCAGGATCGGCTGAAAGAGCTTCGCAACGAGAAAGTGTTTACGCGTACCAACGAGCAACTCCGCACGATGGCGAAGCAAGCGATTACACGCGGCCTCCTGTCGCGGAGCGGGCGCGGGAGCCGGGCCTACTATGCGCTGCATACCGAGGAGTCAACGTCAGTTGAAGTGGCAGATGATGCTGCTTCAGACGAGGCATAACACCGTTTCCCGCTTATGACAGCAGTCAAAATCTGCGGCATACGCACGGTTGAACACGCACTCGCTGCCGCCACAGTGGGTGCCGATATGATAGGACTGGTGTTTGCACCCAGTCGCCGCCAGGTGACGCCTGAACAGGCTACCACCCTTGCGGCAGCAGTACGCCAGCAGGCGACTGGGCGCGTCAAGTTGGTCGGGCTGTTCGTTAATGCATCGGTCGATGTGATCAATCAGATTGCCGACCAGTGCGATCTGGATTATGTCCAGCTTAGCGGCGACGAACTCCCGACCGACGCGGCCCCGATTACGCGCCCGCTCATTGTGGCAGTCCGGCTGAACAACAGCATCCACGATGCAGCATGGCTCGCACATTACCAACAACAGCTTGCGCGGGGTGGGTTGCCGTATAGCACCGCCTCGACCCTGCACCCGACGATTTTTCGCTTGCTAGTCGATGCACATGTTCCTGGAACATATGGAGGGACAGGAACTCGTGCCGACTGGCTTGCCGCCGCTGAACTGGCGCGTGACTATCCGATTATGCTGGCGGGTGGCTTGACCCCGGCCAATGTTGCTGAAGCGATAGCGCAGGTGCAGCCGTGGGGTGTTGATGTGAGCAGCGGGGTTGAGACGGACAACCAGAAACAGGCTCCGCTGATTGCAGCCTTTGTCCAATCGGTGCGGGCCGTGCTCTAATTGATGATTTTCGTTTCGCTGGTTTGATGGTAGAATAAGACCGCTTTCAGTATACCGCCAGATAAACATTGCAGAAGAGATTGAAGGAGGTTTGTGTATGTGGAAGAACATTCTGGGTCTGGCTTTGCTAGCAGGCGTTGCTTTTTTGATTTTCCGTGCTGTACAGCAGTATCGCCAGGACAACGTTTTTGATATGGCTCCTGCCGCTGGTGGTGCCGCTGGTGGCATTGCAACCAACGGGCAAAAGCGTGGCATTAGCCCTGAACTGCTCCAGATCCTGGCTGACCCGGCAGACAAAGGCCCGGTCAAGCTGATTACGGACAGCAGCGGCAAGGAATGGTTGCTCAACCCACGCAATGGTTACCGCTACCCGGTTGAGGATGGTATTCCAATTATGTTGATTGAAGAGGGCGAGAAGCACAAAGACGAAAGCCTGATCGAAAAGGCTTCGTAATTCGTCCGCCCATCTGCGAGCGATACGGCGCAGTGGAGAGCTATCAAGACTGATACTCTCTGCTGCGTTTTGTTTGTTATCGCCCGCTCGCCTGAGGATGCTTGAGTATGAACATACCAACTCAACCCGCTCTTCCATATAAGCCGCGTATTGCTGCCACCGTCGCTACCGTGCTGGCCCTGCTGATCTGGCTGGGAGCCGACCGGGTGCGCTGGCTGGCAAGCCGTGATAACCTGCTGAACCTGCAAGCTGCGCCCGACGATGCTGTGCTAACGACCCTGGCAGCGCTGTGTGGTTTTGGTATGGCAAGCGCGGGCACCCCTGGCGAACTGCTGGCGGGCGCACTGGTAGCGGTGATGGTGCCGGCTGTGGTGCAACTTGCCCTGGTGCTGGTCGCCATGCTGCTGGTCAGTGTGGTGCAGGTCGCGCCCGACCGCACCCGACCGGCGGCGCTGCTGTTTGGGGGTGGGTTTCTGGTGGGGTTTCTCGCAACGATGCTCTTTGTGCCCTCTGGCGATGTTGCGCTGGCAGCACAGCGTGTGTGGGTGCCGCTCGCAGTTGGCATCTACGGGCTATTCGGTGCCCCCAGCGAGGAGTCGCCAACGGTCTGGTTTGTTGCCCTGGTCGGTGTGGCGTTTGCGCTCTATGTGCTCGGCAGCCTGACTGCTGCAACGATGGTTGTCAATGCTACCATTGGTGATGTATCATTAAATTCAAACTGGATCGTTACCGCCTTAACGCTCGACTTTGTGCTGGCGGCAGGGGTGCTGCTGCTAGCGCTGCCCGTGTTTGTGGTACCGCTCAGCACTGCACTGATAGCACTGCTGCAACGGTATGCACGACTCCTCCGTCATACGGCGGGCACCGGCTTGCTGGTGCTGGGCCTGGTTGCAGCATTGGTGCTAGTCGTTCAGTTCGGTCTCATGCGTGGGTAAAAATCGCTCTTTTCTTCTAGAGCACAGACGCAGGAGGGGCACGCCGATGATGATTGAAACTATTCAGAAACTTTATGATTATAACTACTGGGCCAATGCCCTGCTGCTGGAGAAGGCCGCTGAAGTTGATCCAGCGCAGTTGAAAGCTACGACTGCCTATAGCTTCGGTAGTCTGTTTGGGACGCTGGTGCATACGATGAGCGCCGAGTGGATGTGGCGCTTGCGGATGCAAGAAGGCCGTTCACCCGAACGCTTGCACACCGGCGACGACTTCGCGGGTCTGCAAGGTATCCGCGATTTCTGGGGTGTTGAAGAGGGGCAGATGCGGGCCTTTCTCAGCGGACTGAGCGACGACGCGCTGATGCAGCCGATCTTTTATACCAATACCAACGGGCAGATGCAGCGTAACCTGCTGTGGGAGAGTCTACAGCATCTGGTGTTGCATGGCATGCAACACCGCAGTGAGATAGCTATTATGCTGACGGATTACGGGCACTCGCCAGGGTGGATTGACTTTATTCGCTACGTGCGCGAACAGCAGGGGTAAGGGCGATACCCGAACGAAGCGCTTAGACCTGCTGCATCTGCGCGAACTGCTCCAGCGTTTCCAGCAACTCCGCCGATGTGGTGAACAGTGCGCCCGGCACCCGTTCGCGGGTCTTGCTGATTGCTTCGTCAGAGCCATCGACAAAGACCATGGGCAGGTTACGGGTTGCCTTCGAGCTATGCAGGGCATCGGCAGAGATACGGCTGTGCGATGCCCGGTGGGCCAGGTCGAAGACAATCACGGTGGGCAACTCGTCGCGCACCAGCTTGCAGCCGCGTCCGCCATCTTCCGCCTCAATACTAACTGACCAGCCTGCTGCCGCCAGCGCTTCGGCACGCTGGTGCGCGGCTTCGGCCTGCCACTGGAATAGTATCAACGTTCCTTTCATAGTACCCCCTGTTGTACGAACATTGCAGTATCCCCTGGATCGGGCGTGTGCTCGTTGTACAGTTACCCCTCTCCCTAGCACGGAAGAGGGGCACCTGCGAAAAAAGACGTTTCTTTAACTTTTTAGATGTACTGTATTATAGCGTATGTGGTTGATCAGTGCTTGCGGCCCTTCAGCCACCATGCCGCCGCCAGTGCCCCCGCCCCCAGTGCGGTGAGCGGCAACCAGCGCTGTGATGCTGCATCTTGTAGCACGATGCGTGCCGTGTTGTAGCCACTCGCCCCGAACACGCCGCCGCCAGGGTGCGTGCTGGCCCCGGTCAGGTAGAGGCCCTGCACGGGGGTGCGGTAGCTGCCAGTTCGGGCAGGGGGCGGAAGAAAAACATCTGGTCGAAGCTCATCTCAACGTGCATCACATTGCCGCGCAGCAAGCCGATGCGCTGCTCCAAGTCGTAGGGTGTTTGAATATGGCGGGCCGTAATTGCGCCGCGCATATTGGGGGCGTACCGGTAGAGTACCTCTTCGATGCTATCGGCAACCTGTTCGCGGATGTCGGCCCAGTGCTGCCCGTTCGCCAGTTCGTAGGGGAAGTACTGCGACCACAGAAACATGGTGTGTTTCCCCCGGTGGCGCTACGTCCGGGTCAATCGCGCTGAAGGTCATCGCAATGACCGCAGGCTCCCGCGAGGGCAGGCCGTGCAGGTAGTCGTCGTAGGCCCGCCGCACATAGTCCATCGATGGCGAGAGCAGTTGCAACCCGTGGTGGCTCTCGTGGGGCAGGCCGCCACTGGGCGCGGCGATGTAGTCGGGCAGGGCATCGGCAGCGCAGCGCACCGTCATACCAAAGCCATTGCCCACGCGGATCTTGCCGAGCCGCTCGACCAGACGGGTGGGCAGGTGGGCTGGCCCCACCAGCTTGAGCATTGTTGTGAGCACGTGAGCATTGGATACCACAACGGGGGCGCTGTAGCGGGTGCCGTCTTCAAGCTCAACCCCCTGCACGCGCCCGTTATCGACCAGGATATGGCGCACCGGAGCATTGAGCAGCACATCGCCGCCCAAGCTTTGCAGGGCACGCGCCATCGCCTGCGTAAGCATACCGCTGCCGCCGCGTGGATGCATTGCGCCGCTGGTGTGCAGCATCGCGTGCCAGCCGAAGAAGTCGCCCGACGCAAGCTCATCAGGGGGTGGGCCACTCTGGGCCGCAAGCCACGTCATCGCCGAGCGCATGGCCTCACTCTCGAATGTTTCGGTGATAAGCTGGGCATAGCTTGTCATCAGGCGGCGGGTCACTTCGAGCGGGTTGCGTTCGTTGGCGGGCAGGCGCGGCAGGCTAGCGGCCATGCTGCCAAACAGCCGCCACACCGAGGGCGGGTTGAGGAAGGTATCAAAGACCGCTTCGTTAACGGGCTTCCAGAAGGCCATAAAGCGGCGGTAGGCTTCGGCATCGTGCTGGCTGACGGTGGCGATGCTGGCGCAGGTCTTTTCCAAGTCGCGGTAGAAGGAGATTGAGCCGCTGCCATCGGGCAGGGGGTAGAAGGCGAACGGGTCCATATCGATATATTCCAGGCCGTGCTGCTCAAGCTGTAAGTCCTGAATAATCGGCGTGAGGTGGATCATAATATGCGCCGAGGAGCCGATATCAATGTTATAGCCCGGTATCACCTCTTCGGTGCAGACGGCCCCGCCAATCACCTTGTAGCGTTCGAGTACCAGCACCCGCAGGTTGGCCTTTGCGAGGTAGCCCGCGCAAGTCAGGCCGTTGTGCCCGCCCCCAACAATAATCACATCATAATCGGTTTGTGTCGGCATAACTAGTTGTAGCGCTTTCTAGCGTGTATATGCGTAAGCTATCTGCACCCCTCACCCCCTGCCCCTCTCCCCCTGCGGGGTGCGGGCAAATGCGGTGCCCCGTGCCCATCGCTCATTCCAGCACCCGTGCAACAATGGCGGGCAGCGGCAACTCGGCGAGTGATGAGAGGCGCAGTTCGGCAGGTGGCAGTTCGAGCAGGCGGGCGACTGGCCCCGGCACGGCAACACAGCGCATCCCTGCCGCGTGCGCTGCCAGTATACCATTGGGTGAGTCTTCGAAGACCAGACAGGCAGCAGGCTCGATTCCCAGACACTCCGCCGCCGCCAGAAACAGGTCGGGCGCGGGCTTGGTCAGGGCGACATCGTCGGCGGTACGGACGCAGACAAAGCGATTGTAGATACTGTGTTTGTGCAGCCAGTGCTCAACCCATGCACGGTCGCTGCTGGAGGCCACCGCACAGGGGTAGCCTAGGGCCGCCGCTTCATCGAGCTTGTGCAGCACACCGGGCAGCAAGGGCTGGTTTTCGCTCAGGCTGTATTTCAGCGTTTCGCGCCGCGAGCGTTCGGCCTCAAGATCGAGGGTGATGGGTGGGTCTTGCTGCTGCAACAGCAGCGCCAGGTGCTCCAGTGGATCGAAGCCGTGGCTGGTGCCGAGCGTGTGCTGCCACAGAGCAAGCGTAAGTTCGTAGTCGTAGTGCTGGTAGAGCATCTGCCAACTGTGCAAGGCCGGGGACTCGGTATCGATCAGCAGGCCATCAAAATCGAAAATGATTGCACGGATCATTGAGGTATCTTTCTTTTCTGACGTTGCTTGCAGCACACGGCAACAAAAAACCTCCCGCAGATACGGCGATCTACGAGAGGTTGTCGGGCGTTCATCGCATAGAGCGTTAGTCTTCGCGCTCGTCGATGGGGGTGTACGGTACGTCAAGCGGGCCGATGTACTCTGCCGTCGGGCGCAGCAGTTTGTTGTTGCTATACTGCTCGTAGACGTGTGCTGTCCAGCCTGCTACCCGACTAATCGCAAACAGCGGCGTGAACAGGTCGAGCGGAATACCCATCACATAGTAGAGCGAGGCCGAGTAGAAGTCTACGTTGACGATGAGCGGGCGGTTGGCCTGCACCACTTCACGCACCTTCTCGCTCATCTCAATCCACTTGGTGTTGCCCTTCTCTGCGGCAAGCTCGTGCGCGTACTTACGCAGCCAGTACGAGCGCGGGTCGTCCACCTTGTAGACGGCGTGCCCAAAGCCCATGATTTTGCGCTTCTCGCTGAACGCCCGTTGCATATACGGCTCGATGTTGTTGATATCGCCAATTTCGAGCAGCGTTCGCATCACCTGCTCGTTGGCACCGCCGTGCAGCGGGCCTTTCAGCGTGCCAATCGCCGAAACGATAGCGCTATGCAGGTTCGAGAGAGTGCTGGCCGTCACACGGGCCGCGAAGGTGCTGGCGTTCAGTTCGTGGTCGGCGTGCAGGATCAGCGACACATCCATAGCACGGGCCTCGGTTTCGCTGGGTTCTTCGCCGCGCAGCATCCAGAGGAAGTTGGCGGCGTGATTCAGGTCGGGGCGCGGGTTGATGGGCCACAGTCCGCGCCGAATGCGATCCCAGGCCGCCACAATCGTTGGCAGCGATGAGGTAACCCGGATCGACTTAAGATAGTTGGCTTCCAGCGAGTTGTCGCCCTCGCTTGGGTCGAAGGCCGCCGAAGCTGATACTGCTGTGCGAAGCGCGCCCATCGGGGTATTGCGGCGCGGTAAGGCCAGCAAGAACGACAGTACCTCGTTGGGGATCAGGCGATTGGCAACAAACTTTTCTTCGAAGCGCTGCAACTGGCGGGCGTTGGGCAGGTCGCCGTACCACAGCAGGGCCGTCGTCTCCTCGAAGGTCGAGTGCTCGGCTAGGTCGTTGATATCGATACCACGGTACATCAGCTTGCCAAGGTTGCCATCAATTGTGCTAATTGCCGATGTTGTTGCAACCACATCACGCAGACCACCAGCGGCACCGGGCTTCGGGGCGGTAGCGGTTTCGGGGGGTGTCGTAACCGTCATGCTATCCTTTCCTTTCTCGTCTCCGTAACTGTATAGAACTTACTTCACGTGCTACGATGTATTAGGGTAGAAGAGACCACAAACGGAGAAGAACCGGGGGCGTGGAGGGGCAGCGCACGGGATGCAGCAGCGAGTGCTGCGGTGACTGTACACTGGTATCGTGCCGATCGCGTCCTCGGTAATGTCTGCAACGTGACCTCCTCACTGAAGTACAGACCCGATATGCATCATAGTCATATCGGATTGATTATAATCTTAGACCTTTGAGTTACAAATCAGAATCAAAGGCCGCGCAACTGCCGGATATACGCGGCAGCTCCCTCAGCGATCTGGTCGGGCGGCAACTGCTCGATATGGTTCAGCAGGGCACTGCCTACAATGGCACCATTGGCGTGCTGCCCCACTTCGGCAACGTGCGCCGCTGTGCTGATGCCAAAGCCAACCACCAGCGGCAAAGTGGTGCGGCTGCGTACGCGTGCCAGAAACCCACCCAACCCTTCCCAGAGTTGGTCGCGCTTGCCTGTCACGCCGGTAATTGATACACAGTAGATAAACCCGCTCGCCGTCCCCTACCACCTGCTTGATGCGCTCATCGGGCGTGGTGGGGGCCACAAACATAATCAGATCAAGCCCCTGCGCCTGGGCTGCCGCTGCCAGTGCGCCCGCCTCTTCGGGCGGTACATCGGGAATAATCCAGCCATCGCCACCCGCCGAGGCTAGGGCGGTGCAGGCGCGTTCGAGCCCATAGCGGAGCACGGGATTATAATAGCCCATCAGCAAGAGGGGCGCTTGCACGCCGCGTGCTCGCAGGGTGGCGACCGTTTCGATGCAGTCGGGCAGACGCACCCCATTTTGCAGGGCTATCTGAGCGGCACGTTGGATCGTCGCGCCATCTGCGAGCGGGTCGGAGAAGGGCATGCCCAGTTCAAACAGGTCGGCACCAGCGGCTTCAAGGGCGGGCACCAGATCGAGCACGCTGGTGCGGTGTGGAAAACCGATCATCAAATAGGGCATCAGCGCGGTGCGCTGCGCTGCCTGTAGACGCGCAAAGGTTGCGGCAATTCGACTCATAAAGCTGATATGGTGCTTATCTACGTTTCTCTCTCAATTCTATATCATACCACATCTATCAGCGATATTATGCAGCAAACTGGCGGGTGTGGCTGTTGCTTTTAATGCCATCAGTGTTATACTCTATGCTATAATATGTACAAGATTGAAGGTCACAGCACGGAGTTATCGCCGTGAACAAGCTTTTGAAGCGGCAAAGTATCGCAGCAATCATCTGGGTGCTGGAACTCTTCGAGCCACTGCACACCTGGCTCACCCGCCATCGGCAGATGCGGTACTGGCTCAGTATTGTGCGGCTCGGATTGTTTCAGTTTGGGATGGGCCTGTCACTGGCCCCGCTGACGGGCACCCTCAACCGGGTGCTGATTGACGAACTCTCGATACCGGCTGTGGCTGTTGGCTTCCTCATTGCCATCCACTATTTTGTATCGCCGGTGCGTGCCTTGATTGGGCACCACTCCGACCAGAGCCGCGCTTCAGGAAGCTGGCGCACTCCGTATGTTGTGTTTGGTGCGATGCTGACCTACGGCGGGCTTGCCTGTGCGCCCTTCTCGTTGCTGCTGCTGATGGGCGATGGGATTGTGGGCTTCTGGCCTGCGATGATTATCTGCACGCTGATCTTCCTCGTGTATGGCATTGGTGTCAACATTGTTGAGACGGTTTTCCTCGCGCTGGTCAGCGATATCACCCCTCCGGGCGAACGCGGGCGGGTGCTGGCGATCCTGTGGATTATGCTGCTCCTCGGCACAGTCGTCAGCTCGTTTATCATTGGTTCGCTGCTGCACACCTATAGCCACATCCGCCTGATTCAAGTGATGCAAGGCTCGGCAGTGGTATTTGTGGTGCTGGCAATGCTGGCACTGTGGGGCCGCGAACGGTTGCGCCCCGATGGGCAAATTGATGCCCCCCTTGAAGCCGTGCGCGTGCGGCTATCGCTCGGCGAGTCGATCGCGCTGCTGTGGGGCCAGAAGACGCTGCGAAACCTGTTTGTCGTGCTATTTGTGGCTACGACGGGCTTTGCTACCCACGATGTGCTGCTTGAACCATATGGCGGGCAGGTGCTCAATATGAGCGTTGCCGAAACAACCCGCCTTACGGCATTGTGGGGCACCGCGATGCTGATTGCCATCAGTGGAGCCGGAGCGCTGCTGTGGCGCGGGCGCTCGGCGGTGATGCTGATTATGAGCGGCTGTGCGGTGGGTGCAAGCGGTTTCCTCGCAATTAGCATTGCCAGCGATGCCGCCCTAGTATCGCCCTTCCTCGGCGGCGTGTGGCTGATAGGGATGGGGCGCGGTCTGTTTATTGTCGGCAGTCTGGCGCTGGTAATGTCCCTCACCGATATCGGGCACGCGGGCCTGTTTATCGGGCTATGGGGCGTGATGCAAGCCATCGCGCAGGGCTGCGGCACCATTGGCGGCGGCTTGCTGCGCGACGTGGCCCAGCACCAGACGGGCAGCATTGTGCTGGGGTATACCTCGGTGTATAGCTCGTCGCTGGCGCTGCTGGTGCTTTCGCTGGTGCTGGTGGTAGCGCTGCGGTTGGGCCGCACCCTGCGCGAACAAACAGACCGCTCTCCCTGGGCAGGCCTGCAAGATATTCCCGCCGATCAGATTGTGTACTGATACACTTTCCTGGTCATCTGGCGGGGGCGCAACATCCATACGACACGTACAATACGTATATGTCCCTATCTCATATTCTCCTTGATGTATGACCAGAATGGAGCTGAGTACCCGTTTGCGCGGGCACTCCTTTTGCATCGGGTCTCTGTTCCATCGCCTTCTTAGTTATCCTGTCCAAGCACAGTTAGTGAAATTTGGACACCTTTACCCTAACGACACCTGCTCTGGTTTGTTAGCATATAACTACGTGATTCCTCACACTTTTTTAACGTTATTCGGGCCATGGTGCCCCGAATAGATAAGTCGAAACAGACTTGTTCAATACGAAGTTGGAATGAGACAATGTTTCACAACGCCGGGCCACGTCGGGACTGCATACGCTACCAACACTGAATGATTCTGTTGCATACATAAGGAGGTGAAACCGCAACCAACCAACCGCTGCACTGATGCAGCCGAGAAGCACATTGTCCGCCTGCTAATACAGGCTGTTCCTGGCGATGATGACAGGTACCTACAACAGGGTTGCAGTAGCTCCTGGCCCTGTTCCAGCCTCGCGATGAACTGCGCCTTATTCGAAGACGAAACAGTTGATGTGTGACCCCAGTGAAAAAAGAGCATGTCGTTATAGCTGTATCGAAAGAAGAGAACGAACGGACGACAGGCACCCGGATACGCCTGTCACGACGCACAGCACGCGTCACGCTCCTGTGGGAGCTTTGGAGAACAAAAATCACCACCAGACGGTTTGACATTCCAGGGATGTCGCCATAATACTTTTGAGGAGGATACACCTATGAAACGCATATGGAAGTGGGGCGCAGCTATTGCTGGTGCACTGGCCCTGATGATGGTTTTGAGTGGCGTAAGCTTCGCGCAGGAAACAGATCTCGCTGCCGATGTTGCTGGTCTTCAGACCGTGAGCACCACGCTCTGGTTGATTATCTCGGCAATGGTTGTCTTCTTTATGCAGGCCGGGTTCGCCTTGCTGGAGTCGGGTTCGACTCGCTCGAAGAACACGGTCAACATTTTGATGAAGAACCTGCTAGACTTCTGTGTTGCAACGGTTGCCTTCCTGACGGTTGGCTATGCGTTTATGTTTGGCGAAGGCACCCCGATTATCGGCCTGGATAGCTTCTTCCTGGGCGAGTTTGGCGGCACGGTGCCCGACCTGGCCTTCTGGTTCTTCCAACTGGTGTTTGCTGGTACGGCTGCAACCATCATTTCGGGTGCGGTTGCCGAGCGCACCAAGTTCACCGCGTACATCATCTTCAGCGTTGTCATCACGGCGATTATCTACCCAATTTTTGGACACTGGGTCTGGGGTGGTGGCTGGCTGAGCAGCCTGGACTTCCTGGGCGAAAATGTAGCCTTCACCGACTTTGCAGGCTCGACGGTGGTTCACAGCGTGGGTGGCTGGGCTGCCTTCTTTGGTGCGCTGGTAGTTGGCCCGCGTATCGGGCGCTTCACTTCTGATGGCAAGGCTGTCCAGATTCCGGGGCACTCGATGCCGTTCTCGGCGCTGGGCGTGTTTATCCTGTGGCTGGGCTGGTTTGGCTTCAACGCTGGTAGCCAGTTGAGCGCATCGACCGCTGATGATGCTACCGCTATTGCGCTGATTGCTTCGAACACCACCATTGCTGCTGGTGTGGGTGCGCTGGCCGCGATGATTTACACTGCCATCAAGCACAAGCCCGATATCAGCATGTCGCTGAATGGTGTGCTGGGTGGTCTGGTTGCGATCACCGCGCCGTGTGCATTTGTCACGCCGGTACAGTCGATGATTATCGGTGCCGTTGGTGGGGCGCTGGTAGTGTGGGGTGCCGAGATGCTGGAGAAGATCAAGGTTGACGACCCGGTTGGTGCCGTCCCGGTTCACCTGATGGCAGGGGTGTGGGGCACGCTGGCGGTTGGTCTGTTCCCCTTCAGTGGAACCCAGTTGCTGGCCCAGCTTATTGGTATTCTGGCCTGTGCGATATGGGCAGGTGGTCTGTCGTACGCAATGTTCTTGGCCATTGACAAGACCATCGGTATGCGGGTGGACGCCGATACCGAAGAGCGCGGCCTAGACTTCGACGAGCACGGCTCACTGGCCTACCCCGACATCAATGTGGTTCCGCCGGAACTGGTTAAGGCGGCGGACACGGGCAGCGGGGTGAGCCGCGCCCCTGCCAAGTAAGCTCCTCGCAAACATATTCCTCTTCTACCTGGGGGTCAGCGTGCTAGCGCTGGCCCCTCTTGCTTGTAGCTAGCGCGGCCCGACCAGCGCCTGCACCACCCGCTCCCAGGTGATAGCGCGGACAAGCGGCTGTCCGGCGTGCCCAAGCCGCTCGGCAAGGGCGGCATCTTCCAGCAGCATATCAAGGCGGGCCGCAATGGTGGCAGGGGTGGGCGGCACAATAAAGCCGTTGACGTTATCGCTGACAAACTCCAGCACACCGCCTGCATCTTCGGTGGTGACAACCGGACGCGCTGCCCCGAATGCCTCGACTGTAGCAAAGCCATAGTCTTCGTCAATGGGCGCATAGTAGACGGCACGGGCGCGGGCGTACAGGTCAATCAGGGTGGCATCATCGACGAAGCCCAGGAAGCGCACCCGCTCGCCAAGCCCTAGACGGGCCGCCAGTGCTGCGAGGCGTGGCTGGTCGGGGCCAGTGCCCACCAGCAAGGCACGTGCACGGGTGCGGCTGTGGGCCAGCGCTTCCAGCAGCAAGTCGAGCCGCTTGGCACGGTCGAGGCGGGCACACGAAAGAATATAATCGCCGTAGGTATCGGCATAGAGCCGGGTGGCGTAGCGGCTTGGTGGGTAGAGCACGTGGCTATCAATGTTGTTGTAGCGCTTGAGCCGCTGGCTAACGTTGCGCGAAATGGCATAGCGTGCCCGCGACTCGCTCAGGCCCCGCCGATCCAGTTCGAGAATGGCGGGGCGCATACTGGCGGCCAGTCCCACATTCACCAGATCGGACATGGGCGTACCATACCAGTCGTAGGCCTGCCGAAACTGATGCACCAGCCATGTTACCTTGTTGGGGTGGCGTGCCACATACGAAGGAAACTTGGTGCAGATAATCTGATCGACGGGCACACCATCTACCTCGTCCAGTTCGAGCATGCGCCACAGCAGCGCATTCTGCACCGCCTGATCGACGGGGTGCCAGGTATAGGGCATACTGATCACATCGACGGTATGCCCGTGCTCACGCAGGGCATCACGCAACCCCTCCACCAGATACTCGGTGCCGCCGCGCACAAACGGCACCTGCGGCATACAGATCAGGATACGCATGGCGGTGCTCCTGTATGGCACAAGAATTGCATGAGAGGCGGCAACACGGTGCGTGTTACATAACGAAACGAAAGGAGCATAGCCATGTCGCTGTTTGGATTTCTCATACTGCTGCTCATCGCTGCTATCTGTGGCGCTATTGGTCAATCAATCGCTGGCTACTCGCTGGGCGGCTGTCTGGTATCGAGTGTTGTTGGTCTGATTGGTGCATTTCTCGGCTACTGGCTGGCAGGTCAGCTTGGCTTGCCGATCTTCTTTTCGATCACTATTGATGGCGAAAGCTTCCCGATTGTCTGGTCGATTATTGGCTCTACACTGCTCGCGCTGCTGGTGGGCATTGCCACACGCCGCCGTGCAGTCTATTGATGGATGAAGCGCGGGGTAGCCGGGAGGTTCAAACCTCCGGCTACGAAGCCCATTAGCGCCCCGCGCCTGGTGCTTTCGTTTTGCGCTTTGCACTTTTACGCCGCTCACCCCAGCACAGCAGCGGCAGTCTTGCGGGCCACGGCTTCCCAGTTGCAGGTTGCCAGCACAAACTCGCGCCCGCGTGCGCCCATTGTCGCGTTCAGGTCGGGCCGCGCCAGCAGCAGATCGACCGCCGCTGCAAAGCTGCCAAAGTCGCGGAAGGCTAGCCCGCCCCCGCTGCGGCGGCAGTGGTCAACCGTTACCGCGCAGTCGGCGTGGACCAGTGCAGGCGTACCCTGCAACCACGCTTCCATCAGCACAATGCTAAAACTCTCGTAGATAGATGGTAATACAAAAATAGTGGCGGCAGCATAGGCGTCGTGCTTCTCCTGATGGCTGATAAAGCCCAGGTCAAGCACCGGTGCATCGTGGTTGTGTGTGGCATCGAGCGCCGCTGGAATAGGAATATCACCCTGCCCTGCCAGCATCAGCCGGAATGGTTTGCCGCGCCGCGCCCAGTACTCACGCACATAGGCCAGCAGTAGCGGGGTATTTTTGGGGTCGCCACGTCGCCCAACATACAGCAGCAGCGGCAAATCGGCGGGCATGCCGCGTTGCCGTCGGAAGGCGACCCCGTCGCCGCGTGGTGTCAGGTCGATGCCTTCACCCGGAACATGTACTCGTTCGGGTGCGATGGTATAGAGCTGTTTGGCAAGTTCGCCTTCGGCGTGGCTGTTGGCAAGCATGCCGCGTACTTGCGAAAAGAGATAGCGGTAGGTGGTGTGGCGGGCATAGGGTTCGTCGTGCAGACACGGCAGCAGAAAGCTCTGGTCGAGAGCCAGCAGCGCCCCCCAGAAGGTGGTCGGGAAGGCATACGGAATAAAGATAAAGCGGGCTTCGGGGTGCTCGGTGCGGGTGCGCCACACAGCGGCATACAGTTCGTCGCTACTGAGCAGGCTATTCAGCAAGTTCATCTCTTCGCTTGAAAACTGCTCGATAGGCGGCAGCAAGTGGCGATGCTGGCGGAAGAACAGCGGCACCCCAAATGTGTCGGCAGGTGTGGGCCGGAAGCGCCAGACCGCAACACCATCGACTTCGCCCCAACCGGGGGGGTAGTGCTATCCTCACCGGGATGGAACGAGTCGCGGCCTGTGCTGGCCCACACCTGCACGGGCACGCCCTGACGGTGCAGCGTCTGCGCGAGGCTGCGGGCCTGTGTCTCTGCGCCGCCGCGTGTGTCGGGGCCATACCAGGGCGAAACGATGATGATCATTGCTGGTGTTGCCCTGCCTGGTGTGCGGCCCGAATAGCGCGTAGCTCGCGGTCGGCGCGGAGCAGCGCAATGGTGGCGGCAGTGGCGGCAACGTTGAAGCCGTTCTGCTGCTCCACAATCGGGTTAATCAGCCAGCGTAGATACTGGCGGATTACCTTCTGGAGCAAGGCGCGGACCTTCTCAAGCGGCGTGCGTCCGCCGATAGGCCAGTGGGCGCTGACCGCCTGTTTGGTGTGCAGTGTACCGAGAAAGCTGCGGGCCTGCTGGTCGGGAAAGGTGGCGGGCGGCTCGGTGCGGGCCTGTGCCTCTACCCATGCTTGCAGGGTCGGCAGGTCGGCATCGGCGGGCAGGTCGGCAGTGCGGGCGGGCGGGGCGGGTTTGGTTGGCTGTGCTGGTGCGGGCAGGTCGGCAAGCTGGCGGCGCAGTTCGTTGTGCGACTCGATTAGCAGTTGCAGGGTGCGGGCCGCCGCATCGTTGAAACTGTTCTGCTGCACCACAATCGGGTTGATATACCAGTGCAGCATGCGGCGGATAATCTTATGCATCAGAAAGAGCGCCCGTTCGGGCAGGTTGCGCCCCACAAGGGGCCAGTGAGCGCTGACGACGCGGGTAATCTCAAGTTGTTCGCTACAGCGCTGCAATTGCTGTTCAAGGGCGCTGAGGGTCGCGCTGTAGGGTTCGGCGTGGGCCAGTTGTTCGCGCTGTGCCCGCACCTCGTAGCGAAGCTGTTCGAGCACTGCCGCAATCTCGGCGGGCGTGGGCTGGTCGGGTCTGGGCATGGGTGGGTACTCCGTTCATACCAAAGCCCCCTCGCCCCGCCTGTGGGATGAGGGGGCTTGTTCCGTCTCGGTTAGATGTCCAGCGGGCCTGCCGGACTCTTGCTTTCAATCTCCAGCATGCTTGCTGTGTTAAAAACAAGCTGGCCGTTCTCGACATCCACGTTGATTGTGGCACCGGGTTGGAAGTCGCCGCGCAGGATCGAGCGTGAGAGCGGCGTTTCCACCATCCGCTGAATAGCACGCCGTAGCGGGCGGGCACCATAGATGGGGCTGAAGCCTTCCTTCACCAGCAACTGCTTGGCATCCCACGACAGCGTGATGGTAATCTGCTGCTCGCGGAGCCGCTCGGTCAGTTCGGCAATCTGGAGATCCACGATACGGGCCAGGTTCTCCATCGAGAGCGGGTGGAACAGGATAATCTCATCGACACGGTTCAGGAACTCCGGGCGGAACGTCTGGCGCAGCGCCTCGTCCACCTTCTGCCGTGCTTCCTTCATATCGAAGCGATCTTCACGCTGGTCGCGCGTAGCAAAGCCAATTGGCGCAACCCGCAAATGCTCGGTGCCCGCGTTACTGGTCATAATGATGATCGTATTGCGGAAGTCCACCGAGTGACCCTGTCCATCGGTCAGTCGTCCGTCGTCCAGCACCTGCAACAGGGCATTAAACACGTCCGGATGGGCCTTCTCAATTTCATCAAACAGCACCACCTGATACGGGCGGCGGCGGATGCTCTCGGTCAGTTGCCCGCCTTCGTCGTAGCCCACATAGCCGGGCGGCGCACCAATCAGGCGGCTCACGGTGTGGCGCTCCTGGAACTCAGACATATCGACGCGGGTCATCGCCTCGTCGCTGTCGAACATAAACTCGGCCAGCGCCTTCGCCAGTTCGGTCTTACCGACACCGGTCGGGCCTACAAAGATAAAGCTCCCGATGGGGCGGCGTGGGTCGCGCAGACCACTGCGGGCGCGGCGGATCGCATCCGACTAGAGCTTCAATCGCTTCATCCTGCCCGATCACCCGGTCGTGCAGGCGTTCCTCCATATTGACCAGTTTCTCGCGCTCGGTTTCGAGCATCCGGCTAACCGGAATGCCCGTCCAGCTTGAGACGATAAAGGCGATGTCTTCTTCATCGACCACCTCATCGAGGTTGCTGTTTTGCAGCCACTCGGTGCGCTCCCGCACAAACTCCTCTTGCAGAGCCAGGTAGCGCGAGCGCAGGGTTGCGGCGCGTTCGTAGTCGCGGCGGGCACCAGCGTCTTCTTCCTGCTGCTGCAACGACATCAACTCGTCTTCTTTGTCCTTCAGTTCAGTTGGCATCGCGAAGATATCAATGCGCAACTTGGCGCTTGCCTCGTCGACAAGGTCAATCGCTTTGTCGGGCAAGAAACGGTCGCTGATGTAGCGGCTTGAGAGCAGCGCCGCCGCACGCAGGGCATCGTCGCTGATTGTCAGGTTGTGGTGCTCTTCGTAGCGCTTCCGCAGACCGCGCAACATCTCGACGGCTGTTTCGACATCGGGTTCTTCCACAAACACCGGATTGAAGCGCCGTTCGAGGGCGGCATCTTTCTCGATGTGCTTGCGATACTCGTCCACGGTGGTAGCACCAAGCACCTGGATTTCGCCCCGGCTCAGCGCTGGCTTGAGCATATTGCTGGCATCGATGCTGCCGGCTGCGGCCCCGGCACCGACGACGGTATGCAGTTCGTCAATGAAGAGCACAATCTGGCCCTTCGAGGCGCGTAGCTCTTCGATGACCGCCTTGAGGCGCTCTTCAAACTCGCCCCGGAACTTGCTGCCCGCAACCATCCCTGCCAGGTCCAGCGAGAGCAGGCGGCGGTTGCGGAGCGTCGGCGGGACGTTGCCGGTTGCCATACGCTGCGCCAGTCCTTCGGCAATCGCCGTCTTACCGACCCCTGTTTCGCCCACCAGCACCGGGTTGTTTTTGGTGCGGCGCGACAGAATGCGGATCACACGGGTAATTTCGGCTTCGCGCCCGATCACCGGGTCGAGTTGTCCGGTTGTCGCGAGTTCGGTCAGGTCAACACTAAACTTGCTGAGGATCTCATAACGGCCTTCGGCGTTCGGGTCGTCGGAGCGCTGATTGCCACGCATATCCATCAGGGCGCGGTAGAGGCGCTCTGGTTCAACATTAAAGCTATAGAGAATACGCGATGACGCACCTTCCCGCTCGTTGACAACAGCGATGAGCAGGTGGTCAATGCCGACATACTGATCGTTCAGGCGGTTGGCTTCTTCTTCGGCCCGCTTCACGAGGCGCTGGGTGCGCGGCGTAACATACACCTGATTGCCGTAGCCGTATTGTCCATATACTTTGGGCGACTTTTCGAGCTCGCGCTCGACGCGCTGTGCGACAACTTCGGCATCCACATTCAGGCGCGAGAGGGCACGACCCGCCAGTCCATCCCGCTGCCGCAGCATTGCCAGAAAGATGTGTTCAACATCAAGCTGGGTGTGGTGCTGCTCTTGCATTATCTCCTGAGCCTCTTGGAAGGCTTCCTGGGCTTTTTCGGTAAATTTATCTAATCGCATAATCTATTTCCAGGACTAAAATGGCAGCAGCCAGTGTGCTGCTCAACCGGGTATCTAGCTCTTTCCAATGGATACAGTATAGCACAAAGTTACCGGCGAAACCGCCGATAAGTATAAGTATTATGTTAATAGAACAGAGCAATTTGAGGTATTTTAAGAGCTATGCTGTGAGGGCCGCCAGCAGGCGCTCGGTGCCGACAATCTGCGCCAGCGCCCGCAGCGGGTCGGGCTGCTCGGCCCACAGCCACGCCGTGTTGAGCCAGAACGCGGGCAGCACCGTCGAGCGGTAGATATCATCTAGGCCGAGTGGCACCGGTTGGTAGCGTCCGCGCTCGTCCCGCACATAAAAATCGGCGCGCTGCCGGTTGGGGCGCGGGTCGAGCAGCCAGTACTCACGGATGCCGCCGCGCTCGTATTCGTGGAACTTGGTATCGCGGTCGCGCATCACGCTATCATCCGAGATAACTTCCACCACCAGATCGGCGGGGCCTTCCAGGGCGCTCTCGGTCAGGCGCGTGAGGTGTTCGGTTGCGAGAAAAAACAGATCCGGCTCGCGGGCGTTACCGCCCGGAATAGCCCGCATTGCAGCCGGAGCGCTGAGTACCACGCCAGCGCCCGTTATTGAAACAAACAAACCAAGCACCCGATTAAGAAAATCGACCACCCGCTGATGCACTATCGATGCAGACATATGTAGAATGACTTCCCCATCAACCCATTCGGCAAGGCCGCCTTCGTGTTCCCAGGCCAGATACGCTTCATAGCTCATCCGCAGTGGGGATGGTTGGGCAGCAGACGGGGTGTGTTCGGGTGTGGTGATCGGTTCGGTTGCTGCTGCGGTCATTGGTTTATCCTCCTACCTGTTCGATGACCCATTCGCCATCGGCGCGTACATCCCATAAACACAAACCATTTGGAAAATCAATAGAAATTGGTTCCGTTTCTTCTATCGGGCCTGATCTATCTAAAACAACCTGTTCACTCATCCCATCTTCACAACGCAATAGAACCCGAAACACATCTTCGCCCGAATGCCGGAACACATACGGCACCGAATCTTCGGCGGGCGGTTCAAAAAAGTTGCTAATCAGGTCGCCATCACCGATCAATACATCACCGGGCGGGCTATCGGTAGGGATGGCTTCGACCGTGACCGACCAGGAGCCTTCGGTTTCAACATTGAAAAAAAAATCTTCGTCGCCCGATAAAAACGCACTGCCACGATAAAAGCCCTCGGTTTCGAGCAGGGTGCGCCCCGATGGATCAAGGCTTGAGAGCAGATTGAGCGCAAATGGCCCCTCGCCATCGTGGGTAATGACTACGCGGCTTACCGGGGCCGGAAGCTGAAACAGGCCCGTCGAGAGCGAGCCAATCCCACTGAACTCAACGGGCGGCGGCAATGCCTCGGTTGCCCCATTATCCGGCGTGGCCCCTTCCGGTGTAGGCTCCTCGGTGGGAAACTCGAAGGGGGTTGGTTCTTCTTCGGGCGATGGCGCTTCGGCGATGGAATCGTCGGGAATGGCATCCTCCGGTGTTGGCGCTGCTGGTTCGGGCGTATCGGTTGGTTCGGGCGTATCGGTTGGTTCGGGCGTATCGGTTGGCTCCGGTGTACTGGTGGGCGGCTCTGGCGTTGGCTCCAGAGTTGGGATGGGATCCGGCTCAAATGGCTCGATAGTGGGCGGGGGAGCGATAGGCAACCCGGCAACAGGGGTGTTCTGGGGTGTTGCTACGGCCCCGGCAGGTGGCGGCGATAGGAGATCAAACTCCAGGCCATCAACCAGCGCCGCCCCATACTGACGGGCCACGTCCTGGGGCACCCTGCCATCGATCTGAATTAACACATTATCACGAATGTATGTCCACGAAAAAGCGCCCGGATTGGCAACCGCTGCATCAGCATAGCGCTGCCGTACTTCGGCGGCTTCTTCCGGACTGGGGCAGATAAAGATGGTGCCCGATGTACCCTCGGCCTGTGAGGGCAAAAAGAAGCGCACGCTGTCGCCCAGACAGAGCGGTTCGGAGGGGCCAAAGTCACCTGCTTCAAGTATGCGTGGGTTACTCACTTCGAGGCCAACTGCTTGCAGGCGGGCAATAATATCAGTTGAACGGACGGCCAGGACGCGTGCTCCGTCGCGGTTCAGGAGCAGCCACGTTAACACACCGACAATAATTAGTAGGGTGAAAATACCTGCACCCATCAGGGCGATAATCACCGTGGTTGGTGCAATGCGGCGGCGCGACTGGGGAGGGCGGTCAAACTGGCTGTAATCAGCGCCACCATACGGCGTGTTTGCCTGCTCCTCTGTGGTGGGCAGCGCCATCGACGACGACGAAGGCTGATTGTAGGGTTGGTTATAGGGTGGCGATTGTTGCTGGAGTTGGGGCGACCCCTGCGGGGTGTTCAGCGGTGCGGTTGAGCCGAAAGGAACGGGTTGCTGTTGCTGGTTGAGACGGTTCAGCTTTTTCTGGGCAATCTGTCCGGCCCGACTATACGGGTCAATCGAAATAGCTTGCTCGATATAGCCGCGTTGCTCGACCGGTGAATTGGTGGTATCACTGAGCCAAAGCCACGCATCCTGATAGGCTGGTGCACGGTTGGTCACATCCAGCAGAATACGACGGGCGGTTGCCTTATCGCCCGCTTTGAGCGCCTCTACTCCTTGCCGAATAAGATCACGTATCTGTTCGTCCATACTGCTCCTAGCTTGCACACAGGCAACCTGGCGGTGCCCACCCACCTGGGGCACGTCTCGTTTTCATCTCGTCTGTTGCAGCCTCATTGTAGCATTAACGTTGCCATCGGGTGTTCTGGTTCCAGACGACCGACCAGCCATGCGGTCAATCCCCAATCTGTGCTACCATATTTTTAGCGATCTGAAAACACCTCATGGATAGAACCTCAATCGCATTGTAACAGGATAGGCTATGATCTGGTTGTTGCTGGTGTGTCTTACTGCGACATTGTACATGGTCGGGCTGATCTGGTTTGTCCAGATTGTGCATTATCCGCTGTTTGCGCTGGTAGGCCGTGAGTCGTTTCTGGTGTATCACGCCGCCCACAGTACGCGGGTATCGCTGGTGGTGATCGGGCCGATGCTGGTTGAGTTAGGCAGTTCGCTGGCGCTAGCACTAGCTCCGCCCCAGGGTGTACCGGTATGGCTGGCGTGGCTCGGTGCGGTGCTGGTGCTTGCAATCTGGGCGCTGACGTTTCTGGTACAATCGCCGCAGCATGGTGCCATGGCAGGCGGGTACTCACCGCAGCTTATTCAAGCACTGGTGGCGAACAACTGGTGGCGCACCCTGGCCTGGACGCTGCACGGCGGTGTGGTGATGTGGATGGTCGTGGCAGCATGGCAAGCGCGTATCGCATGAATACAGGACTGCTGCAATCTCATTAAGATTGATGGAGTATAATATGAACTGATTGGCGAACCGGGCGGTGCTGGGGTATCGGGACACATCGTTAACCATCGGGTGTTTCCCGCATTCTAGTCAACAGGTGGGCAAAGACATGAGCAGCGAGTTGCAATCTCTTATTCAGTCCATCCACAGCCGGTTGCAGGAGCGCAAGCCTCCTACGTTGCGGCAGACCAGAGTACTGTTGCAGCATCTTTCTACTATCGTCCAGCAAACATCTTCCCCCGCTTTGCAGCAGAGCAAACGCACGACCGAGATCACAGACGATGCGTGGCGGCACAATGTGCGCGAATTCTACGAGCGCCAGATCGATGGCTGGCGGGCCATTGTTTCGGGCGACACAGAAGACCCGGCTTGGGTTGCCTATGTGGAACGGGGTGAGGTGCGGATCTATGCCAGCCAGACCTTCCCCTTTATCCAGGATGCACTCAACTGGTGCGCAGAAGAGGTCAAACAGCAGAACGGGTAGGGCACCACTGCGTTCAAGCGATCAAGATGCCCTCTTTCAACCCATCAAGAGGGCTTCTTTTGATTGTTGCAAAACCTGCTATACTGAGGGCAGGGCGGGGTCGTGTGCAGTACAGGAGTGTTGTGTTGTGACAACTGGATTTTTTACCTACCAGCAACAGGTACTCGATATTCTCAAAGCCTGGGGACTGGGCAGCGTTGGAGTGGGTGCATTGTGTATGCTCTCGCAAGAGTCTGTGATGCGGCAGTTTGGTTGGCAGGCGCTCACCTGGGGCGGGATTGATGCTGCCTTGGCGCAGGCCGGGCAGGTCAATGCCCAGAAGAAGGCGTGGCAGGCCGCCCACGGTGCTATGACGGTGGCCAACGAAGGGCAGGAGATTCGTAACTTCCACCGCATTCTGATTATCAATACTGTGCTGGATGTGGGCTACATCCTGGGTGGGCTGTGGCTGGTGCTGTCCTCGGCTGGTCGGCGCGAGCGGATCGGCATGGGCATGGGCATTGTGGTACAGGGCAGTTTTTTGATGGTCTACGATGCAGTGCTGGCGCACGATATTGCCCGCAACTGGCCGGTTGAGGTTGACGCGGTATGATTCCACGGAGCCTCTTTCGGCTGTTGCAGTGCCCCACCTGCCACTCGCAGGCGCTCTATGTAAGTGAGGATGGGGTTACCTGTTCAAGCTGTACCAATACCTACGGCTTCCATCCGGGCTATCTAGAGATGATGCCGCGTGCCACTACATACGATTATGTTTCGAAGTATGTAGCAGAAGAAGAACAGCTTGCGAGTGAACTGGATTACCGTGACCTGGCTCCGCCGCTGCTGGCGGCAGGGGTGCGGAATCGGGCACTGGTGCGGCTACTCGACTTAAATCGTACCGATATGGTGCTGGACAGTGGTTGCGGCACGGCCAAGTTTGCGGCCTGGAATGCAGCGCGAGCTGGCCTGATGGTTGGCAGCGATCCTGCTACGCTCTTTGCAGATGCGGCGGTGGAGCAGGTCGCGCTGGTGCAATCGGATGCACGGTCGTTGCCGTTCGCCGACAATAGTTTTGATAAGGCGTTTTCAATTGATGTGCTGGAGCACTTCCCACGGGATGTGATCGATGTGTATTTGCGCGAGACGGCGCGGGTGTTGCGTCCGGGTGGGCGCTTCCTGATTTTCTCGAACACCCGTGAACCGTCGCCCATTCAGCCGGTCATTGATGTGAGCCGTCGCCTGGGGCGTCTGTTTGTACGACTGGGGGTGTACGACTTTGAGCGCGAGGCACGCCGTAAGTCCGACCATATCAAGGCGCTGGAAACGTGGGAAGATGTGCTAGATGCGATGGAGCAGGCGGGCCTGCGTCCGGTGAAGGTGGTGTTCTGGAATAGCCTGTTCACCACGTTTGTTGAGCACGTGCTGATGAAACTGGGTGAGACGTTGCTGGGCCGACCATCGGCCAGCACGCGCACATCGGCGGCAGCCAGTGCAGAGACATCCATTACCGACGGCACCCAGCGCGAGATACGGGCGCGGCGGCGCTTTCGGGCGCGGTTGGAGCGGCAGGGGCCAACGTATTACGCCCTGTTTGTGGTCACGCTGCTGATGGAGTTTGATCTGTGGCGTGTTGGGCTGGATGCGGAGCGGGAGCTATTTCCTGGTGGTCGAGAAGTGAGGGTTACACTGAGCCGGACTGCCGGGGGACTGAAGTCCTCGGCTACTCTCTCCAAAGCCTGCCTGCGCGGGCTATCGGTTAGCCCCAACAGGGCGTTTGTTCTCTTGCATATGGGTATCTGAAGCAAACCAGTATGCGCCCGCTTTATCTTTCGCCAATTGGTCGCGGCGGTGTCGATTTTGGCATCCAGAATATTACCCGTGCCGTGCGCGGGGCAGGATTGCAACCTGAACTGCTGCGCTTGCCAGAGTTCTACAACTTTGCGCCCTTCCTGATCGGGCGGGGGCTTCCGACGCGCTGGTGGCAGGGCTTCGATCTGGTGCAGGGCCGTTCACGGATTGCCTTTGCGCTGCGGGCAAGCGGGTTGCCGGTGGTCACCACGGTGCACCATCTCACGACCGACCCGGACTTGCAGCCATATGGCACCCTAGCACAACGGCTGTTTTATCGCTTTGTTGAAGCGCGGTACGACCGCCTCTCGATCCTGACCGCCGATGCGGTGGTGTGTGTCAGCCGCTTTACCCAGCAACAGGTGGTGCAGACGTATGGGCGTACCGATACGGTGCTGATTTTTGATGGTATCGATACCGATGTGTTTGTACCAACACCCGATATGCAGCGCCGCGACGATGGCCTGCCGCCGAGTACAGGCCGTATCCGGCTGCTCTTTGTGGGCAATCGCACCCGCCGCAAGGGGTTCGATCTGCTGCCGCAGATTATGGAGCGACTGCCTGCCGATTATGTCCTGTATTATACGGGCGGGTTTCAGGGGAGTGAAACACAGCCGCCCCATTCACGTATGATACCAATAGGATCACCCGACCGTAATGGTCTGGTGCGGGCATATCAAGGCTGTGATATATTGCTGTTCCCTTCGCGGCTCGAAGGCTTCGGTATTGCACCCGCCGAAGCACTGGCATGTGGACGACCAGTTGTGACGACACGTGCAAGTGCGCTGCCAGAAGTCGTTGATCATGAAGAGAACGGCTTGCTCGTAGCACGTGATGATAGTGCGGGCTATGCTGCTGCCGTGCAACGCCTGGGCGAAGATGCCCCGCTTCGACAGCAGTATGGTACACATGGACGGGCAAAAGTGGTGCGCTTATTTGGGTATCCACAGCTTGCAGCAGGGTTTCTGGAGGTGTATCGGAAAGTACTGGCTTGATACGTTACGCGTGTTGTAACTGTCGCCCATATACTGAACAGTAGATATCCCTGTTTCTATCAGAAGGAACCTTTCTTCATCGGATATGTGTAGGACAGGTGTATCGCCGTTCAGTGCAAAGAAAGGGAGTGACAATGTTGTACACCACGTACGAGGTTCCTCTGGACCTCCCAACTCGTCTGGATCGCATCCGGCACCATCGTCTGGAGCGGGTTCCAGACGGGCATGATAGGATGCCACATCTATCTAGACTCAACACGGTGAGGTGTTTGAAAACAACGATGTTCGATCCAAGCATTCCAAATGGCCCCAGTATTATTTCTATTCGCTCCGATCAGGATATCGTAGCGGCACGGATGGCCGCCCGCGATATCGCCCGCCGGATCGGGTTTACTACGGTTGATGAAGCACGGATTGTGCTTGCTACCTCGGAATTGACGCGCAACATTCTGCGCCATGCCAGCTATGGCGATCTCACCATCAATGCCATTATGCGGAACCACGACGGCCTGCGCTGCGGTATCGAGCTTATCTTCCGCGACCGGGGGCCGGGCATTGCGGGTATCGAGCATATTCTGCACATGGGCAACACGATGGATGGGAAGCGTGTGCTGGGTATTCCCGGCTCGCAGCGCATGATGGACGAGTTTTATATTGATACTCACCCGGAAACAGGTACCACGATTACCTGCCGCAAGTGGCTACCCTGAGCGCGGGCCACGCCGCAAGCGAGCCAGCACTGCACGGGCCTCGCTTGCGCCAAACAGGGCGGCGAGCAGGGTGTATAGCAGTGCCCCGCTAGCGCCAGCCACAGCCAGCCACAGGACTAGCGGCACCACATCAGCAGGCCATCGGTAGGGTCCTGCCACAGCGAGGAAGGGCAGGAACGGCTGCGAGAGGGTACGCAGTGCCCATAACCAGCCAGCTAGCACCAGCGTTGCTAGGGCCGCTGCGCCGATAGTACGCCACGTTTCCCGACTGCGCCAGATACCGGGCAGCCGTCGCCCCAGCAGCACCATCAGCAGAAGCGCTTCGATATTGTTGGCAATACTGAATGCCAGCGCCAGCATCCCGACGCCCCCACCCAGTGCCAGTGCCAGCGATCCAAGCCCCAGGTTGAGCGAGACTTGCAGCAACCCCACCAGCACGGGTGTCCAGGTGCGTTGCATTGCATAAAAGCTGCGAATAAGGATTTCGGCGGCGGCGAAGGCGGGCAGCGCTGTTGCATAGCCCATCAGCGGCACCACGGTGTACAGCAGCGATTGCTCATCGAAGGCTCCACGCTGAAAGAGGAGCCGCACCAGTGGCACCGCCAGCACTAACAGCGCCACGGTTGCGGGCAGGGTCAGCAGCAGGATAGTACGCAGCGTGCGCCGGATACTGTCCATCAGTTCGGGCAGGTTGCCTTCGCTGTACAGCCGCGACAGACGCGGGAAGGCAACCGTGCTGAGGCTGAGCGAAAAGATACCATAGGGCAACAGCAGCAACTGGTAGGCATAATCCAGCCCCGCGAGCAATTGGGCACCCAGCGCCAGCCGTGCAGTCAGGGCGGCAGTCACCAGAATGCTGATCTGGGAGGCGGCCTGCCCCAGCACACGTGGCCCCATCTGGATGGCAACGCTCCGTACTTCGGCCATGCGGCGGCCCAGGGTGGGGCGCAGTTGCATACCAAGCGCCCACAGTCCCGGCAGTTGTACCACGAGGTAGAGCGCGGCACCCGCCACTACGCCCCACGCCAACCCCCAGATGTCCATGGTGGGTGCCAGCAGCAGCGCCCCGCCGATAATGCCGATGTTGTAGATGGCCGGGGCCAGTGCAGGCAGCGCAAAGCGTTCGCGGGCATTGAGCGCCGCCATTGCCAGCCCGCCCAAGCCTAGCAGCAGCGGCGAGAGCAGAAACAGCCGTGTCAGGCGGGTTATCAGGTCGAGGGTGGCCGGGGTGATATCAGGGCCGCCATACAGCCACACGGTGAGCCACGGAGCCAGCAGCCACAGCACCGCACTGGCAACGGCCAATACTAGCAGCGCCCATGTGACAATCGCGCTTGCCAGATGCCACGCCCGTTCGCGTCCGTCACGCTCCCACACCTGAATAAAGACCGGAATAAAGCTACTGCCCAGTGCCCCGCCGATGATGACCATATACAGCAGGTCGGTGACTTTGAAGGCGGCCCGATATGCGCCCAGATCGGCACTGGTGCCAAACTGAGCCGAAATAGCAATTTCGCGCAGCAAGCCGGTTGCACGGCTGAGCAGGTAGCCCGCCATCACCATCAGGCTGCTCCAGACCAGTGCCCGCGACCCACCGCGCCCGCCCAGGCGTTTCAGCTTGCCCAGCACATTGACTCCTCTCCTGCGCTCTGCTATAATTTCCGTTTAGTGCTGTTTCTCTTACAGCAGTGGACGCACGTCATACCAATGAATTCGTAGTGATTGTACCAGTATACACGGGAGAGAAGTTACTGTGGCAAATACCAAATCTGCCAGGAAGCGTATTCGCACAAACACACGCAAACACCTGCGGAACAATATGTACCGTTCGCGGGCCAAGACGACGATCAAGAAGGCGGAAGTGAGCATTTTTAGTGGTGAGCCGGACGATGCGATTCTTCGTGAGGCCATTCGCACGCTCGATAAGGCGGTCAACAAGGGCATTCTGCACCGCAACAATGCCGCCCGCCGCAAGTCGCGCCTGATCAAGAAGCTGAAGCTAGCGCAGGCCGAAGCCGCCGCTGCCTAGCCGGTAGGTTCAAACCGCCGACTACGTGTCTCAGCCCGGTGCTTCAGCGCCGGGCATCCTATTGCCGCTTACCCCTGCCCCATCGCTCGATACGTGCCATCTACAACTTGCCGCCGCACACGTCCACTACAAAGAGTTCGAGCGCGACTTCTGGCTGAAGCTGCCCGGTCTTGATGGCGCGGTCGGTTTCCAGCAGGCGGTCGTGCATCCGTTCCAGTTCGTGCTGCTCGAAGTTGCGGATCTGTTCCAGCGATTTCCGCACCACAAACGGCTTCTGCTTCAGTTCGCTGGCGATATCGTCGGCCCGCATACGGCGTGCCGCTAGTTCTTGCACGCTAAGCAGAATGCGCACCTGCCGCATCAGCATGTAGAGAATGTAGGTGGTCGCTTGGCCTTCGGCGAGGAGTGCCCGCACGCCCTGCAAGGCGGCGCTGCGTTTGCGCTGGCTCAGGTCATCGATAAAAGCAAACAGATTATGCTCGTGTTCGTCGGCAACCAGCAGATTGATCACCGCCGGCGTTATCTGCCCATCGCGCCCCACATAGGTAGCAACCTTGCCAAGTTCGTTGATCAGGGTGCGGCTATCGTTGCCTGCATAGTCCACCAGATGCTGGGCGGTCTGGTTATCAAGCTTTGCGCCCATACCGCTGGCCCGTTCGCGCAGCCAGCGCAGCAAATCGGCCCCCTGCAACGGTGCAAACTCACGCACATCGGCGTGTTTTTTCAGGTAGGTAAAGATGGCGTTGCGCTTATCGACCTCGCCACGCTCAACAAAAATGAGATTACACGCCGGGGGCACCCTGCCGAGGTAGTCGCGCAAGTCGTCGCGCTCTTTGCCCGCCTTGCTGTGCTTGAGTGCATCGGACACAATGACCATCCGCCGCTCTGCGAGGAACGGCTGTGCTTCGCAGGCCTGCGCCAGTTCATCGAGCTTCAGCTTGCGTCCATCGAGCGCTACAAGGTTGAAGTCGCGCACATCGGGCGGAAGCTGTTCGCGCAGGCGGGCAAGCTGCTGACCAATGCTAAATTCGTCGGGGCCATACAGTAAATATAGCATAATCGGTATCATAGCACAGCGCATGGCGGGCAGCAAGTAGTAATACGAACAAACGTACTTAAAGTATTGACATTCGAGCCGCCGTATGGCAGGCCGTAGCACGTGGCCGCTGCTCGCCCCATGTGATCCCTATGCGGGAATGTGTGGGATAGTGTGGGAATATGTGGGATAAAACTGTAAATGTATCCCTCGGTTGGTGGGATACTGTGGGAAAAGGGCGTGCAACTTCCCCTTGCACTATCACGTATTATAAGCATGACAGCATCAAGACCGACCAGAACAATCTACTACTGATAGCAGCATACCACATAGACAAATAGGAGAAGTTATTCATGGTTCAGCAAATCCCGCTGATGATTTCGCAGAGCATCGATGTCCTGACCCATCCGAACGAGGGCACGTTCGAGAAGTACGAGCGTTCGGGAACTATCGCACACGCTGCCCTGTATATTGGTCTGGCAGCCCTGATTGCTGGTCTGTTTGGGTTGGTCGAGGGGCCGCTCGGCTTTGTGCGTGGTATTCTCGGTGCACTGTTGGGGTTCTTTATCTTCACTGGTCTGGTGTACTATATTGGCAAGCAGCAGGGCGGCACCGGCACCTTCGATGAGGTGGCGTATACCTTCTCGTTGTTCAATGCGCCGCTCCAGGTGATCGGGGCAGTGATTGGCATTCTGGTGATTATTCCGATCCTAGGCCAGCTAATTGTACTGGCGGTGGCGCTGGCGTTGCTGGTTGCTAATGTCTATTTTGCGTATATTGCCGTGCGGTCGAGCATGAACCTGCGCTCGCAGCAGCAGGCCATGGTTACGCTGGGGTTGGCATTCGTTGCAAACGTGATTATTTACATCCTCCTCTCTGCCCTTTCTTTTTAGCCACTGTTCTAAAAATGACACTCTAGCCGGTAAGATGAAGGCGCTTGCTGTTGCAACAGCAAGCGCCTTAACATTTTTTACAAAAATCCTTAACTACCTCTTAACAAAATTCAGTTAAAATTAAGCGTGATACGTTCATTTTGATACGATTCTCCTGAGGAATGAGCGCATCATCGCGTTTATATAGAGTGAGAGTCGTGCAGGCACACTGAGCAAGATTATAAGCACCCATCTATACAAGTATGAATTATGAGGAGCGTCCGCTCGTAACCTCGTCCTCGAAGCAGAGGTGGGCACTGGGTCAACTATTGCGGTGGGATGCCCTGGGCATACGCAACAAGATCTTGGTTCCAATCATCGCCCTTATGCTTGGCTCACTCGGAGTAAGCACAATTGTTTTTATGGTCAGCACCAATGCTACACGAAATAGTATCATTTCCGAACAGATTAATGACGACAGCCGCCGCCTGCAAGCTGCGTTTGCCCAGAGTGAACAACAGGCGATAGAGGGTGCGAAACTGTTAGCCAGCGATCCGGGCTTGATCGAACTGATCCAGGAAGAAGATATGCCCGACTCGGGCAACCTCTCGCTCCCGATGAATGCCCGCGCTACACCTGTACGCGACCGCTTCGAACTGGATCAGCTGATTGTGCTGAATGCGGGCGGGCAGGCGCGTGTCAATATCGGTACCACTGAACTGGAGCCGATCAGTGTGCGTGGACGCGAGTTCCTTCCCATCTGCACTGAGACAACCCAACAAATTGCAATTTTTGAAGGCAGGCCGCTGCTAGTAATCTGTTCTCCGATAGTGCCGATAGAAGGCAGTCAACCGGGTACTATCCTGGGTGATGTGTATTCCATCCTCGACCTGAATGCCCTGCTTGAACGTATTGAAACTGACCTGGAACTGCTCAGCGATGCATCGCTGCTGGCAGTTACACCCGGTGAATGCAACCAGAATGAAGACATCGTAAGCTCGCGTGTTGCGGATGAAGGTAATACAACGATCCAATCCATTACTTTTTGTCTTGCCAACAGTAGCATGAATACTGCACTGCGGCTGGATATTGCCGGTATTTCTGAGATTGTCAGTTCTGGTTTGTACGTCACCCTGGTGAGCAGTGTTATCACCCTGGGGCTGCTGATTGTTGTGGGTGCGTGGGTCGCGCAGGGTTTACCCACCCGATCTTGAAGCTGGTCGCGGTGGCGCAGGCCGTTGCCGATGGCGACCTGAGCCGCCGCGCCAACCTGACCCACCGCGACGAGATTGGCAAACTAGGCCGTGCATTCGATACTGCGACGGTGCGTATTCAGGGCTTGCTCGAACAACAAGCGCGTGCCGCCGGTGAGCGGCAGGCCATCCTGCAAAGTATCGCGGACGGCGTGCTGGCTGTTGATACCGAAGAGCGCATTGTGGTGATTAACCCGGCAGCACGTATGCTGCTCGAACAGCACGCCGAAAATTTGCTAGGCCGCTCGATCAGCACACTCCGTATCAGCGATGAAAACCCGCTGCTAACTGCCGGTCTGAGCGAAGTGGTGCAGCAGGTGCGCGAAGAATTGACCGACGAGGCCCGTCTCATCACCGAGCATCAGGTATCACTAGGCAAGCGTATTGTGCGTATTCGCAGCGCGCCCACGCTGGTCGGCGATGAGCAGACGGGTGCGGTTATTATCATTCAGGATGTTACCCGCGCCGTCGAACTCGACCAGGCCAAGAGCGAGTTTATCGCGATTGCCTCGCACGAACTCCGCACACCACTCGCCAGCCTCAAGGGGTTTGTGGATGTCTTCCTGATGAGCGGTACCAGCAACCTGAACGAGAGTCAGCGCATGTTCCTGGATACCATCAAGCGCCAGACTGACAACCTGACGATGCTGGTGAATGACTTGATCGAGATGGCCCGGCTCGAACAGGGCACGCAACGGGTTGAACGGCGCTGGGTGTCGGTTGCGGCAATGGTTGAAACGGTGCTGTCCAGCCTCACCGGGCTGGTTGAGCGGCGCAATGTGCAACTTGACGTGTCGGTGCAGGAAGACCTGCCCGCCGTCTGGATTGATAACCTGCATCTCCGGTTGATGCTGGCGAACCTCATTTCGAATGCTATCAAGTATGTGTATAACGGTGGACAGGTCAGCGTGCGGGCCTATACCATCGATGATCCGGCGTTGTTGCCGAGTCCCTCGTTTGAGTTGGAATGGCAACACACCGATGAAACATCGTTGCTGGTTGTCGTCGAAGACAATGGTGTCGGTATTCGAGAAGCGGATCAAGACAAAGTCTTTATGCGCTTCTTCCGGTCGGAAAACCCGCTGAGTGTAGAGGTCGGTGGCACTGGCCTGGGACTGGCGATTACCTACTCGCTGGTTGCCCTGCACGAGTGCCAGATCGGGTTCCAGAGCAAAGAAGGGGAGGGGACGTGCTTCTGGATACGTATCCCCATTACCCGGATTGACTCACTGGCAGAGGATCATCACGAGGACGGTACCGTTGTATATCCATCAATCGCAATGTAAGCAACCAGGAGAGGATGTGTCATGGCAATTGGACGCCAGATTATCTTTGTACTGATCACCTTGTTAGGGTTACTCGTGGCTGGCTGTGCAGCAACACCGGCGGCAGCGCCGAATAATGTTGCAGCCAATACTACCAGTTCAGAGAATGCCGAGCAAGCTGTCGCTGCCATATCGGAAGCCATCAATACCGATCTACAGGGTGAAATTGATGTGGTGGGCAGCACCACCGTGCAACCGCTTGTAGAGTTGATGCGTGATGAGTTTGTCAAGCAGTACCCGAACATCCGTATGAATGTTGGTGCTGGCGGCTCGGTCGTTGGCATCGAAGCGGTGCAGGATGGGCGCACCGATATTGGGATGGCTTCACGCAAACTGGACGCCGAAGAACAGACCGAGGGCATGCAGGTCTATCCAATTGCTATTGATGTGCTGGCCGTGATTATCCACCCCACTAACCCCGTTGAGGGGCTGAGCAAAGCCCAACTGCAGGGCATCTTCACGGGCGAGATTACCAACTGGAGCGAAGTGGGCGGGCCTGAACTCAATATCGACCCGGTCATCCGTGAGGTCACATCGGGCACGCGGGGTGCCTTCGATGAGATTGCACTGGACGACGCAGAACCCACCGCCAATGCAACCGTACAGATTACGGCGGGTGAAGTCGAAGCCTATGTAGCGGCCAACGAGGATGCTATTGGATACGTCGGCTTCGGGCACATCGAGCTTGATGAAATCAAGGTGTTGACCATTGATGGGGTTGCGCCAAGCCCGCAGAATGCCTTAGATGGCAGCTATGCTCTGTCGCGCCCACTGCAACTGATGACTGGCCCGCTAACCCGCGAACTGGCCCAGGAATTCATCGACTTTGCGCTCAGCCCCGTGGGGCAGCGGCTGGTTGAAGAAGATGGCTGGGTACCGGTTGCCGGACAGACCGCCGGCGAATAAGACACCAACCACCCTGCCAGCGATCCCCTGCCCCTGGCTTTCAACAGGCCAGGGGTTTTATGTTGGGGCGCTACCGGGCGTTTTGAGGGGGACGGCGGTTTCTATGCTATACTGCTGCACATATTCCCCTTGCCTGCTGACCGGGAGGGGTTGCGGTGATGAGGGGCCGAACAATGCCCGCAACCTGGTATGAGGAGCGCAAAGCGGTGATAAGTGTTGATGAATTGCTAACACGTGGCGTGTCGGAAGTCATTATCGAGAGCGACCTACGCGCCCGCCTGGAACGGGGCGATAAGTTGCGGCTCAAGCAGGGCTTCGACCCGAGCCGTCCCCATATGCATATCGGGCACGCTGTCGGGCTACGCAAGCTGCGCACGTTTCAAGAACTAGGGCATCAGGTGGTGTTGATTGTTGGCGACTGGACAGCGCAGATTGGCGACCCGAGCGGGCGCGACGAGACGCGCCCACGCCTGACCGCCGACGTGGTGCAGGAACATGCTCGTCTTTTTATGGAGCAGTTTTTCCGCATTGTCGACCGCGACCGCACCGAGGTGCGCTGGCAGAGCGAGTGGTATGGCGATTTTAAGCTCGAACAGGCGCTCGACCTGGCGGGGCGCTTTACCCTGGCGCAGATGCTGGCGCACGAAACCTTCCGCAAGCGCTACGAAGCTGGCCAACCGCTCACCATTCTGGAACTGATGTACCCGATGTTGCAGGGCTACGACTCGGTGGCAGTGCAGGCCGATGTGGAGTTTGGCGGCACCGACCAGAAATTCAACAATCTGGCGGGGCGCGAACTGATGCAGCAGATGGGCATGCAGCCGCAGCACGTCTTGCTGGTGCCGCTCATTCCGGGCACCGATGGGCGCAAGATGGGCAAGTCGTTTAACAATACCGTTGATGTGATGCTGCCACCCGCCGAGATGTTCGGCAAAGTTATGTCAATGACCGACGATGTGCTGCCGCTGTATTTCGAGGTATTGACTGATATTCCGCTGGACGAACTGAACGAAATACGGGCGGCACTCGCGGCGGGCAGCATCAACCCGCGTAATCTGAAGGTGCAGGTGGCGCGTGCTATTATCAGTCAGTTCCACAGCCCTGCCGAGGCCGACGAAGCCGAAGCCGCGTTTATACGGCAGTTTGTGCGGCGCGAACTGCCCGAAGATATGCCCGTACACACGCTGAACGGCGCTACCAACGTGGTTGACCTGCTGGTTGATGCTCAGCTTGCCAGCAGCAAAAGCGAAGCACGGCGGCTGATTGATGGCGGTGGCGTGCGCGTGGATGGCGAGAAGGTTGAAAGCTACGACCTGACGCTGGAGCCGGGAGCCGCTGTGGTGGTGCAGGTGGGGCGGCGCAAGTTTGTGCAGGTGCAATAGGTGCAATACACGCCCCGCGCATCCCCCCAGCATGCGATACGCAAGGCGGGCTAACTCGTCTTTACATTCTGCGCGGCGGGGAGGATAAAGCTGAAGGTGGTGCCCGCGTGCAGCTCGCTCTCGACCCAGATATACCCCCCCATAATCTCAATCAGGGGCTTGGTGAGCGACAGCCCCAACCCGGTGCCACCTGCCTCCACCTTGAGCGGGTTATCGGTGCGGTAGAAGCGCTCGAAGACCCGGTCGATCTCTTCGGGTGCAATGCCTACACCAGTATCACGCACATCGATCTGTGTATAACGACGGTTGCTCAGCAGATAGTTCCGAACACTGGATGGCAGGTCGTCGGCATCGGCTTCGTGGGCTTCCACCCAGACACTGCCTCCACGCGGCGTGTATTTTATCGCGTTGGCAATCAGATTGTAAAGCACCTCGTACAGACGGTTTGCATCGGCCTGTACCAGTGGTAAACCGGGCGGAATGCTGATTGTCAGGTTGTGCTCGCGCTCATCGGCCAGTTGTTGCAGGTCGGAGACGACCCCGCTGAGCGCTTCTGCCAGATGCAACGGGCGAATTTCCAGATCGATGCTGCCCGTCTCAATCTTGGTCAGTTCCAGTACATCGTTGATGATATCGATCATGCGCTGGGCATTGGTCTGGATGGTTGTCATAAACTCGCGCTGCGTGTCGTTGAGGGGGCCGAGGCTGCCCATTACCAGCAGTTGGGTAAAACCTTTGATAGCGGTCATCGGGGTACGCAACTCGTGCGACATGGTACCGATGAATTCGGTCTTGAGCCGGTCGGACTGTACTTCGCGGGTCATATCACGCAGATTGAGAATAACACCAATCATCTCGTTGTCTTCGAGCAGTACCGGGCCAAGCCGCATATTCACCACCCGCATCCCGATGTTGACGGTGGTTTCAAAGCGGCGTGGTGTGTTGTCCTTGTTGGTAGGGTGGCTCAGCAATTCATTAAGCGGCAGTTCCTCCTCGCGCTTGCCAAGCACATGATTGAGGATGGTTTGCAGGTCAAGCAGCAGCAACTCTTCGCGGGTACTGCCGAGCATGTCGGCCCCTGGCGGATTGACCGAAAGCACTCTGCCGTTTATGTCGCCCACCAGCACCCCGTCGGCAAGGCTCTGGAGAATAGCAGTGTCGCGGGTTTCCGATTCGCGCAGGCGTTGCACCAGCGTGCTGCGTACTTCCATCTGGGTGACAATTTCGGTATACAGCCGCGCATTGTGAATACCCATTGCAATCGGGCCAGCACTGGCAGTGAGGAGGCGCAGGTGGTCGTCGTGGAAGTAGTTCACCTCTTCGTGCGAGAGGATGACCACACCGAGCACTTCTTGATGGGCCACCAGCGGCACCGCCACCAGCGAACCAGCGTGCTTGCGGGCCGGGTCGTTGTCGGGAATTTCAATCCAGCGCTCATCCTGCTGTACATCGTCCACAATGACTGGGCGCTTGTACTGCGCGATCCAGCCTGCCACCCCATAGCCGATAGCAAACCGGGTAAAGGTATCTACCTCGTCGGCACTGAAGCCAAGCACGGCCTCGTTGACAAGATGCTCGGTCTCTTTGTCCATCAGCATGATGGTGCCGTAGCGCACCCGTGTAATCTTCGCCAGTGCTTCCAGCGAGGTGTAGAGCAGGCGGTCAAGTTCGAGCGTGCTGTTAATTTCTGCCGAAATATCGTGCAGCGTTTGCAGGCGTTCTTTTTCGGTGGCAAGCTCCGAGGTACGCTGCTGGACCAGTTGTTCGAGGTCGCTATTGAAGCGCTGGATCTTGCGGTAGAGCCGCACGTTTTCAAGCGCAATCGTCATCTGGCTGGCAATCGCCACCAGCAAGCCCTGCCGCTCAATGCTGAAGCGATCCAGCGGGACCGTATCTTGGAGCAGCAGCACGCCCCGCGCCTGGTCTTTGACCAGTAGCGGCAGCACAAATACCCCCATCCCTGGCTGATACCACACCCCCTGTATGGATGGGCCGACACCGGGCTGCATCTCTACCATCTTCTGCGATTCCAGGTAGCAGCGCAGCAGCAGGTCGTTGTAGGTCGGTGCAACCGCAATCGGGATTTCAAGGTGCATTTGCTGCACTACTTCGGCAGCAGCGCCCCATGCACGCACAGCGGAAAGGCGCGGCGATAGTGAGCCATAGATATCGTTTTCGTCGGGCAGCCAGATTGAGAGGTGCCCCGGTTGCAGCATCTCAAAGATGCGGTTGCCAACCAGTTCGATGATGCTGGTACTGTCGAGCGTTTCGAGATTGGAGGCGAGCGACTGCGCGACCGAATTGATCACCGAGAGGTTGAAGGCGGCCCGGTCGGCATCCTCCATCGCAATGCTCATGCGCTCGGTGAGGAAGCTCACATTATCGGCCCACAGCGCGAGACGATATCAATGGCATGATCAAGCAAGACGCTCATCGTATCGATCAAGTCAAAGACGGTGTTGCGGTCTTCGTCGGCATGGCGCAGCTCATCGCGGATGATGCGGCGCAACTGGGCGAAGGCGTACAGCATATCGGGCAGGTTGGCGGGTTGTTCGAGGCTGATCTGGACAACATCGTTCAGGCGTGCGCTGAGCAGGTCGTGGTTATGCTGGGCTGCCTGGATCAAGCCCTCGTAGAGCGATTCAAGGTGCAGCAGAATGCGCGACGGCTCGTGAACCAGCACATCGCCATTCTCTGCCGTAGTAGCATAGCTGCTGCCAGACCGCACCGCTTCAAGCGAAGCGCCCCATTGTTCGAGCACATGCACCCGATGTTTATCCAGCCATGTTGCCAGTTCGACCGTCATGCTTACGCTCTACCTGTTCAGTTTAGGTTCGGATCACAACCACGGTTGCATCGTCGTTGTGCTTGCCATAGTTCGCCAGAATCGCTTCCGCAAGCGCTTGCGGTGCCATTGTAAAGTCAGATGTATGATCAAGTGCAAACCGTGAAGAGATACCATCGCTATAAAGAACGAACGTATCCCCAGAATTGTAGACATAGTCTAGTAGCAGCAGCGTTGGCAAACGGTAACCAAGAATACCATTCTTTGAGATTGGCTTGATCGGGCGACTGCTCAGCACATGCACGCCGATGTTGCCAACCCCCACAAATTGCATTTTGTTTGCTGCTAGCTGCATCCGCATCAGGCCGATTACTGCGCCGCGTGTGTGGTGCAGCCGTTCGTGTGCGGTGCGGATCAGTTGTTCGAGGCTGTAGGCCGGGTGCTCGCGGATAACCGCAATGGCACCATCTGCGGCTTCGGCGGCGGCCTCGCCCCCACCCAACCCGTCAACAACCCCTACCAGGACGGATGTCGTCTGCTCCAGCACGATATAACTATCGCCGCTAATAGACTGGCCTTCTTTTGGTCGGCAGACTGCGCCCCACTGTATGCTCATGCCCCCCTCTTCCGATGCTGCGTGAGCCATTTTATGGCACGTACCGTTGTTCCTACGCCCACGGTTGACTCAATTTCGAATTCGTCCATCAAGCGCTTGACTCCCGGCAGGCCCGCGCCCATGGTTGCAGTAGTACTATAGCCATCCTGGAGCGCTAGCGCAATATTGGGAATACCTGGCCCGGTGTCCTGCGCGATCACCATCAAGCCGGTACGTTCGGGTGGGCCGCTATTCTGCAACGCTTCCAGCCGCAGCATGCCGCCCTTCGCATGCGCCAGCAGATTACGGGTCAGTTCCAGAATGGCAATCTCGATGCGCGTTTGATCGATTGCATTGAAGCCGAGTGCATTGGCCAATTCACGCCCGCGCCAGACTGCCACATAAATATCACCCTCGCCACGAATGACACAGACAACTGACTGCATTGTATTCCTCGCACCGTGTTAGCTACGATGTGGCTGTTTGGATGTTTCGCTATCAATGATAATCGTCACTGGTCCATCGTTTGTCAAGGATACCTGCATCATCGCTCCAAAGCGCCCCGTTTCAACGTGCAGACCGAGTGTCCGCAGTGCCGTTGCAAAACCATCGATGAGCGGAGCAGCAACCTCAGACGCGGCAGCCCCCATAAAGTTGGGCCGTCGCCCTTTGCGTACATCGGCATACAGGGTAAATTGTGAAACGACCAGCGCTGCTCCGCCGGTTTCGAGCAGCGAACGATTGAAGCGGCCTGCTTCATCGGCAAAGATACGCAGATGGGCAACCTTTTCAGCGAGCAGGTGGGCATCTTCGGCGGTATCGCCGTCTGTCACACCGACCAGCAGCAGCACCCCTGCGCCAATCTGTCCAACAATTTCGGTATCTACATGCACTGCCGCACTGGATACACGCTGGAGCACAATCCGCATTGGTTGCTGTTCCTCTGTATGGCGTGCGCTGCCTCACACAGCTTTTGATAGTGCTTTCCCGGTCTCGCTCTGGTCGTCTTTGCGCTCGTTGTCCAGCGTTTCGCTATCAAGCTGTGCAAACACGAGGCGGCCAGTGTTGGTTTGCAGCACACGGGTGACAATGACAGGTACGCGTTCGCCAATCAAATGGCGGGCATCTTCCACCACCACGGGGGTCCCATCATCGAGGTAGCCCACGCCCTGCTGACGGGCATTGCCTTCGTTACGGATTAGGACGTGCAGCCGCTGATCTTGCGAGACAGGCGGGCGCACCGCTTCGCTCAACTGGTTGAGGCTCAGCACACGCACGCCTTGCAAGCCCGCTACCCGGTTCAGGTTGAAGTCGTTGGTGATGATGGGGTACTTGTACTGACGGGCCAGCAGCACCAGACTATCATCAACCCGGTTGCCGTCGTCTACATCGGTTTCCATAATCTCGATGGGCATGGCGGGCTTTTTCTGCATCTGGTTGAGCAATTCGAGGCCGCGCCGCCCCTTGCTGCGCCGTAGTTCGTCGCTCGAGTCGGCAAGGCTTTGCAGTTCGAGCAGGACAAACTGGGGCACCAGCAATGTGCCTTCGAGGAAGCCGGTCTTGCTCACTTCGGCAATCCGCCCATCTATGATAGCACTGGTATCCAGCAGGTACGAACGGCCGGTTGTGGAGAGAGTCTCGCCTTTTGATTCGCGGAAGGGCAGTCGTCGCAGCATCGCCTGCAATTGTTCGAGGCTCTGGCGATGGGATGCAAACGTCATTGCGCCGATATAACCAAACAACAACGCCAGCAGCAGCGGCATGGCGTTACTGAATGGAGCGGGCAGCAGCAGCAATGGCACCGTGAGCAGCAACGCCAGCAGCAGGCCGAGCACACTGCCCAGCGTTACAAACAGGATATCGGCCAGCGGCACCCCATGCAGGGCACGCAGCAGGTGATGGAGCGGCTCGACCGTCAAGCGCGGTGTCAGGATCAGGCCGAGTGCAGCACCAGTTAACATCAGCAATTGGGTTGCTAAAAGCTGTTGCTCATTCGGATTGGGGCCAGAAAGAGTCAGCCCGATATTGGCCCCTGTTATGAGCAGCGCCACTGCACCCGCCAACCGTGTGATAAAGTTGAGACTGAACTTCACATGCCCCTCTGCGTCTTTGCTTCCGAGCGCGCCAGCACCCGCTCTACCACATCGGCGAGCGACTGTGCTGGCATAATGTCTATGCCTGGAATACCGGGTAGCTGAGCGCTGGCAGGAATGATGGCCCGCTGAAAGCCCAGTTTGGCCGCCTCGCTGAGCCGTCGTTCGAGCTGGCTCACGCTGCGGAGTTCACCGGAAAGACCAATCTCGCCAATCACCGCCAGTTCCGGGTCGATGCGCTGATTGCGGAACGACGAGGCCACCGCCAGCGCTACGGCAAGGTCGGCAGCAGGTTCGCCAATCCGCAGGCCACCAACGATGTTGACGTACACATCCTGGTTGAAGAGCGGCAAGCCAACGCGCTTGGTGAGTACTGCTAACAGCATCACCAGCCGGTTGGGGTCGAAGCCGTTGGCCGTGCGGCGGGGCTGGGCGTTGCCAGTGTGTGCGGTAAGCGCCTGCACCTCCACCAGCAGCGGGCGGGTGCCTTCGAGCGTGACCGCCACCGTCGAGCCGGGTGCACCTGCGTTGCGTTCGGCAATGAACACTTCCGATGGGTTAGTCACTTCGCGCATCCCAAGCTGCGTCATCTCAAACACGCCGACTTCGTTGGTACTGCCAAAGCGATTTTTGACACCGCGCAGCAGGCGGTACTGGTGAAAGCGCTCGCCCTCCAGGTAGAGCACGGCATCAACAATATGCTCCAGCACACGCGGGCCAGCAATTGCGCCTTCTTTGGTGACGTGGCCCACCAGGAAGATGGGCGTGCCCGTCTGCTTGGCAACCTGCAACAGTCGCAGCGCCCCTTCGCGCACCTGGCTGACACTGCCCGCCGCCGATCCAACATCTTCGAGGTAGACGGTCTGGATCGAGTCGACAATCACCAGGCGAGGCTTGAGCAGCCGGATCTGGTCGAGGATGACATCCAGCGAGGTATCGGAGTAGATGTATAACTGATCGGGCTGCAATCCGAGACGCTCGGCACGGAGCTTGATCTGCTGGGGCGACTCTTCCGCACTGACATACAGTGCCATCCCCACTTCGCCCGCAAAGTGTGCCGCAATCTGGGTGAGCAGCGTGCTCTTGCCAATGCCAGGGTCCCCCCCCACCAGGATAACGGAGCCGGGAACAAGGCCACCTCCCAGCACCCGCGCAAACTCTTCGCCCAGCACAGGCAAGCGCTCGATTGCGCCAAGCTTTATCTGGGTGATGGGCAGCGGGGCCAGTGTTTCGGCACCGATGGCGCGGCTTCGTCCGGCGGATGCTTCGGGACGTTCAACCTCTTCAGTCAGGCTGTCCCACGTGCCACACTCGGTACAGCGCCCCATCCAGCGGGTGTGCTGTGCGCCACACTGTTGACATATAAATCGGGTTCGTCTTTTTGCCATGCTGGGATTGCTCGTGTGAACTGCGTACTATCATGATCAGTTAAAGCAAAGTTATATGCATTATACCACGCTACCCTCTGCCCGTGCAGGGTTCGAACTTCCCTCTTGACAGGCTGTTCAAACCCTCCTATAATTAGTGTCAAATTAACACTATATTTCAGGGAGAGACACTATGAGCATCTTTGATGGTAAACGCCTGACAAATGCGGCCTTCAAGCTCGATCTGGAGCGCATGCGTTCGGGTTGGTATTCCGATAAATACTTCGAAAATATCGTTGGTATGCTTCAGATCCTCAGTCAGCGTGGCTATAGATTTCAGGGCACCTCGCACCGCCTGGAAGCGCACGGCATCAACCCGACGGGTATTGACATTGGCAACATCGTCGTAGAAATGCAATGGTTCACCCGTCGCAAGCCCTATTCCATTATCGCTGGCGTTGACAAGGCCCTGGCAATGATTGAGGGGTGTACGGGTTACTTTGATAGCAATGGCAACTTTGTCAACACCTACCGTAGCCTGGAAGTTGAAGCGGTGCAGGATGGGGGCAAGGTGTCCTACGATGGCGACCCGATGAACGTGCGCCCGGTGATCAAAGTGCGTGGGCGCTACCGCGACTTTGCCCTGCTCGAAACACCGACACTCGGCGTGCTAACCCGTGCCACGCGCATTGCAACCAATGTATACAACGTGCTCAAGGCGGCTCGCGGCAAACCCGTGCTGTTTTTCCCGGCCCGCTTCGATGCCCACGAAGTACAGGCCGCCGATGGGTATGCTTATCATATCGCGGTACAGCGCTTCAACCTGGATTATCACGGCACCTCCAGCAGTTCAGTTTCGACCGATGCCCAAGGCGATTGGTGGGGCGGGTTAGGTGGTGGCACGGTGGCGCACGCGGCGATTGCGGCCTTTCTGGGTGACACGGTTGAGGTGATGATGGCCTTTGCCGAAACCCGTCCCATCGAGATTCCGCGCATTGCCCTGATCGACTTTGACAACGACTGTATTGGTACGACACTGGCAGTTATGGACGCGCTGTTTGCACGCTACCGCGAACTGAGCGACACAGGCAAAACACACGAGGCGCAGCGCTTCAAGCTGTATGGTGTGCGCCCCGATACAAGCGGCACGCTGCGCGATGTGCGGGTGCCGCCCCTCGGTGATAAGCGGCTCGATATGGGTGTGACACCTCGCCTGGTGTTTCTGTTGCGTGATGCGATTGATCAGGCTTGGGAAAGCTGGGATATCCCAACGGCGTGGCACGAGCAGGCGCGGCAGTGGTGCGCCGATATCAAAATTGTGGTAACAGGCGGCTTCGATGTAGAGAAGATCAGCAACTTCGAGCGGCTTGGGGTGCCTGCCGATATTTATGGCGTGGGGTGGCGTTGTTCTCGAATAGCGACCTCGACGGCACTAATAACGACTTTACCGCCGATATTGTGCGGGTGCAGATCGATGGCACATGGTACAATATGGCCAAGGTCGGGCGGCAAGCGTGCAACAATCCCGACCTGGAACCTGTGTCCAGTCCATCGATGCAACGGTAGAGTATGCGTGCGTTCCCGCCAATTACGATGACCGTTCCCGCCAGTGCTGCAAGCACCCCGCTGTATGATGTGTTGTTAGCAGCAAGCGATCTGGCAACGGTAGACCCGATTGTCGCGCACGGTGGGGTCTGGCTCAATCAGCGCCGTGTGCAGGACGTATACCAGCCTGCACCGACAGGCGCACAGGTCACGCTGCATCGTCCTCCCGACGGCTCCTACAGACCGATCAGGATTGATGCTGATAGCATTTGTTATGAGGACGACTGGCTACTGGCGCTGAACAAACAACCTGGTTGGTATACCACCCCCACACCCTGGGATGCCTATAATAACATTCGCACGGCGCTCACAGTATGGCTACGTACCCGCGACGGCGAGCAGGCGTATGTTCATCTCACCCATCAACTTGACCGTGATACATCGGGTGTGCTGCTCTGCACCCGCGATCCGTCGGTCAATCCGCTGGTGCAAATGGTGTTTGATATGGGCGATATCACCAAGGAGTATGTAGCGCTCTGTATGGGCGAGCCAGGTGCAGATGTTTTTGAGGTGCAGAGCGGGCACGGACGCGGACGCGCAGGGCTATGGCGGCTGTATGAGCGGGATGAAGTGGGGCGTGAACTGGCGAATGGTAGCCGCGTCAAATTCGCCCACACCAGTTTCACCGTTGAGCGGCGGCTTGGTGATGCGACGCTGGTGCGGGCGCGGCTGCACACGGGACGCACGCACCAGATCCGACTGCATCTGGCTTCGGTTGGTCATCCGATTATTGGCGACACACGTTATGGCGGGCCTGCCGAGTTTCGCAATGCCCCACTGGTGCATCATCTGCTGCACGCTGCCTGCTTGCGCTTTGAGCATCCAGTAACCGCAGCACAATTAGAGATACAGGCGGCATTGCCCGCAGCGCTGGCACTACTACTGCCGTAGACATTAAAACAGCGGTCGAGAGATATACTCTCAACCGCTGTTCGCATCGTTCATTTCATAATATTATTGGTAGCGGCGGCAGGACTCGAACCTACGACCTTCGGGTTATGAGCCCGACGAGCTACCACTGCTCCACGCCGCGTCGTCTCCGTCTCCGGGCTTGGCCCCCGCCGGTGCTGGCCTTCTTGCGC
>JAAUSQ010000122.1 GCA_012033195.1 Chloroflexaceae bacterium
CTGTAAAACCGGATGATCTACTGCAGTTTCGTGCAGCCCACATGGGTGATATCGGAGACATCACCGGAACAAGCATTGTACAGCGAGTTCAGCAGTATCTCGTTTCTGAAGCAGGCGCATTGTGCGTGTTCGAGGATCGGAAAGGAAGAAAAGGTAATCCGGGTGTCCCTTTTGAAGACACGGTCTGGTTTCTGGGTACAATTCCATATTACTTCCTACGACCAGAGCACGCATCAGACGCGGAAAGAATTGGAGGATTTATTAGGGAGCTAGATTTCTATTTCTTTTACGGGACAATGATTACTTTGCCGACAGGTTATATGGTTCCCCACGCAGGAGCGGAGCTTACAATTGATCAACTGACCACCTTCGCAATGCACACGCAATACATCATCTGGAGTGCCTACGACGATGCAGGCTTTCTGCTCTGGCATCGCGGCTCTGAAGCTGCGCCCATAGCTCCGCCTCACGATCCTTCATCAAGGTCTTGAACAGTGTTGAACTCATCAGTCATTCCCTCCCGATCAGTTTGATAAAGAACGACTCAACAATTCATTGAGAGAATTCCGCCACGTTTCTGGATCGTACCAAAAGCAACCAACGCATCCTCTACTGTCATCATCGGGAATGTTGCTGTCCCATTTTGTTGTGCCCTCATAAAAATATTGAATTCCAATGTACGTTCCTCGCTCGCCCGTTCGCACGCAATGTTCACAGTACCGGCTTTTCCACAGGTTATTTTCTCGTGTGAGTAATTGAAATCTATCGCGTATTTCTGCCTCAGTCATATTTGGGTCAAGTAGCTCATTCCGCAGACCATCTTATTTGAGGAAATCGGTGATCTACTTCAAGTCGTTCAGGAGAAAGCTCTTGTAGCGTTACTGCTTCGACATTCCTATACAGCTTAAGTACCCGACGACGAAGTTGCTCAGGAAATTTCACTCTTATCTTCGATACGTTTGAAGGCTCTGTGGAGAGCAGTCTGCGATGGACAGTCTTTTCCGAGCACGTATCACAATATTTGGTTTCGTTTTTGACGATATAACCGTGCTGCCGCAATACCTGTATGGCTTTCGCGGGCTGCGTGCCCGGCAACTCGTGCTTTCCGCAATGCCACTCTAAATCCGAAAGGATCTCAAAAAGCCTCGCTTGCTTTGTACCTACCTTGAATGGGTTCAAGGAACCGATCCTCTTTTTTGGAATACGAAGATATATTCGTGCTTGAAGATATAGAAGCCGCCCACCAATGCGCGATATCGCCAGAGTTGCTGCTGGGTGCGCTTGCCAGTAGTCTCCTCGAAGTTCTTAACGATGATGCTGGTAAGCTGGAAGCCATGCTGCTGCACCGCCTGCATCGTCAGAAAGCCGAGCGGAATCCACTCGCCGTGCACATACTTGTCGCCGATCACCAGCACCAGATAGCGACCTGCATCCAGCACCGTGCTAGCTTGCTGCGCCACCTGACCAATCTGCGCCAGAAACATCTCTACCGATGCAGCATTCGATAGGTCGCGGGGGTTGTCGCTGAACTTGATGATGTCGAAGTAGGGCGGGTGCAGCAGCACTAGTTGCACCGTATCGCAGCCGTGACGGTGTAGCAAGTCGGCGTAGTTCAGGCAGGTCGCATCGCCCACCACCAACTCTGCTAGCGTGCCGTGCTGGTTGGGTTCGGCGGCAATGCGCTCGCGGGCAGCCGCTGCTACGGCAGGCTGTAGCTCGATGCCGATGGTATTGCGCCCCAGCCGCTGCCCTCGATCAGCGTGGTGCCAGAGCCAGCAAATGCATCCAGCACCCACTCGCCGCGCTTGGTGAAGCGGCGCATCATCTGGTTAGGAATCTGCGGGATGAAGTTGCCCCAGTAGTCCGCCATATGCACGCCCGACGAGTCACGCCGCTCGATCAGCCACAGACTATCAGTGATAATGTCGTCGTACTCTTTCCAGCGGTTCAAGTTAATGTCGTTGATCGGCGTGGTGCGTTCCTCGGTAAGGCTTTTCACTAATCGCTTCATGTAATATTTTGCTCTCTCTATTGATTGAGAAGCTACGATTTGATCAAGCGCATCAACGAAGAAACTGTAACGCATCTGAACAAATCCATCACTCAGATCTGTCACAGCAGTTTCATAGTGCTTAGTATTTGTGCGCATTTTGTATATCGAAGCAAAAATATCAGAAAGACTCGATGACTCCATCAAGTTAGACAGTTCATCCACGAGCATCTGACAATTCAGATGCAATAATCTATCACTGGCGGGGTCGTCCGCCTGATCATCAAACAGTGGTAAATTTCTGAGTTTTTTGGTTGCCATAGCTTACACTTTACTAATAGAGGCATCAAATAAAAGCTGTACAATTATCTGGTAGGCGCGACTTGCAGTCGCGTGCGGACGCTGCAAGCATCTGCTCCGATTGTCCGATGTCTACCTAATGTCTCTATAAGTCGAGGAATACTTCATATATTTTACCATGTTGTGGCAGGCATTCGCGTATCCGGCGCGTCTGGCAGGGGCGGCGGGCACGCTGCTGGTGTAGACAACAGCGAGTGGGCAGTGATACTGCTGCTGACCGGTCGTGGTGCGTCCGTTTGTGACAATGTTGGTGCTGCCACACGTTGTGCATTCCAGGGTGCACCTCCAGGGTTTGCAACGGTTTTTACTGTGTCAATAATCATGTTACGACAACCCAGCCTCGCCCGATACACTGCTGTGCCAACACCATGAGCGCTTGATCGGTGCAACGACGAGCCTGTAGCGGTTGCTGGAGATCGCACAGCACTAACCCTTGATACGCAAGCGCTTCAGCCAGCCATGCTGGTTTTTTTAAGGGTTGCAGCAAGAGCACCGCATGCTCCAGCGTCGTCAGTGCGGCGTGCGGCTGCTGATCGAGCCATAACGCTTGCCCCAGGACACAGCTTGTCGTGGCTTCCCATTCAGTGCACCGGGTTATCTGAAAACAAGCGATGGCTCGTCGGGCAATCTGGATTGCGTTCCCTGTATTGGTGGTGCTCTGGGCCAGCAATGCAACTGCCTGATAATGCCATACCTGGGCAATCCCCAGGGGGTCGTTCAGTTGCTCATACATCCCCTGCGCTGTATCGAGCAGTGCGAGGGCAGCAGCAGCCTGCCCCATACGTTTCTGGAGTACAGCAATATAGGTCAGCGTGCGTGCTTCGGCGGCAGGCCTCTCGGCATCACGCCAGTGTACCCGCGCCTGCTGATAGGTCTGGATTGCCTCGTGCCACAGCCCGGATTGTTCCTGAAAGTGAGCTATGCTCCACAATGATTGACCAATTGCCGAGCATAGCTGGTGTGTTTGTGCCAGGGTGTGGGCTTCACGCAACAGCAGCAACGCTTCGGCTACCAACCCCTGCCGCTGCAAAAGCTGGCTCTTGAGCAGCAAACCATTGATAAACAGTTCTGGTGCGCCATGCTGATGGGCTGTCTGGAGCGCTTGCTGCACCGAAACCAGTGCCGCAGACAGGTTGCCCTGTTCGGCTTGCTCGTGAGCAACCTGTAGCAGTGCCGCACATTCGCCCGGTCGGTCACTCGTTTCGAGCGCATGGAGCAAGCCCTTTTGCCCTTCACGGTGAGTTGGAGTGATCGGTGGCATGGTAAAATGATGAGGCGTAGCATCTGAAGGCGAAACCGAGATCGCCGCTGTTGGTGGCAACCAGACAGATGGAGGATGTACATCGGTGGATGTGTTTGGTGCCGATGCACGCCCGGAACGCAATGTCTCGGCAAGCGTTCGGGTTGCAACTTCTGGTTCAATGGCAAGTTCCTGGCGTATCAGGGAAACAAATTGCTCATAGGTCGTCAGGGCAGCATTACGTTGACCAAGCGATACATAGAGCCGCATAAGCATTCGCAGCGTCACTTCGTTGAGCGGTTCCTGTTGCAGAAGACGCTGCGCCAGTGGCAGGGCTTCGCGGGTGCGCTGCTGCACGAGGAGCGCCTGACAGGTGGTATGCAGCAGGTTGGTGTAGTGCATCGTCACGGTTTCGCGCCGTTCGAGCAACCAGTCATCGTAGCACCCTGGCACGAGATGCCCCGGTAGAGCTGAATGGCATGCAGCCAGTCATCCAGGCTATGCGATGTTGCACCTTTCTGAAAGGCTTCAACATCGAGCCAGCGGGCAGTAGCGGGCAACAAGATCGTTTCTGCATCGGTGACCAGGGGCAGGTCGGGCAATGCCTGCCGCAACAGCCAGAGCAGGTGACTGAGGCGACGGCGACCGTCGCGTTCGGGCAAGTTGGGAAACAACATGCTCACCAGTTGCTCGCGGCGCAGGGGTTTCGGGTTGAGTAAGAGCGCCGCGAGTAAGCTCTGGGTTCGAAAAGGTGGTCGATCCTGGGGTTGCTGCCAATAACACAGGCGGATATCACCCAGGAGATAAAAAGCAAAAGGTTGTTCAGCAGTCGGAACGAACGCACCTATCGGGCTGAACGCTGGTTCGCGCATGTCTATGAAGGTAGCGTGCGGCGGTGCTGCTTCAGTACGTGGTGATAACAGTGTCATTGTTCCCTCCTTTGAACCGATATGCAGATATCACGCTGGGATTTCAGCATACCTGCTGATCCTCAACCCACCCTCAAAACACTATCAAAAGCAGCGTGATGCAAGCTGAGAGGAAAAATTGGTATGGCGCATCTCTCGCTCGCACTCCTTGGCCGGTTCGAGATCTATCTCGATTCGAAGGCGTTGCACGATGCGTTGGCCTACAACAAACTCAAGGCGCTACTGGTGTATCTTGTGGTTGAGGCACAGCAGATCCATCAGCGGGGACGGCTGGCAGGCTTGCTGTGGGCAGAGCAGCCAGAAGCGCAAGCACGTCACAACTTGAGTCAGGCGCTGTTCAACCTGCGCCACCTGCTCAACGACAAGCACAACCCAACGCCCTTTTTGCTCGTCACGCGCCAGACGGTGCAGTTCAACCCGCAGAGCGACTACCAGGTGGATGTTGATGCCTTTCGTGCTGCTGTGCCTTCGTCTGGCCCACCTGACCCACAGCTTCTTGCTCAGGGTCTTGAACTGTATCAGGGTGATTTTTTGCCCCAATTTGCGCTCAATGGCTGTACCGTCTTTGAAGACTGGCTGCTGCTAGTGCGCGAACGGCTGCGCTCACAGGCACTCGATGGCCTTACCTTGCTGGGGCGGTACTATGCGCAGCGGGGAAATAGTGAGCAGGCAGCACGCTATGCCCAACGTTTGATAGCAATGGAACCCTGGAATGAGGCCGCACATCGCAGCCTGATGCAGGCATATGCAGCACGGGGGCAGCGCAGTGCCGCACTCGCGCAATACAACACCTGCGCCCGCATTCTGGCGCAAGAACTTGGCATTGAGCCTGCCGAAGAAACCACAGCACTGTATCGGCAGATTAAATCTGCCCGCAGCGAGCGCTCACCCCTGGCATCGCCGCTCACCCGCCGCTACACCCCCCCCGGCTCAGCCAACGCCCCCGGTCGGCAGAACGATTGAAGTGACCCGTATCACACATTTGCTCAATAGTCCAGCCTGTCGGTTGCTCACCCTAGTTGGAGTAGGCGGTATCGGAAAAACACGGCTCGCGCTGCATGCGGCGACCCATATGAGCACGGTGTTTCGTTATGGGGCGTGTTTTGTCGGGTTGGCAGCGCTACCCGGTAGTGCGTTCCTGGTATCCGCACTTGGCGCGGCGCTCGGCATCATCTTCCACGATCACGGCAACCCGCAGGAACAACTGTTGTCGTTTTTGCAAGAAAAAGAAGTGCTTCTGGTGCTCGATAACTTTGAGCATATGATGGGCAGCATTGATCTCTTAATAACCATCCTGGAACGCGCCCCGGAAGTAAAGCTACTGGTCACATCACGCGAACGCCTGAATATTCGCTGGGAATGGCTGCTGCCCCTGGAAGGTCTGGCGTTCCCATCACCCGACGACGCGCTGCACAGCGATTATAGCGCTATTCAGCTCTTTATCCAGCGGGCAACACAGGTGCAACCCCATTTCACCCTGACACGAGCCAACCTGTCCGATGTTGCAGCTATCTGTCGCACCGTAACAGGTATTCCGCTGGCTATCGAACTGGCGGCGGCGACGGTGCGTGAGCGTTCCTGCCACGAGATTGCAACCCGCCTGACCGACAGTCTTGACACGCTGGCAAGTTCGCTGCACGATCTACCAGAGCGTCACCGTACGCTACGGGTGGTCTTTGACCATTCGTGGAATCTGCTTGCCCCCCACGAGCGCCACGTATTTCAGCGGCTTGCTGTCTTTCGGGGCGGGTTTCGGCGCGAGGCTGCCGAACACGTAGCCGGAGCAACGCCCCATATCCTGACGACGCTGGTGAATAAATCGTTGCTGCGCTGGACAACCGATGGGCGCTACGATATTCACGAATTGCTCTACCAGTTTGCAGCAGAACAGCTTGCCAGCTCTCCCGCCGACAAACAGCAGGCCCGTGATCAGCATAGCCAGTATTATGTTGACTTGCTGGAGCAGCAGGAGCACGCTATTCAAGGACGCAACCAGCGTGCTGTCCTCGATGCAATTGCGGATGAGCTAGAAAACATACGGGCGGGTTGGTTGTGGGCGGCCACAACCGGCAACGGCGCACTGCTTGAGCGGGGAGTACACAGCCTGTACACGTTCTATGAATTGCGCGGGCAAATGCAAGAAGGTATGCAGATCTTTCAACAGGTGACTGAAATCCTCGACCAGAGCGCTGCACCATCCGCCAATATAGCTCATCTGTATGCACGGCTCATTGCACGGCAGGGCTGGTTTGCTACCTGGCTCGTACAGCACGACGAGGCCGCCGTACTCCTGAAGCGCAGTCTGGCGCATTTTGTCGAGAGCGGCAACCAGCAAGAGGAAGCCTTTGTACTGCGGGCGATGGGGTTGCGTGCCCATATCCAGAGCGACTATGTCAGTGGTCAGGCGCTATACACACGCAGCCTCGAACGCTACCAATCCGCACCGGAAGCAAACCGCGCCAGCATCGCAGCCGTCTTGATTGACCTAGGCGATGAGTTGCATGCGCTAGGCGATTATGTCGGTGCCCGCGATTATTATGAGCAAAGCCTGATGCTCTATCGTCAACTGGGCAACCCGAATGGCATTGCAGCAGCACACAATGGCCTCGGCATTGTGGAAGAAATACTGGGCGATTATGTCAAAGCCCGCCAGCATTTTCAAGAGAGTTGCACCATCTGTCGCGAGATGGGCAACCAGTGGGCGCTGTCGCGTGCGCTGGGCAACCTCGGCAACAACGCCTATACCCTGGGCGACCTGCTTGAAGCACGCCATCTGTGCCAGGAAAGCCTGCTGCTGTGCGAAGAAATTGGTGCACGCAACGGGCTGTCGTTTCTCTACAACATTCTTGGCGATATCGCCTTCGACCTGCACGACTATAGCGCGGCGCAACGGCTGCATCAGCGTGGGCAGTTGCTGGCCGAAGAGATTGGCGATCAGGATGGGGTGGCCTACTGCCTGATGAGCCTGAGCAAAATTGCCCTAACGATGGAGACGTATACTGAAGCAGAACACCTGCTCCAACGCAGCATTGCCCTCTTTGAAGAAACCGGCAACCGCTGGGGCATCGCCACCGGACAAACCATCCTGGGCGGGTTGTGTACCGTGCTGGAACGCTACAGCGCCGCACGGCGCTATCTGGGGAGTGCGCTCCGGATAGCCAGCGAAATGCAATCGGTGCCATTGGTGCTCGGTGTACTGCTAGAGATCGCGAGCCTCTTTGCCCAAACAGGTGCGGCGGTGCGGGCGTTTGAACTGGTCCACCTTGTGCAGCATCACCCGGCGGTACTCCACGAGACGCGCCGCAAAGCCGAACAACTCTACACCAAAGTGCAGCCTGCCCTCCCGCCCGAAACACTCACACCACCCCCACCAGACGACCCGGTTACCCTTCTGTCGAGCGTGGAAGCGCAACTTCTACACGAGTTTGCACCTGTATCTCCTGAGATGTAAAAGCCCCCGCAAGCTATATGCCTGCGGGGTGAAGGGTTCACGATGTAGGTCTATCTGCGGATAAGGGGCAGGTAGATGTTGTTTGCGGGTGTCTGGGTGGGCGTGCCAACCAGCGCAAACTGCCCGATACCATCCACATCGAACACAACACTGCCACTGGTTGCGCTGGCAGGTGTGATCTCAACCCACTCGCTGCCGTCTCTGAAGAGCAGGCGCAGGCTGCTCACTTCCAGACCAAGTTCTTCCAGTTGTGCGTCGGTATAAGTGAGCGTCATGTTGTAGGTAGTAGTGGTCCGGGTAATCGTTTGTCCGTCATCGTCGGTGGCGGCCAGGGTAAACCGCTGCACGCCGGCTACATTCGTGGGCAATGCTTGCTGCGTTCCGGTGACATACTCCACGGTCGTTGTGACGGCAAAGCTACCCGCCGGGAAGGAGATATTCACGGCTGCGTCTGGCGCGAAGATGGCCGACTCACCAGGGCCAACGACCACCTGGTTTGTTGGTTGCTCATCGCTAATCACAATGGTAGCAGTTGCCGTTGCTGCACCTGCCGCATTGCTGGCGGTCACGGTCAGCGTCTTGGTGCCGACGGTGTCCCAGGTGAAGGTCTGGCTATCGCTGAGGCTGTTGCCCGTCACCGTCACGCCATCCTGGTCGCTCACTGCCCACGTCACCGTCAACGGGAGGGTGGTGGTAGCCGGGCTAACGGTAGCATCGAAGCTGTAGGCCGTGCCAACCATACCCGTGCTGGGGCCACTCAGCGCGACCGTCTCCGGAGCCACATCTACCGACAATTCCGAGACAACCTCGACGGTAAACGTGGCAGTTGCCGAACCACCAATGTTGGATGCATCGACGAGAATAGCAACCGTACCCAGGCTATCGAAGGTGTAGCTAATAGTATCGGTTACGCCGCTATCCTCGTTGATAATGTTCGGCCCTGGCACTTCCCACTCGTAGGTAACGGGCAGGTCGGCACCTGGTGGGGTAACGGTCGCTTCAAAGCTGGCTGGCTCGTTGATGAGTACCTGGGTGGCACCGCTGATCGCGACACTCCGCACACCGCCCGGTGTGTAAAGCCGTGATATACCCGTGGAGGTACCCGCTTCATAATTCTCGATTACTCCATAATTCTGGGCCGTGCTGGTAGTGCGAATACCCTGGTCAGCCGTCAACTCGGCGGGTAGCTCAAACGTCCAGTTACCAGCAGCATCGGCAAAGGTGATGCCAAGTGATTCCCGTGTTTCGGCAGTCTCATCACGATCATCAAGGAACACTTCAACCGCGCAGTAGGGGCAGTCGGCAATGACCAGATCCTCCGGGAACCGGCCACCGGGCGGCAAGACCGGGTCGCCATTGGTGCCAGTGACGGTTGTGCCTTCAATGGTGAGAACTTTTGCAGGACTGAAGAACTTCAGCGCATCGGGCACATCGGGGCCAAAGAAGATGGGGTCGCCGCTGTCGATGATCTGGTTGCTGCGATAGGTGATAGAGTTGCCGCCGATCAAGTTGGGCTGCACAAAGATGCCCCGCACAGGGCTACCAATAATCAGGTTATCCTCAAACAGTGTAAAGTTGGCATTGGCAGTGATGCCCGCGCCACACACGCCTACATCGGTACCGCTGGTGTCGCGTCCAATGTAGTTATTCATAATCAACATATCCTGAGCTGCCCCGCTATTGGTTTCAATAGCAACAGGCTGCGTTGTTGCCAGGTCGGTCGTCTGGATCAGCAACCCGGCCAGGTAGTTGCGGTCGGCTTCGTCGGGGCCACCAACCTGGGTGCCGCGTCCACCCACCTCAATACCTTCGCCACCAAACCAGTTGCCACTGTCGGGCAGCGGGCTACAACGCTCGTCTGGGACAGGGGGAGCAGGCACAGTCCCATCAGCACGTGTCGCGATGTAGTTGCCCACCACCCAGGCTTTGTCGCTACGGATCGTCATTGCTTTCACATCCGAGCCAGTCACAACGTTGTTGCGATAGACATTGCCCGCGATACCTTCGCGGACGTTGGGCGGAGTTTCGGCATCTTCAATAGACGCGTTGTTATTGCGGGTGGCGTCGTCATTGATGAAGTAGGGCGTCTGTCCATCGTTCGACAGGCCGAGCCAGTTTTCTTCTACAAAGTTGTCGTTGCCGTTGATTACCAGCGGGAAGCCTTGCAAGGCCAGACCACGAATAACATTGTTATCATTATCGATCACCAGAATGTTCTGGGTGTTGTTGCCCTCAATAATAATTGGTGGCCCATCGGTGCGCCCGTCGGGTTGGGTAGTGCCATCAATGTAAATGCTGCCGCCCTCCACACGCCGGAGCTGATTGCTATTGCTGTCATCGAGGGTAATTTTCCAGGCTTCCAGTCCTTCGGCGGTACCCAGGTAGCCAGGGTCGCTGGTCGGAATAGCAAAGCGGATCAGGACCGGGCGCTGGTCGGCGGGCACTGAACGCGCCTCGACAATCGCTCGCCGCAGTGTACACTCACCTTCAATAACCGTCTGCCCGCCCAGATAGGCGGTATAACAGGTTTCTGACAGGCTGGTGTTCGGGTCGAGTGTACTGTTCACAGTAATGACAGTGGTGCCAGTCAGTACCTGCGCGAGCGTTGGCACGGGGCGTGGCTCCGGGCGCGGGAATGGGAGCGGTGGCTGAACGGGCAGCGGTGGGTCAAGCGGCGTGGGGGTAATAACGCCATCGCTACCATACAGGTCATCCGATAGCTTTGAGGTTGTGCCCGCGTTGTACCCTTCAATTGTGTCATCCTGCCCCGTGGTGCTGGTGGTGCGAATACCCTGCCCAACCTGGAGCGGTTGTGTCAGAACGTTGGTTGCTTCCCAATTGCCATCCACATCCGCAACGGTGCTGCCCAGGTAGACCAGTGCTTCAACACGTGGATCGGTATTATCGAGGAACAGTTCAACGATACATTCGGGGCAGGTGCTATCGACGGGCGGTGCAGGCGAGGGCGGCAGACCAGGGTCGCCAGAAGTGCCCCGCACCGTGAGGCCATCAATTACGGTTACTTTTGCTGGATTAAAGAATGTATAAGCATTGATGACACTGGGCGTAAAGAAGATGCCCTCACCGGCATTCTTGATGATGTTCCGGCTTATCGTGTTGTTGCCCAGCGCGAGCAGGTTGCCCGACAGACCGATGGCACCTGTATCAATAACTTCCGGGTCAATGTCGCCCGGTGCGCGGACAACGGTATTGCTGATAACAAGGTTCTCTGAGCCACCCAGGATAAAAATACCGTCGCCACAGGTGCCAACTTCCTGCCCATTGGCATCTACACCGATCAGGTTGTTGCGCACGGTGTTGTTGTTGTCGCCACGCAGAGTAATTGCATCATCTGGAGTGTTGAATGCATCATTGCTTGAGAAGAGCAACCCGATAATCAGGTTATCTTCTACTGTGTTATTGGCTCCGTCGATGTCGATGCCCGCGCCACCGAACCAGTTGTTATAGCGGGCATTGGGCCAGCAAGAGCGTTCCGGGTCTACGGTCGGAATGGTGCCATCCGCACGGGTGCCAATAAAGTTGCCCTGCACCAGTGCATTGTCGCCGCGCACGGTAATCGCTTTGGCCCGTGCGCCCGTGATCACGTTGTTGCGGTAGATATTGCCCGTGCTCGCTTCGAAGTCTTCCAGGCTGGCGCGGTTGTCTACCTGTGGATCGTTGTTGACCAGGTAAATATCGGTACCATCGTCATTCAGGCCGTGCCAGGTTTCTTCAATCAGGTTGTTGTTTCCGGTGAACAGTACCCGCAGATATTGAAACGCAATGCCGCGTACGGTGTTGTTGTTGCCATCAATGGTAAAACGGTCAACCTGGGTAGAACTCTCGATAAGCACAGGCGGGGCATCGGTGCGCCCGGTTGCATTCACCGAGTCGGGTAAGGTGCCCTGTGTAAAGCCGTCTATCGTAATATCACCACCAACAAACGCCGCGCCGGTTGTGCTGCCCAAGTTGCCGCCCACGCCCTCATTGAGTTGTATTTTCCAGGAGGTTGGTGCTGCGGGGTTGTCTGCTTCAGCATCGGGAAGATCAAAGGCAATCAGCACCGGGCGCTGGTTTGTCGGCACCGCACGCGCCTCGACAATGGCACGTCGCAGCGTGCAGGGTTCGTCGGGGAACGCGGTTTGCCCCGCAGTGTAAGCAGTGTAGCAGGTTTGCGATAGGCTGAAAGGCGGCCCCTGGTCAAGCGTCGTGGTGACGGTAATAATAGTGGTAAAGTCCGACAGATCAGTCAATTGTCCAGCGGTGTGAACCGAACTATTGATGCTGTTCCGTTCCACGGTTGTTTCTGCCTGGTGATAATCCGGGAATGATACCTGTGCAGGCAGTGCAGATTGAACCGGTGCAGCTAGAACGCTGCCAATAAGTAGTAGTACGATCAATACCAGTGAACCATGTCCAATACATCGTTTCATAGCGACTCGTCCTCCTGTTGCGTCTTTCATTCATCGGCCAACAATTGCCTGAGCAGTGCTGGGAGCGCCTCCAACGTTGCTACCGCATAGCTCGCCCCGGTACGTACCTGGATTAGACGTGCATGCAGATGACCTTCCGTGCTGGCCCAGCAGCGCAGAATGTAGCTTGTGGAGCGTGAACGCCCATCCTGTTCCGATCCCGGTGTGTGGGGTGGCTGTGCCATAGAACGTTCCTTTCGTGCGCGTACCCGTTGTGGTCACTATACCGGGGAGGGTCTCTCGTGGCTCTCTCAGCATTGGCGCATGCAAAACACAACAGCAAAACCAAAACGGAGCGGTGGGGCACAACTGTACCCCACACTGAACGAAAGCATGAATCTACCGCACCAGCCGTGG
>JAAUSQ010000123.1 GCA_012033195.1 Chloroflexaceae bacterium
CCGCCGCTGTAAGCGCCTGTTCGCCTGCCTCGCGCACCGCGCCGGGTACATCGGCGTGCATGCCGTCGCGGTAGTGGCGCGTCATCAGAAAGACCTCACGCAGCATCGCTTCGTAGGCGGGCGACATCACCTGCTTGCGGCGCTTCATCACCTTCCTGGCGACGTCGATCATATCGTTGATGCGATATTCATAAAAGACATCGCTGCCCCATGTAAAGGCGGGTACGGTCTTGGGCACCATATGCACCGCGAACAGGCTACTGCCAGGGCCGATCATAGTGCCGCCAGTCAGGTGCATTCCAATGCCGAGCTTGACATGATCGGCCAGAAACAGCCGAGCTTGAGCGTGCCACTGTTGAACGAGCCTAGCTGTTCAATCACCACCTTGATATTGCCATAGGTATTTTTCAAGTCGCTGTTGGTGGTCATTGCGCCAATGTTGACCCACTCGCCGAGCCAGCTATGCCCCAGAAAGCCATCGTGGTGCTTGTTGCTAAAGCCCTGGAAGGTGCTGGCCTCAATCTCGCCGCCCACCCGACAGACCGGGCCGAGGCTCGTTTCGGCGCGGATACGGGCGCTTGCAACGAGCGTTTGTTTGCCTACATAGGCCGGCCCCTGAATAAAGCTGAACGGCTCAATGTGGCACTCGTCATCCAGGTAAATCGGGCCATCGCGGGCATCCAGCACCAGCGGCCCATCAAGTTTGGCCGTCGGCGAAACATACACATCGTCGCCGCGCACCACAATCTGCGGGTCGTGGCTGGTGTAGCGCGGCAGCCGTGCCGCCAGCAGGGGCAGGTCGCGCACCAGTTGCTCACCCGCCTGGTTGATCAAGTCCCAGGGGTAGGCCAGCAGTAGCGCCTCCACTTCGACCACCCGTGCAAAGCGTTGCAACTCTTCGAGCGCATCGGCGGCGCGTTGCGTCTGGAGATAGTACAGCACCGCGCTTGCCAGTGCGGGCGATATCTTTGCGCCTAGCAGCACCCCATCGGCAACATACACGGTATTGACCGTAGCACGCAACAGATCGGGCAGCCACTCTAGCGAGAGCGCCCGCCCATTTAACAGCGTGATTGGCGTGCTATTGCGCAGCAGGGCCGATAGCCCCTCGGTGGGGCCGTAACACGCTTGCATATAAGGCCGACACAGCCCTGCCATTGCATTTGGCAACACTGCTCCATCGCCGCTGATGCCGTCGTCGGTGCCTGCTTTTTTGAGGATCGGCGCAAACTGGCTGAGCGGCAGCGGCAGATGCAACGCCTGCCCGTTGGTATGGGCCAGGGCATCGGGGCGGGTTGCCAGCAGTGCCCGTATCCGTTCGTGCAGCGCAAAAGCCCCACATCGTATATCGTAGATGGGTCGGGTATAGATCAGGGGCGCAAAGTGCCGCCAGTTTTCATCTTCAAAAAGCACGAGCATCGCTGTTTCTCCTTGTATCGACCACAGGCAAGCGTCACAGAGTGTGGCCCGACCCGGCGCTGATGAACCGGGCTGATACACAAAGCCCCGCCGGGTTGGTCTATCGCCCTTCGCCGCTGGCCGCTTGCCCCGGCTATCCGCGCCGCAACACCTCCAGCAACACCGCAATCACCTTGTCCGGGTCGTGGCGCAGCACCCGCACGGCGCGGCTCTCGCCCGGTTGTGTAATCGAGGCCCGTGACTGAATGACCGAACTGGCAAGGTCGGCTTCAATCACCACGCTGCCCTCAACTAAAATCTGCTTTTCGGTCACCTGATGGCTAGTCGGTACCACGGTCTCTTCGTATTCTTCGGGCGAGAGATAGACTGGAGCCTGACTCGCGGCGGCGTAAATCTCACGTATTTCATTATCAATGCGCGGCACGTTCACCAGTACATAATCGGGCACAAAGCCGCCATACTGCTTGATCTGGCGGATATGTTCGCTCACACTGAAGCCGGTAGTCAGCCCCGGCTCGGTCATCAGGTTGCAGATAAAGACCTTGCGGGCCTTGCTCTGTTGGATCTCTTTCCGGAGTTCGTCCAGCAGCAGATTGGGCAGAATGCTCTCGAAGAGACTGCCCGGCCCTAGCACAATCGCATCGGCTTCGCGGATGGCCTCGCGTGCCAGTCGGGTGAGTGCAGTGGTGCTGCCTACGGGCAGTTGTCCGTTCTGTCGATTGGCAACCTGCTGCGGGTCGCTGCCATCGGGCACCAGAAACAGCCGCTCGACGTGCTGCGGCGCAAAGTCGCTGTGATGGTCGATATGCATCACATTCATCAGCGTATGGTTGTTCAGTTCGGCAAAAACCTTGATCGGCTCTGGCGTAGGCACGACATAGTACAGATTGGCTGCCTGCGCCAGATTGGTAGCGCGGTAATAATATTCTATTGGGTCTTGCACGGGCGTGATGCACGTCATCCGCTCAACGTGGCGGCTGAGTTCGGAGAGCACCATCAGCCCCACACCACCCGACAGCACCACAATGCGCGAGGGGCGCAGGTCGCGGCGCGAACTGATGACAAACTCATCGCCGGGGAGCGTCTGATGTGGCATCCGCACAATAGCTAGCCCGCCCAGTTTCCAGCCGCCAAAGGCCAGCAGCAACCCGCCAACCACGATCAGCAGCAGGCCACGCCACGGTTCGGGAATAAATTGCAGCAGGAGATAATAGAACAGACCGGGGACGGCAGCATGCTGGTAGAGCCAGAGGAGCAGAAACGCGGTGCCAAGCGAGGCCAGCACAATGCCCAGGAACATCAGGGCCAGTGGGCGTGAAATGTAGCGCAGCGATGCCAGACGTTGTTTTGCCGATTGACGCATAAGGTTCTCGCCTCGTAGCAGTGCAACTATTCTTCGACAGCAAGGCGCGAACGAATATCATCGATGGCGGTGCGTAAACTGCCGCCACTGCGGGCCAGTACTTCAACCATCAGCAAGCCAGCAACCAGCGCATCGGGGTAGGCAGTATAACGACTGAGCACCAGTTCGCCCGCTGCGGTGCAGCCCACCAGCAGGGTATTGTTGGCCTGCGCCGCCAGTTCTGCGATGCGGGCCGCCGCATCCGGTACAATCTCCACCTTGAAGCCGAGCGCATCTTCCCATGTATCGAGCCGGGCGACTGCTGCTGCGAGGGCGCTCCCTTCGGCGGGCGGCGGGGCGACAACCAACCCACGCTGCCGTTGTTGCCGCACCAGGTACGCCCCCAGGATCAGGGCAATCTCAAGTGGTTCGATCAATTCACCGGTTTTGTCCACGACACTCAGCGCCGAGCCATCGGCGGAGAAGGCTAGCCCGATATTGGAATCACTCTCGCGTACCAGTTTACGCAGGCGGGCCAGTCCTGCCGTCGCTGGCAGCGGGGTCATCAGACTGAACAGCGGGTCGGGTTCGCGGTTAATCTCAACCGCTTTGGTGTAGCTACCCTCACCAATGACCGCCGGCAGACAGCCTGCCATCGTGCCATTCATCGGGTCGGCAAAAATCGTCAGCGTCAGCGAGCGCATCAGGTTGACATCCACGAGGCTGCGGAGCATATCGAGGTAGGCGCTGCGCACATCAATACGCTGTTCGGCGGGAATGTCGGCCTCGGCACCGAGCGCCGGAAACGCCCGCCATCCAGAGTGGCGGGCGAGATAAACCCGGTTTCGCCTGTCATCAAGGGATCGGAACCAGTTGGACGCACCACCACCAGCCCATTGTACCAGTAGGGGCGGTTGCCCGCCGATACCACAATTGCGGCGCGATCCTGGCGACCAGAGAGCGACCACTGCACCGCAGGCAGCGCGATGGGTGTGCTAGCAAGATTAACTGCAACGCCCTGCTGCTGCAACATGCGATAGACATCAATCGCATACAGGCTTGACATAAAGCGGGTGTCATACGCCACCAGACAGCTCCAGCCCCGCGCCAGTAGCGCCTGACCGATATGGAAACAGCGTTGTCGCACATGCGCCAGGGTAAAATCGGTGGTAAACACACCATCCCAGCGGCTGGTTACAAAACGAGGGCGTATTGTCATAGCTCTCTTTCCGAACAGGCCAGATCGGTCAACGGTTGTATCCTGCACCTAAGGCACCCGGCCTGCGTGGGCACGGCGGATGGTTCCCGTCAGGCCTCGTCAGCGGGCATGTGCTGGCGGAACTCTTCCACCGCTTCCAGCATCATAGCACGGATTGCCTGGGCACGCGGCGCAGTATGGGCTTCAAATCGAGTGGTAATAGCTGGTTCGGTGTTGGAGGCCCGCACCAGTCCCCAACCATCGCCAAAGTCAACCCGGATACCATCAATATCAATGATCGGATAGCGTCCTGCAAACCGTTCGCGGACATAGTCAACCAGTTTGAACTTGTAAGCATCGGGGACATGAATACGCCCCTCGTCCAGCGAGGGGAGTTCGGGGTAGGGCGCGAGTGCCGCATTGAGGCTGAGCGGTTTGCCGCCTTCACCAAGGTGATACAGCGCCGAGAGCAGCAGTGCGCCAGCAAATGCGCCATCGTCGTAATAGTGTCCGGGGAAGGGCGCAATGGTGTGTCCGCTCAGTTCGCCCCCCAGCACAGCACTGGTCTCGCGCATCTTGTTCGATAGGTTCAGGTAGCCTGTTTTCCACATCACCGGTACACCGCCAAACTCGCGGATCGCATCGGGCAGCACGCTGCTGCATTTGACATCGAACACCACCGGTCCAGGACGTTGCCCTAGCAGATAGCGTGCCAGCACAATCAGGTAGCGGTCGGCCCAAATAATCTTGCCGTCGTCGGCCACCACTCCCAGGCGGTCGCCGTCGCCATCCAAGCCGATGCCCATATCAGCGCCGTGTTCACGCACGAGCCGCATCAGGTCTTGCAGATTTTCGGGCTTCAACGGGTCGGGGTGGTGGTTGGGGAAGGTGCCATCTGGCTCGATATAGAGCGGTATCACTTCGGCCCCGATTGCTTCGAGCAGCCGCACCCCAAGCGGCCCCGCCACGCCGTTGCCGCCATCTATCACCACCCGTGGGCGGGCACCGCTGGGCAGCGACAGCAGGCGGGCGCTCTCCTGAATGTAGGCATCGTTTACGCTGGTGCTGGTGAGGGTGCCGGTACCCTGCAAAAACTGGCCGCCATTGGCAATCCGTTCGAGCGCCTGGATATCGTCGCTGGTGAGGGGTTCGCTGCCATAAACGGCATTGGAGCGCCGCAACTTGACACCGTTGTACTGTGGGGGGTTATGGCTGGCAGAAATCACAATCCCGCCATCAACGTGCAGATACTCAACCGCGAAGTACATCACCGGCGTTGGTACCTCACCGATATCAACCACATTGATACCCGTGCTGCGGAGGCCGTCGATCAGAGCTGCCTGAAAGCGCGGCGAACTGAGACGGGCATCGCGCCCGACTGCCAGCGTGTGTGCGCCCCACTCCCGGAACAGGGTACCGGCTGCCTGACCAATAGTACGCAGTGCGGTATCGGTCAGATCAATATCAACCAGCCCACGAATATCATAGGCGCGAAAAATCGCTGGATTAACTGCCATAGCCATAGGTTGTTCCTGCACTATCTGGTTCCTCATGCGATCCTAGCGTATCCAGGGGTATTCGTCAAGACGCTTTACAAAAGATACCCTTTCTCGTATAATAGGCGTATGCGGTGAGATTGCATCTTACGTGGGGGTAACGCAATCTTGCTGGTGCGGCTGGGAGTATTACTCTCAGTTCTTTCTTTGTTTATCCTCCCAGTATCCCCGTCGGGCGCTTGTTATGTCGGCGGGCTCATGTACGCAAAGGTAAAATGGTCTATGAGCGATAAGCCTGTTTATCTGACACGAGACGGCAAAGTCAAGCTTGAAGCCGAACTAAACGAGCTTGTTACGGTTGAGCGGCGCAATGTGGCCGACCGCATCAACGCTGCCAAGGAACTTGGCGATATTTCTGAGAGTGGCGAATACGAAGAGGCAAAAAAGTCGCAGTCCATTCTTGAGGGCCGTATCCGCGAGATTAAGTCGATGCTCTCCCTTGCACAGATTATTGACGAAGATACCAACGGTGCCAAAGAAGTACGGATTGGCACTTCGGTCACGGTGCGTATCGACGGCGAAGACGCGGACGAGACGTGGACAATTGTGGGCAGTGCCGAGGCATCCCCGCGTGATGGTCGCATTTCAAACGAGTCGCCTATCGGTTCAGCTATTCTTGGTCAGCGTGTCGGGAAGAAGGTTACCGTCCAGACACCTTCAGGCGTCATGAAAGTAAAGATCCTCAAAATCCAGTAAGCCTCACCGCACTGCTGCATCTGGCGTAGGGTACCCATACACCATAGCGCCTGCTCTGGTTTTCCAGGGCGGGCGTCTTGTTCAGGCAGGCGCGAGGCGTGGGTTGCGCAGAAAAAGTTCCCGTTTGACGATATGACCAGAGTATGCTACACAATGGTATACATGCTGTCATACGGTACCAACTCAATGGAGGAGCTTTATGAAGGCCCGCCAGTTTCAACGACTGTTGTCTGTACTCTGTTTGCTCCTGCTCACGGGTAGCCTGTTCGCCTGTGGTGTTGCCCCGTCTGAACCAGTCGCCAGCGCCGATAGCCCGCCGCCACCCACGGCGCAACCCGTCGAGACGGATATGCCGCCGATCCCGCTGCCCACCGCGACGGTTGCCCTGCTTGCCACCCAACCCGCCGCCGCAACTGCTGAAGATAGCACGATTGCGCTGACAATAGACGGGCACACTGTGCAGGTCGAACTGGCCTCCACATCGGCGCAACGTGCACAGGGGCTGATGTTCCGCGAAAGCATGCCCGAAGAGCGGGGCATGCTGTTTGTGTTTCCCGATGACCAAATGCGCTCGTTCTGGATGCGGAACACCCTGATACCGTTGTCGATTGCGTTTATGGATGCCGACCGCCGCATTATCAATATTCTGGATATGGAGCCGCTGGACGAATCGCTCTATAACTCCGAGGCTCCGGCCCGCTATGCGCTCGAAGTGAACCAAGGATGGTTCGAAGAGCGAGGAATTGTTTCTGGTACATTGGTTGAATTTCAACTGCCCCCTGACCTTGTCATCGAGTAAAATAGTAGTTAATCAAACTGGAAAACTACCAAACCGTGACGCGGAGGTGACGGAATGTCTACACCCACATCGGAACACCAGCACCCCGAAGCTGGTACTCCACAACGTTTCTTCGCCGAGTTTCCTTACCCAGCCTACGAAACATGGCGAGCCGAGGTCGAGAGTACACTTAAGGGCGCTGCTTTCGAGCGCAAACTGATCAAAAAGACGTATGAGGGTATTAGCACGCTGCCGCTTTATCGCCCCGAAGATGTTGCTCATCTGAGCCATATCACATCGTTACCGGGCTTCGCGCCATTTGTGCGCGGCACACGGGCAGCCGGCTATCTGCCACAGCCCTGGCTAATCGCCCAGGAATTGCCCTATGCCCTGCCCACCGAGTTTAACAAGGCCCTGCACGCCGACCTAGAGCGCGGACAGACTGCTGTGAACCTGCCGCTTGATGTGGCCTCGCGCACCGGACACGATCCCGATCAAGCGGCGGTGGGCGCGGTTGGGCTGGCGGGTGTTTCTATCGCCAGTGTTGACGATCTGGCCGAAGCCCTCGAAGGAGTGGATCTCACACAGGTGCCAATCTTCATTCAGGCGGGCGCGTCGGGTCTCGGCATCACAACGCTGCTGGTGGCGCTGCTGCGGCGACAGGGCCGCGCTGTGGCACAGGTGCGCGGCGCAATTGGGGGTGACCCGCTTGGCACGCTTGCCGCTACGGGGAGCCTGCCAACAACCCTGGAACGGGCCTATGCTGAACTGGCTGCGCTGACTATCTGGGCTTGCGACCACGCCCCCAACCTGGCAACCATCGAAGTACAGGCCACGTTCTACCACGACGCAGGCGGGCACGCTGTGCAAGAACTGGCCTATGCCATGGCAACCGGCGTAGAATACATCCGCGCAATGCTAGCGCGGGGGTTGTCCATTGATGACGTAGCGCCGCGTATGCGCTTTGCTTTTGCGGTTGGCTCCAACTTCTTTATGGAGATTGCCAAGCTCCGCGCCGCACGGCTGGTCTGGTCGCGCATTGTGGCGGCCTTCGGTGGCAGCGCCGAAAGCCAGAAGCTCGCGATGCACGCCCGTACCTCGCGCTGGAACAAAACACAGTCCGACCCGTATGTAAACATGCTCCGTACCACCACCGAGGCTTTTGCGGCTGCAATGGGTGGTTGCGATAGTATGCACGTTGGCTGCTTCGATGAGGTCATCCGGCTGCCCGACGAGTTTGCACGGCGTATCGCTCGCAACACGCAGATTATTTTGCAGCAAGAATGTCTCTTCACCGACGTGATCGACCCGGCGGGTGGGGCGTGGTACATCGAGCACCTGACCGACGAAGTGGCCCGCATGGGCTGGGCGCTGTTCCAGGAGATTGAGAAGGCGGGCGGAATGCTCGCCGCGTTGCAGGCGGGCACGCCGCAACAGCAGATTGCGGCTACCGCTAGTGAGCGCATAAAGAGCCTTGCCACCCGCAAAGATATTCTGGTGGGTACCAATATGTACCCCAACCTGAAAGAAAAGCCGCTCGAACTCCACGAGCCTGACTATGCCGCGCTGCACCGCACCCGCGCCGCACAGCTTGCCGAGCATCGCACCCACGACGACACCGCCGACCATACCACCACGCTTGATAAACTGGCGCAGATGCTCACAGCAGCACCCGATCAGCTTGTTGCAACCGCCATTGCCGCAGCACAGGCCGGCGCAACGCTGGGCGAACTAACCCGTACGCTCCGTACCGAGCAGGCGGGCGCACCGATCAGTGTGACACCGCTGCGGATGCAACGCGGGTCCGAACTGTTCGAAGGGCTACGCGCCGCTGCCGAAGCACACCTGCAACAGCACGGCGAGCGCCCGCAGGTCTTCCTGGCAACTATGGGGCCGCTGGTGCAGCACAAGGCCCGCGCCGACTTTGCCCAGGCCTTCCTGGAGGTTGGTGGCTTCGGGGTGCAATATCCGCACGGCTTCGATACCGCCGAGGCCGCAGCACAGGCCGCCCTTGCATCGGGCGCACCAATTGTTGTTATTTGCTCAACCGACGAAACCTACCCCGATCTCGTAGCACCTATCACACAGCAGATCAAAGCAACCAATCCAGCAGTACGTGTTGTTCTGGCGGGCTATCCCCAGGATCAGGTGGAAGCCCACAAAGCCGCTGGTGTGGATGATTTTGTCCACCTGCGGGCCAACGTTTACCAGACCTTGCAGCAGCTTCAGCAGCAGATAGGAGTGAGCGCATGAGCACTACACCCGACTTTACGACCCTGGACTTTGACAGCGCCGGGGCTAGTCTGCCCGCCACGCCGGATCTGGCGACGTGGCAGGCGCAGCTTGAGCAAGAGACGGGCAAGACCCTGGGCGAACTGCTCTGGCATACGATGGAGCAGTTTGATGTGAAGCCGCTTTACACCGCCGAAGATACCAGCGACCTGGAACATATTGGCTACCTGTCGGGCATCCCGCCCTTCCTGCGCGGCCCCTACCCAACCATGTATGTGACACGTCCCTGGACAGTGCGCCAGTATGCGGGCTTCTCCACCGCCGAAGAGAGCAATGCCTTCTACCGCCGCAACCTTGCCGCTGGTCAGAAGGGCCTCTCGGTGGCCTTCGACCTTGCCACCCACCGGGGCTACGACTCCGACCATCCGCGTGTGGTCGGCGATGTAGGCAAGGCGGGCGTGGCTGTCGACTCGATCCTGGATGCCAAGATCCTGTTTGATGAGATCCCGCTCAATGAGATGTCGGTATCGATGACCATGAACGGTGCCGTGCTGCCCGTGCTGGCCTTCTATATTGTGGCTGCCGAAGAGCAGGGCGTGAAGCAGAGCCAGCTTACTGGCACCATCCAGAACGACATTCTCAAAGAGTATATGGTCCGCAATACCTATATCTACCCGCCTGTGCCATCAATGCGAGTGATTGCCGATATCTTTGCATACACCGCCCGGAATATGCCCAAGTTCAACAGCATCAGCATTTCGGGCTACCATATGCAGGAAGCGGGCGCACCTGCCGACCTGGAACTGGGCTACACACTGGCGGATGGGCTGGAGTATGTCCGCACGGGCATCGCGGCGGGAATGGACGTTGACAGCTTTGCGCCGCGTTTGTCGTTCTTCTGGGCGATTGGCATGAACTACTTTATGGAAGTTGCCAAGATGCGCGCAGGCCGCCTGCTATGGGCCAAAATCATCAAGCAGTTCGGCCCGAAGAACGATAAATCGATGGCGCTGCGTACCCACAGCCAGACCTCTGGCTGGAGCCTCGCCGAGCAAGACCCCTTCAACAACGTGGTACGCACCTGCATCGAAGCACTGGCGGCGGCACTGGGGCATACTCAATCGCTGCACACCAACTCGCTGGACGAGGCGATTGCACTGCCCACCGACTTCTCGGCCCGCATTGCCCGCAACACCCAGTTGTACCTGCAAGATGAAACCGGCATTACCAACGTCGTCGATCCGTGGGGCGGCTCGTTCTACCTTGAAGCGCTGACGGGTGAACTGGTCAAGCGTGCCTGGACGCACATTGAAGAAGTCGAATCACTCGGTGGTATGGCGAAGGCGCTCGAAACCGGACTGCCCAAGATGCGGATTGAAGAGGCCGCCGCACGTCGGCAGGCCCGCATCGACTCGCGCAAGGAGACGATTGTAGGGGTCAACCGTTACCGCATGCAAAAAGAAGACCCCATCGAGATTCTCGAAGTCGATAATACTGCCGTGCGCGAATCGCAGCTCAAGCGGCTCGAACGGCTACGCGCTGAGCGCGACGAGACACGGGTGCAGTCGGTGCTCAATGCGATTACCATGAGCGCTGAGACGGCGAGGGCAACCTGCTCGAACTGGCGATTGAAGCGGCCCGCGCACGGGCCAGCCTGGGCGAAATCTCGTATGCGATGGAGAAACTCTGGGGACGGCACAAGGCCGTGATCCGCTCGATCTCCGGCGTGTACAGTGCCGAGTTTGGCGAAGAAGAAGAGGTGCAGACCGTGCGCCGCATGACCGCCGAATTCGAGCAGCGCGAAGGCCGCCGCCCGCGTATTATGGTTGCCAAGATGGGCCAGGACGGGCACGACCGGGGCGCGAAGGTGATTGCAACGGCATTTGCCGACCTGGGCTTCGATGTCGATATCGGGCCGCTGTTCCAGACCCCCGACGAAGTGGCGCGGCAGGCGGTTGAGAACGACGTGCACGTCATTGGGATGAGTTCGCTGGCGGCAGGCCACAAGACACTGCTGCCACAGCTTGTCGAAGAGCTTGCCAAGCTAGGCCGCGATGATATTATGGTGGTGATTGGCGGTGTTATACCAGCCCAGGATTACGAGTTCTTGAAGCAGCACGGTGCCGCTGCCATCTTCGGTCCCGGTACGGTTATTCCGGTTGCCGCCCAGAAGGTGCTCGAAGAACTGGAGTCGCGGCTAGCGGTATAAAGGGCGCAGTGCCTGCCCCTGCACTCCCCAGCAGGGGCGGGGGCAGGCAGCAAGAGGGAACACGGCAGCGTGGCAAAAACAGCAGATATCGGCAGTAAGCGGCTGATCAGCCTTGCGCCCGATGTGTGGGTGCAGTGGGTAACTCAACGCCCTGATGTAACGTCGCGGGCCGTGTTCTCGTCCGAGTTTCAGTGGATCAGCCGCGAGAGTGATGTGCTGATCCACGCACACAGTCCGGCAATGGGCGATTTTCTGGTGCTCAACGAAATCCAATTGCGGTACAATGCAGGTATGCCGCGTCGCATGCAGGCCTATGCCGCCCTTGCAGAAGAGCGCTACAATCTGCCCGCCTATCCGGTACTGGTCAATATTTTGCAGCCTGCGGCGGGTGTACCGGTCACCGAACGGCACGAGCAGACGTTTATGGGGCTGCAATCGCGCCGCGACTATCGGGTGATTAACCTGTGGGAGATTGATGCAGCAATGGTGGTGCAGCAACCGCTGCCAACCCTGCTGCCGTTTGTCCCCGTGCTGCGCGGCGGCAACAGCGAAGCAACCGTGCGCCAGGCGCTCACGCTGCTGCGGGCCGACGAGGAACTGCGCGACCTGGAAAGCCTGCTGGCTTTTTTTGCACGCTTTGTCCTTAATAGCAATGTCATACAACAAATCATGAGGTGGGACATGACGATACTGCGCGAGTCGCCCTGGTACGCAGAAATCCTGGAAGAGGGCCGGAAGGAAGGCCGCACCGAAGAACGGCGGCACGGTCTGCAGCAGGTTCTTAGCATACGGTTCGGGAGCGTGCCGCCTGCCCTTATGCCCAGGTTGGCCCAACTGGGCAGCAACGACCTGGAGCAGTTGTTCGTGGCCGCGCTGACCGTGCCCTCGCTGGAGGCGTTCCTAGCGCTCCTGCCCGATGGGGAGCCGCAGCCGTAGCGAATTGGGATGAGGTGGGACATGACGATACTGCGCGAGTCGCCCTGGTACGCAGAAATCCTGGAAGAGGGCCGGGCGGAGGGCCGCGAAGAAGGGCGCGAAGAGGGCCGCACTGAAGCCCAGCGGCACAATATACAGCAGGTGCTCAAGACGCGGTTCGGGAGCGTGCCGCCTGCCCTTGCGCCCCGGCTCGCCCACCACAGCAGCGACGACCTGGAGCCGTTGTTCCTGGCCGCGCTGACCGTACCAT
>JAAUSQ010000124.1 GCA_012033195.1 Chloroflexaceae bacterium
AACCTGCGCCCCGATGTGCTGGTGGCATCGGGCGACTTTGTGCAACGTGCCGACTTTCTCAGTCAGTGGCAACTTATCAAGGCGTTTCTGCAACGCCTGCCAACGCCGCAATTTGTGGTACCGGGCAACCACGATGTGCCGCTGTACAATGGCTTCCGGCGGCTCTTTTTTCCGCTTGGCCCCTATAGCCGCCATATCTCAAACACGCTCACCCCGCTGCTGGAATTGCCCGGTCTGGTGCTAGTAGGTGGCTCAACGGCGCACGGGATGACGGTAGCGGGTGGTCTGATGAATCCGCATCAGATGGCAAGGATGGGCCAAGCATTTGCCGCCTACGACGGTGCCTACTGTAAGGTGGCCGTGCTGCATCATCCGGTCATCAGCCCGCCGCAGAATAGCAAAAGCGAACCATTGCTGAATGAGCGGGCCGTGGCACGCCTCATGCAATGGAGCGGCGTAGAATTGATTCTGAGTGGACATGTGCATTTTGCCCACGCCGACACCCTCGACAATCTGTGGCAGACGGCACGCTGGGCACGCGGGATGCGCCCTGAATGCGGCCCGATTGTGCAGTGCTGTGCTGGCACCACTACCTCGCGGCGTGGGCGCGGGCCAGGAAAAGACCAGAACTCGTTCAACATTCTTACAATAGACGATAGTACAATACAGGTACAACCGTATATCTATGATCAGCGACGGGGGAGCTTTGTAGAGCACACCGCGCAGACGTTCACCCGCTTGCGGCGCTAGATACCGCTTCCCGCGCCTACAACCTGCTATTTGACCTGAGCACAGGAGGTCACAATGATAGACAGTTCAGATCGGCAGATCCTGATCCAGCATCGCATCGTACGCGTCCGGCAGGCACTGGAAGCCGGCGATCCAGTGCCGCTGGAAGAATTGCTGATGATCCGCGATTTGCAGGGCCAGATGGTACCACGCAAGCCCGCCGCTGGCAGAACGCCACGCGAGGCGGCAGTGCTGATCTTGCTGTACCCGCAGGACGACGATCTGTGGTTTCCGCTGACCGTGCGTAGCCCGCACCTGCCACAGCATCGCGGCGAAGTGTCGCTGCCGGGTGGCTCGGTCGATCCGGAAGATGCAGACCTGGTGGCAACCGCACTGCGCGAAACACACGAAGAACTGGGCATCGATCCAGCACAGATCGAAGTCATCGGCACGATGTCATCATTTTACATTCCAGCAAGCAATTTTCAGCTTACGCCCGTGGTGGGTGTCACCACCGAGGCACCGGAGATTGTGCCCAACCCGTATGAGATCGACAGTGTGTTACATGTTCCGCTGCGCCTGCTGCTGAGTGGCGAAACGATTATCGAAGAGGAATGGACCCTGCACGGTATGCGGCTGATTGTGCCATTTTTTGCTATTGAGGGGTACAAGGTGTGGGGCGCAACGGCGCTGTTGCTGAGCGAACTGGCGGCCCGCTTGCGGCGACTGGGATAACAACACAAGGCAGGCAAGCGGCAGCGCAAAACACAAAGCGCAAAACTGATAGACAGCCCCGGCGGGGCTTCGTGTTTCAGCCCGGTGCTTCAGCGCCGGGTCAGGTCGCCGCAGGGCTGAAGTCCCTGCTTGCTTATCGCCTGATCTTTTGCACACGAGGAGGAGGCCTTGCACACACCAATTGATACGGTACGCGGCATGCACGATGTGCTGCCCGACGAATACCGCGCCGTGCAGCAGGTGCGCCGTCAACTGGTCGGCCTGATCGAGCACTACGGCTACGAGTTCCTCGACCTGCCCATTGTTGAGTACCGCAATCTGTATCTGCGGAAGCTCGGTGAGGAACTGGTGGGCAAGGTGTACGAGTTTGATGCGGGGGGGCGCGAACTGGCACTGCGCCCGGAGTGGACCGCCTCGGTGTTGCGGGCCTATGTCGCCCATATGCAAGATCAGCCGTTGCCGCTGCGTCTGGCCTATAGTGGGCCGGTCTTTCGCTACGAGCGCCCGCAGCGCCTGACCTATCGCCAGTTTACCCAGTTTGGCGTTGAAATGATTGGCGGCACGGTGCCACGTGCCGATGCCGAAGTGCTGGCGCTGGCCTGCGCGGGCCTGGCAGCGGCAGGGATTAGCGGCTACCGGGTGCTGGTGGGGCATATCGGGTTGGTGCGGCAGATGCTTGCGCCGTTGGGCCTGGAAGAGCGCACCCTCGGCGTATTGATCTGGAACCTCGACCGGATGCGTGAGCAGGGCGTGGAGGCGGTGCGCGAACGCTTGCACGAACTGCGCGACGAAACACCAATAGATCCAACCCTGCTGGAAGGGCTGGACGATGAACAGGCAACCCGCCTGCTGCTCCATACAATGGACGAGATCCGGGTGAGCCTGTCGCTCGGTACACGTCCGCCCGAAGAAATTGTGCAGCGCCTGGTGCGCAAGTTGCGGCGCGGCGACCCGCAGCCCCGTATCGAGCGGGCACTGGTGCTGCTTGAACGGCTCTGTCAGATACGCGGCACCCCCGCCGAGGCGCTCCCCCGCCTGACCGCTCTGCTCGAAGAGGCCGATCTGTATACGCCCGCGCTGGACGAGGTGCGGACACTGCTGCCGCTGTTCACCGCGCACGGTGTGCCCCAGGAACGAGTGCAAATCGACTTTGGACTGGGGCGCGGGCTGCAATATTACACAGGCCTAATCTTTGAGATTTACGACCAACACGGTTACCAACTTTGCGGCGGTGGGCGCTACGACGACCTGGTAACAGCACTCGGTGGGCGACAGTCAACACCTGCTGTCGGCTTCTCGTATGGGCTGGAACGGGTTGCTGCGGCGAGCAATGGAGCTGCCACTCTGCCCCAAGAGCGCGGGGTGCTGGTGGTACCCGTGGACGATGCCGACTACCCCTATGCCCTGGAAGTAGCACAACGCGCCCGGTCAGCGGGGATGATCGCCATGGTTGATGTGCGCGGGCGCGGCGTAGCGGGCAATCTGCGTGATGCGGCCCGCCGCAACCTGCACGCCGTGGCACTGGTGGGGAGCGACGAACGCGCCCAGCAGATGGTGCGCTGGCGCGACCTCGCCACCCGTCAGGAACGCTTGATTGCCCTGGATGCAGTGGCGGCACAGGTCAGCGCCGAGCCAGGTGTGGTACAATAACGTTGCACAGTATTGATGCAATCAGCCATACCAGCGCGACCGATTGTCGCACCGAGCAGGAACAACCAATGTCGCAAGCGCCAGACAAAAAACCGTGGGGCCGTTACGCCGAAATGCGTCCGCAGACGCTTGCCAGTGTGCGTTCCCAAGCACCTATTATTTATATGCCATATGGAGCGCTCCAATGGCACGGTGCTCATCTGCCACTCGGCACCGATGGCATCACCGCCGAGGCGATTGCTGAGCAAACCGTGCAGCGTACCGGCGGCGTGCTGATGCCCACAACATGGTGGCCTGCGATTGAGACCCCGCACGATAATGTGATTGCAGCGCGTAGCAATGTTGTTGCCGAAATGTGGAGCGATATTTTTGATGGACTGGCGCTGATTGGCTGGCGGCTGGTGGTGGTGGTGAACGGGCACCCCTACCGCGACCACGAACTGATGCTGATTTCGGCGGCAGAACAGGCGATGCAACGCCACAAAATGCTGGTGCTGGCCGTCTCGCCGCTGGCCCTGCTCGACAACAACCTGATTGACCACGGGGCACTGTGGGAAACCTCGCTGATGCTGTCGATCAGTCCGGCGGTGGTCGATATTTATGCACTGGGTGAAGACGAACTGGCGCTGGAGCGCAACTCGGTGCGCGGGCGCGACCCACGCGGTGCAGCCTCGCCATCACTGGGTGATACGCTGCTGCGAATGGCAGTTGAGCGATTGGCCAGCGCTATCGGCGACCTGCTGCGCTACCGCGATCAGGCTCCGCTGTTTGCCCTCTACGAGCAGCGCCGCGAGAGTCTGATGGCATTTGCCAACAATAGCCTTGCCATGGCTTCGCCATCGCAGCAAGCCGGCGACGAAGCCGGATCGCCGCCGCCGCAGAACCGCCCGACCAAGCGCCTCGATGACACCCGCACGACGCAACGCCTGACCCAACGCCCGACGCGCCGCCTGGAGTAGCCGTGTGCAACCAACAGGCTCCGCGCTATGCGGTACCGACTACCTGCCGTCCATCGTCCATCGCCTGAGGAAAGGTCGTTTATCATGCTGCGTTTTGCGATACCCTCAAAAGGAACTGGCTACGATGGGGCAGTTGCGCTGCTCGAACGCTGTGGCCTGCGGCTGGCCCGCGCCAATCCGCGCCAGTATACCGCCCATCTGCGCGGGTTGCCCGACACCGAACTGCTGCTGCATCGCCCTGGCGATATTGTTGAGAAGGTGGCAACGGGTGAAATTGATATCGGTATTACAGGCCTCGATCTGGTGCATGAGCAGCGCGAAGACGACGAGAACCTGCTGGTGCTAGATGATGACCTTGGCTTCTGGCGGGTGGCGCTGTATATCGCCGCGCCCCAGACCTGGATCGATGTGAGCACCTGGAACGACCTCGCTGATCTGTCGGTGGAGTTTCAGGCACGCGGCCAGCCGCTTCGCATTGCTACCAAGTTCCCCAATATTGTACGCCGCTTCTGCTACAGTCAGGGCATCAACTCGTTCCGGCTCGTGCCCTCCGAAGGTGCAACCGAAGCCGCGCCTGCCTTGGGCTATGCCGATGTAATTGCCGATATTGTCGAGACAGGCACGGCGCTGCGTGATAATCAACTCAAGACGGTCGGCGGGCCGATCCTCCATTCGCAGGCGTGTCTGGTGGGGAGCCGCCGCGCCCTAAAGGGTAGTGCCGACAAGCTAGCCTTGGTGCGGCAGGTGCTCGAACTGGTTGAGGCGCAACGACGCGGGCGCAAGTTGCACTCGCTGATCGCCAACATTGCTGGCGAGTCGGTTGAAGCGGTTGGGCGACTGGTAACAGCGGCTCCTGCACTGGCGGGGCTGAAAGGCCCCACGATTGCACCCGTATGGAGCAAAACTACCGAGGCGGGCACGTGCTGGTTTGCGGTCAATGTGGTGGTACCACAGAATGAACTGCTGGCAGCGGTGGATCATTTGCGGAGTATTGGAGCCAGCACGATCACGGTCAATCCGGTTGAGTATGCCTTTTATGCCCGCAGCGATACTTACCAGCACTTGCTCGAACAGTTGCAGGACAAACCCTGATGCAGCGCACGGTTCCGGAACAGGGCAGCGCCACGCCACGGGCCAGCCAGCCAGCACAGGCGGCCCGTGTGACGGTGCGGCCCTTCAAGGTGGGTATGCTGGCGGCACTGACGGGCGGCGTGCTGGTGCTGACAGCGGCCTTGCTGCTGGTGTTGCTTGGCATGCCACCGCCGCGCACCATTGATCTGGGGAGCACAGGTGATGCGCGTTTCCTTGCTGACTTCTCGATTGCCGAAACCAACGACGAGGGCGATAGCTTCCGCTGGAGCGGCCCAAAGTCACAGTTGATGCTGCACGGAGCAGGCACGACGGCGCTGCGGCTCGATCTGCGGCTGTATAGCAGCCCAATCCAGCAGGAGTATCTGCACCAACAGCCGCGCCGGGTGCTGCTGCATCAGAACAACACGACGCTTGCAGCGTTCACCCTAAGCGATGTACCGGGCTGGCATACCTACAGCGTGCTGCTGCCCGCTGGCACCGCCGCAAGTGCGACACTCCACACACAGCCGCTTGGGGTGGCGCTCTCGGCCTACACACCTGGCAACAACGACGGTCGGCGGCTTGGTGTGCCCATCGACTGGATCAGAGTTGCACCGCTGGCGGGTGGCGGGTGGCTTGTGCGGGTATGGCACGTGGGCTGGCTCATGGGGGGGCTGCTGGTGCTGTGGGGCGGGCTGACGCGGCTTGCAGCAGAGCGCGGTACATGGGCGCAGCGTGCAGCAAGTGGACTGGTGCTACTGGCGGCGGGTGGGCTGGTGCTGTGGGCGTGGCGCGACCCGTACACGCTGGCGTGGGCGTTGCCGCCGCTGCCGTGGCTGATCGGGGTGCTGGCGCTGGCAAGTGTGGCAACGTGGGCTGCCCACAACACGCGAGCATTGCCCCGTGCTTATCAACGGGGGGCAGTGCTGCTGCTGGTGATCGCACAGGTGCTGTTATATACTCAGTGGGCTGTGGGGGTGGGCGTGGCGCTGGCCTGTGTGGGCATTGTGCTGCTGGCCCGCCCCACTGACGCGGCACTACCCGCCACCACCGACCTGCACACGCTCGCCGCGCACTTGTGGCCGCTTGCGCTGGTCTTTGGTGGGGCGCTGACGCTACGCTTCTATCAACTTGACGCGCTGCCGTATGGCCTGTGGCGCGACGAGGCCCGCCATGCCCTGCTTGCGCTGCGTATCCTCGAAGACCCGACCTATCGCCCGATCTACGAACCAGATGGCGGCATCGATCTGCCGGGGCTGGGCTTTTATCCGTTTGCCTTCGGGCTGCATCTGTGGGGTATTCACGTCTGGTCGCTGCGTCCGGTGGCGGCCCTGGCAGGCGCACTGACCGTGCTGCCGCTGTACGGGCTAGCCTGGGAACTCTTCGGGCGGCGCGATGGAGCACTGCTAGCGGCGGCGCTGCTGGCGGTTTCAAGCTGGCATCTCACCCTGAGCCGCTTCTCCTTCCCCACCATCTTTGACCCGCTGCTGACCCTGACCGGACTCTGGCTGATTGTACGCGCCTCCCGTCGCTGGAGGACCGACACCGACGTAGCATCACTGCACGTCGGCACCATTGCACTGTCCGGGCTGGCGGGCGGGTTGCTAGGCCTTGCCGTGCAAACTTACCACACCGGGCGCGTTGTGCCTGCGCTCGCCGGAGCGCTGTTGCTGGTGCTGCTGCTACACCATCGGCGGGCGTGGCGGCACTGGCTGGTGGCAACGCTTGCGGTAGGTGTGGGTATGGCGCTAGCAGTCGGGCCGCTGGTGGGCTATGCGCTGCGCTACCCGGAGTCCTTCAATGATCGGGTGGGGGCTGTGTCGTTGCTGGTCAGCAGCCTGGAACACGGACGCGCCCCGCTGGGGGTTATTGATGATTCGCTGGGTGAGCACGTGCTGGCCTTCAATGTACGCGGCGACAACAACGGGCGACACCACGCCCCCGACTGGCCGCTGCTAGATGCCTTCAGCGGACTGGGCTTGCTGGTAGGCGCGGCGCTGCTGCTACGGGCGTGGCGCGACTGGCGGGTACAGTTTGTGCTGCTGGCGCTGGCGATCTGTGTTGCGCCAAGTATGCTGGCGGTCAATGGCCCCCACGCCATGCGGAGTATTGGCGCGGCGGCGTTTGCCTGCCTGGTGGCGGCGCTTGGCTGGAGCTATCTGCTTGGCTGCCTGACAACGCTGGCCCCACACTGGCCCCGGCTACGGATGGCAGCAGGGGCGGCGGTGGTGCTGGCGGCGCTGTGTCTCAATGCGTGGATCTATTTTGCCGTGATGCCGCCTGATCGGGCCGTGTGGCAATCGTTTTATCCGGTGCATACCCAGATTGGCAGCTATGTGCGCGACCTCGCCAACGAGCAGGGAGCCGCCGCGCTTGAACAGGTGTATATCGACCAGCACCTGCTCGAAAACGACGTGCTGCGCTACCTGACGCACCGCCTGCCCGTGCAGTGGTATGATGGCGACACCTTCTCGCGGCCTGTCGAACCGGGCGCACAATTTGTATTGTCGGGCTATATCTACCGTGCCCAGTTGCCAGAACTGACCGACTACCTGGGCATACAGCCGCAGCCAGTTTATCGCGGGCCACCGCTTCCGGGCAGCAGCGACCCGTCGTTTGTTGTCTATCAGGTGCCGGAGTAACGATCCCAATGACCTCAACTACACAGCCACCTTCATCGGGCACACCAGGTACACCGGGCGCGTCGGGCAGCCTGGGCCGTCAGGTGTCGCGGGCAATGGCCTGGAACACGCTCACCGCCCCATTAAAAACGGCGGTGGAACTGGCAACTAATCTGATTATCTTGAATGTGCTCACCCTGCCGCAGTTTGGTGTGCTGCGGTTGGTCACATCGGCGGCGGCAACGCTCGGCATCTGGGTTGATCTGGGGATTGACCGGGCGCTGCCGCGTTTCATTCCCGAACTGCAACAGGAACGCGGACAGGCGGCGGTGCGGCGCTTTATGCAGATTATTTTTCTGGTGAAGGCGCTGCTGCTGACGCTGATGAGCGGGCTGTTTTTGCTCTTCTCCGAGCGCTTCGTGGCGTTTCTGCTCGATGGCGTGGCGCAACTGCCCGAACGCATCGACGCGGCGGCACAGCTTGCCCTAACCAATGAGATGCTCCGATTGGCCCCGCTGATGGTGGGCGCAGTGCTGGCGCTGGTCATTCTGGGCAGCCTGTACGATGGCCTGATGGCCTATCTGGTGAGCTACTTTCGCCAACGCGCCTGGAACCTTATCACCATTATGGGAGACATAGTGCAACCCACCCTGACGGCAGTACTGGTGCTGGCGGGCTATGGCATTGGCGGCGTGCTGGTGGCGATTGTGGCAACGCCCGTGCTGAGTGTGCTGGTAGCAGGCTGGCAGGTGCTCAGCAGCCTGGGCAGTGCCCCCACCCCCGCCGCCAGTACAGCCGCTCCTGCTCCACCCGAAGACGCACCGGCAAACAATACACTCTGGCGGCGCTTCGCTGTGTATACTGGTATGTCGAATGTGCTGAACCTGAGCGACTATTTTTTAAGCTGGCTGTTTGCCGTCTTCCTGCTGACCAATCCGGTACAGGTTGCCATCTTCAGCGTCGGGTCGGCACTGGTGCGGCAAACACTCGCGCTGTTGTATCGTCCGCTGGTGGGTATTCAGGTGCCGCTCTTTACGCGGGTGCGCGGCGGCGATGCGCCCCTGCCCGATGCATACGCGGCGGTGCTGCGTATCCTGGCGCTGATTATGCTGCCGGGTGGGGTGGGGCTGGTGCTGCTGGCGAATGAACTGATCCTGGTGCAGTATCCGCAGTATGTTGCTGCGACGCTGGTCATTGCTATCCTCACCCCGGCGCTCTTCTTCGAGTCGTTCCTGAGCAGTGCCCAGATTATTTTGCAGGTGTATGAGCGCTACGGTCTGCTGATCCTGTCGCGGTTGGCGGCGCTGCCCGTGATTGTGGTGATGGTGGGGATGTGGCTAACAGGGGTGCGGGTCGGTCTGCTTGAAGCGGCGCTGCTGGTGGGTGGCGGGCGCATCCTGATGGGCCTGACGGCGGCACTGCTGGCACAACGCGCCTTCGGGTTGCGTTACGTCGTCGGGCCTTCTTCGGGCGGGTAGGGCTGGCCGCGCTGGTGATGGCAGGGGTGGTGTGGGGGCTGCGGCAGGTGCCATGGCTGGCAAGTATCGGCACGGGCGTGACCGAACGCTTGCTGGCAGCAGGCGTGTTGCTCGCTGTCATCGCAGCGGGGGCGGTCTCGTTTGTGCTGGTCTTCCGGTTGCTGGGCGGGCTGGATGCTGACGACCGTATATGGATTGCTGAAAATAAGGTGCCGCTTGGTCGTTGGCTGCTGCGAATGTTATAATATCATCTTAATATCAATTTCGATGTAGAAAATGTTGATATGAGCACATCGGGGAGTGTGGCTATGCAACAACCAACTTATGAAGAACTTCAACAGGAAAACGAGCGATTGGTTCAACAGGTGCGTGACCTTGAAGCACGTGTTACCCAACTTGAAGTGTTGGAACAAATTGCAGACAATGTTCCCGGCATGGTGTATCGCTATGAATTAACTGTCGCGGGTATCGGCCAGTTTATCTATGTCAGTCAGGGTAGCCATGATCTCTTAAATCACCCGCCTGAAGAGGTGATACATAATCCGGCATTAATTCTGGCAAATACACCTCGTGAAGACCAGGAACGATTTCAGCAAGCTGTATTGGATTCGGCGCTGAATCTTTCGCTTTTTCAATGGGATGGCATCAATTACAGCCTTGGCCCCGAACGCTGGATGCGGGCGGTATCGCGCCCCTTTCGCCAGGATGATGGGCGCACGATCTGGGATGGCGTTATGTTTGATATCAGTGCCAACAAACGCGCCGAAGATGCCGAACGCCGCGCCGCCGCCCAGGAAGCACTGATTGATCAGCAGACGGCACTGCTGGTCGAGCTTTCCACCCCGCTCATTCCGCTGGCCGAGGCGTGCTGGTGATGCCGCTGATTGGCACGCTGACAGATACGCGCTTGCAAGATGCGATCGAACACCTGCTCGAAGGTGTTGCCATCCATCAGGCTGAAACTGTCCTGCTTGATATTACCGGTGTCAAGGAGGTAGATACTTCGGTAGCCAACGGGCTGATCCAGGCAGCGCGGGCGGTGCGTCTGCTGGGAGCGCGTATTATCCTCACTGGTATTCAGCCACGCATGGCACAGACCCTCATTCAGCTTGGCGTCAATCTGAGCGATATTATTACCTACAGTACGCTGCAAACAGGGATCGCTGCAACACTAAAAAACGGATCGGGTGTATACTAGTTTCCAGATACGCTATACCAACTATCGTGTAAAAGACAAGGAAACACCTGTGACATCCGGACAGCCCACCTACGAAGAGCAGCAGCAGGAGATCGAGCGACTACAGCAGCGGGTCGCCGAACTGGAACGGCTCGAAGAGATCGTCAAGAATATCCCCGGTATGGTCTATCGATTTGAATTGAGCGCCGATGGGGTGCCGCGCTTTCGTTATGCCAGCCAGGGATCACAGCATGTTTATCATCTGAAAGCGGCGGACATAGTCGATAATCCAGACATTTTCACGCGCATCGTCCCAAGTGATCATCGTGTGTCTTTTCAAGAATCGATTCTGAAGTCGGCAACTGATCTTTCGTTGTGGCAAGAAGAAATCCGCTTTCGGGTCGGTACTGATAGCTACTGGACACACGGTGTATCGCGTCCGTTCCGCACCGCCGAGGGTGATACAATCTGGGATGGTGTCGTTATTGATATTACTGCCAGCAAGCGCAGCGAAGAGGCCGAGCGCCGCGCGTTGGAGCAAGAAACCATTATTCGGCAGCAGGCAGCCCTGCTAGTCGAACTGTCTGCGCCGATCATTCCGCTGGCCGAGGGTGTGCTGGTGATGCCGTTGGTTGGCACCATGACGGATGCCCGCATGCGGTGGGGCTTGAAACCTTGCTCGAAGGGGTGACCATGCATCAGGCCGAAACGGTTATTCTCGATATTACGGGTGTGAGCGAGGTTGATACGACGGTTGCCAATGCGTTGATCCAGACAGCACGGGCGGTCAAGCTCCTTGGTGCTCAAATTATCCTGACGGGCATTCAGCCCCGGATGGCGCAAACGCTGATCCATCTGGGTGTTGACCTGAGCAATATTGTGACCTATAGCACGTTGCAGGCGGGGATTGCCGCCACACTGACGCTGGTACATTAGCATGCAAGGCCCGGTGTGAGTCATCGTCGGTATAGTTTGTGGCTAGCACTGGTGCTGCTGGTTGGCCTGGTGCCCCGGTTGTGGCTCTGGTACGAACAGGCGCGAGCCGGTGTGGTTTACCCTGGTGATCAGGATGAATACTACCGGGGCGCGATCCATATTGTGCTAACGGGCAGTTACTACGATAGCGGGCAATGGTTGCGCCCACCATTCCTGTCGATCTTCCTGGCGGGGTTGTTTGCGCTGTTTGGGATGCATATTGCAACAGTATTGCTGGTGCAGGCAGTGCTCAGCCTGGGCACGCTGCTGCTGCTGGCAGAACTGGCCCGCAGCATGTTTGAGAGCCGCCGCGCTGGTGTGATGGCGGCGGTGCTGGCGGCGGTGTTCCTGCCTTATGCGAGCTATGCCAGCCAACTCCTCTCCGAAACGCTCTTTACCTTCCTGATGGCGGCAACCTTGCTCCTGGCAGAAGCGGCCCGCCGCCGCGACCTCGACTGGCGCTGGTTGCTGATGTGTGGGATGGTCTGGGCACTGGCAACCCTCACCCGCCCGATTTCACTGTTTGCGCTGCCGCTAGGCGTGGGGTTGGTGCTCTTTAGCGGCCTGCTGCGGCGCATCATCCGTCAGCCTGCGGTGGAAGCGCTGCCCCCACGCAGGCGGCTGATCGGTGCGGTGGCACTGGTGGCGGGCTTTGTGCTGCTGCTTGCGCCGTGGTCGCTGCGGAACTATGCCGTGCATGGGCATTTTATTCTGGTTGATACCAATGGTGGTACGAGCTTCTGGCTTGGCAACCTGCGTGCGCCGGACGAGCGCGAGTTGCAGTTTGTCTGGAACGAGACGATCCCCAACCTTGCCGAGCGGCAGCAGGTTGCGGTGGCGCGGGCGCTCGAAAACATCCGCGCCGAACCGTTGCTATTCCTCAGTCGGCTACGGAATAAGGCAGTATCGCTGTGGCAGTTTGATGTGCGGTTGTTTGCCGCCAACGCGCCAATTGGTATCACACTCGATGAGCGTTCACTAGCGTTTGCGGTTGCCTCCGATGTGCAGTATGTGCTGCTGCTGCTGCTGGCGCTGGTGGGCATTGTATTTGCCCGCCGCCACGAACATCATCTGGTGCTGCTGCTGTGGCCCGTCTATGGCACGCTGCTGAGTGCGGTATCGCTTGGGCATCCAAGGCTACGGCTCCCGCTTATCATTTTTGCGTTTGTGTATGCGGCGCTCCCGCTCGCCCATCCCCAGCGTATCGTCG
>JAAUSQ010000125.1 GCA_012033195.1 Chloroflexaceae bacterium
CAGGCGGGTGCAAGGCGGCGGCTTCGGCGGGCGCAAAAAAGCAGCTCTGCCAGTTCCAGGTAGGCAACATCGGGGCGGATCTGTTCCAGGTCGATGCCCACCTCGCGCCCCAGGCTGAAGGCATACAATGCCTGCCCGTGCGAATGCGACACATTAAGCGCAGGTCGGGCAGGGCTGGGTCGGTCTGTAACAGGGCCGGTTTGCCGTGGCTGCTATAGGTAAAACGTAGCGCGGCGGGCGACGTGCTGAGGTAGCGCCCGATCAGCAGGCGCAGCAGGCCACGTGCTACCGTGAAGTGCTGCTGATGCTGCGGGAACACAAAGCGGGCCGCCCGTTGCTGCTCGTCGGGCGACAGCAGCGCGGCGAGTGCGGTGCGGTGCGCGGTGGGGGGTGCGAGGGTGGCCCACCAGACATGCACCGCCGCTGGATGCAAAACAGGCGGTGTAGCGGTGGGTTGCCACACGTGCTCAGGAGGCACGCCGGATGCCAGCCAGCCCGATTCCGTTGGGGCCGATATGGGTGCCGATCACGCTGCCCGCCTGGACAATCAGCATACGCTCGGCAGGCATCAGGTCGAAGCCGATGATCTGGTCACGCAGGGTTTCGGCGTGGGCTTTATTGGTCGAATACAGCACCGCCAGATCTTCGAGTTGCCCCTGTTCGCGGGTCAGTTCGGCCATACGGTTGAGCATACGCTTGAAGGTGCGTACCTGTTCTAGCGGCTTGACTTCGCCTTCAACCTGCACAATCGGCTTGACCTGTAGCAGCTTGCCCATCAAGGCCCGCGCATGCCCGATACGTCCGCCACGCTCCAGGTACTTCAGCGTATCAAAGCCGATATAGATAAAGGCGCGTGACCGGATGGACTCGATAATATCGAGCAACGCTTCGAGCGGCTTACCCTCGCGGGCGGCAATGCTGGTGGCGATGGCGATGTACCCCACAATCATCTGTGCGAAGTTGGTATCAACCACCACAATACGGGCCTGCTTGCCTTCGGTGACAAGCTGCGCGGCGCGGCGGGCCGTTTCGACGGTACCGCTCAGGTGGCGCGATAGATGCACCGAAAGAATCGTATCGGTTTCTTCAAGCAGCTGTTCGTATGTTTTGATGAACGCTCCGACCGGCGGTGTGGATGTGGTGGGCAGGGTCGCGCTTTCGACCAACCGGGTATAAAACTCGTCAACCGTAATATCTATACCGTCGCGGAACGACTCGCCCTCGATCTGCACATGCAGCGGTACGGTGGTAATATTGTGGGCTTCGCGCAGGTCGGCGGGCAGGTCGGCGGTGCTATCCGTCACTATTCTGATCACGTCGTTGTGTCTCCAAAACTACCTAGCCTGCATTCAGGCCTTCGAATACGACAACCCCCATGGAACCCGGCCCCAGGTGCAGCGCCGAGTTGCCGCCAAACTGCACCACCTGCACCCGTTCGCGGGGGAAGATCAACTCGACCTTTTCGAGCAACTTCTCAACATCGTCGGGCGTGGTTGAGTAGAGCACAATCACATCCTGCACCTGTGGGAAGTCTTCAACAAATGTAAACAGCCCCTCGATGGCTTTGGCGCGGGTGCGGGTGCGCTCGTAGGGCACAATATCACCATCATCGAGCAGCAGCAAGGGCTTGATGCGTTGCATCGAACCGAGCACCGAGGCCCCCAGCGAAAGCAGACCGCTCTGCTCAAGATATTCCAGATTATCCACAAAAAAGACCGCGTGCGTGTGGCGTAGCATGCTATTGATTAGGTGCTGCACCTCGTCGGGGGTCGCGCCATCGCGGGCGGCGCGGGCGGCTTCAATCACCACCTTGCCCATCCCCATCGAGGCCGAGCGGCTATCAATCACCTCGACACGGGTGAGCGAAGCCGGCAGACGGGCACAGGCTTGTTTGGCCTCGCGGTAGGTTTCGCTCAGGCGGCTACTATGCTGCAACGAAAAGATATAGTCATACTCCATCGCCAGCCGTCGGTAGGTCTGCTCAAAGACGGTGGAGGGCGGCGAGAGGGTGCGGATGCGGTGCCGATGCCCATTCTGAAGCATTTCATGAATGGTATCGTGCCCAACATCCAACCCCACACGATAGTTCTGCTCGTCAATACGTATCAGGAGTGGAACAATTTCGATGCCAAGTTCATAGGCAATTTCATACGGTATATCGGCGGCACCATCAGTTACAAGTTTTATATTTGCCATGACACACTCCCGTTGTGCTTATCATATCTAGTTCTTGATTGGATGTGCTCCATGGAAAGCAATATTTAACTATGGAGTATAGCACATCCAGTCACGCTATATGCTTGCTGCGGGTTATTCGGCAGCAAAGATATAGTCGTACACGGGCTGTCCACCTGACAGCAGTTCAATCGTATAGTCAGGGTAGCGTTCCTGGAGCCGTTGCGCGAGTGCGTGGGCCTGTTCACGAGCGATACGCTGTCCATAGTAGATGGTAATGTACTCGTGCTGATCCATCTGGATACGCTCAAGCATGGTATCAATTACAACCCCGATATCGCTATCAGCAGCAACTAGCGTGCCATCCAGCACGGCGATGGAATGACCAGCCTGCACTTGCACCCCGCCGAGGGTTACATCACGCACAGCGGTTGTGACTTCGGCAGTGACAACGTGCTTCAGTTCGGGGAGCATCGTTGCAATATTTTCATCCAGATCATCATCGGGCTGAAAGCGTACCATCGCAGTAATACCCTGCGGCACCGTGCGGCTCGGAACAACAGCGACCCGTTTGCTGCTCATCCGGGCGGCTTGCTCGGCAGCCAGCAAAATATTGCTATTGTTCGGGAGGATAATCACTTCATCTTGCGCTAGTTGTTCAACTGCTGCCAGCAATTCCTGGGTGCTGGGGTTGGCAGTCTGCCCACCACTGACGATGCCTTCCACACCAAAGCTGCGGAAGATTTCGGCAAAGCCCGCCCCTGGCGCAACGGCCACCACCCCCACCCGGCCTGTCGGCGTGGGCGATTGCAACGGTACGGTACTGGTGGCGTGTTGCTGCTGCTCCTGGATTTCGCGGCGCTGCTGATCCATGTTGGCAATCTCAATCTTGATGGCCTCACCAAACTGCATGGCATAATTCAGGATATCGCCGGGGCGCAGTGTGTGGACGTGTACCCGCAGTAGGCTATCGTCGCCAACCACCACCACCGAAGTACCAACCTCGTTGAAGTGCTGGTGCATCGCAGCGCGTGGCATATTAATGCCCTTCAGCAGCAGGTTGGTGCAGAAGCCATACTCATCTTCGCCGTGCAGTTCTTCAATGTTTGGTATGATACTGGCCTGTGCATCGAGCACGGCGGCATCCTCCACCAGCGAATCGCCACGCGCCCAGCGCAGCATGCCTTCGAGAATGATGTACAACCCTTTGCCGCCTGCATCTACCACATTGGCTTCCCGCAGCACCTGCAACAGTTCGGGGGTGCGCTCCACGGCATCGCGGGCGGCCTGCACTGCCGTTTGCAGCACCGTCAGCATGTCGGCCCGCTTCTCGCGAATCGCCTGCTTGACCGCCTCGCTGGTTTCGCGAATAACAGTCAGAATAGTGCCTTCGCGGGGGTTGCTGGTGCTGCTATACGCACTCTCGGCGCCTTTTCGTAGCGCTTGGGCAAACTCTTCTGGGCCGCAGACATCGTGGTTCGATAGTCCCTTGGCGAGCCCGTGGAGGATCTGCGAAAGGATCACGCCAGAGTTGCCGCGTGCGCCCATCAGCGCCCCACGATAGACCTGATCGAGCACCAGCGCACACGATGCGGCCGGCACCACACTGTACAGGGCCGCAGTGAGAGTCAGGTGCATATTGGTACCCGTGTCGCCATCGGGCACCGGAAACACATTTAACTGGTTGAGGTGTGGCACGTGCTGAAGCAGCCACTGCTCACCTGCACGAAATGCCTGCAAGAAATGATTGCCGTCCCACGAGTCGTGGGTGCTGGCAAGTGAAAGATTGTGCTCGGTACTGGTTGTTAGTTCGTTGCTCATGTTGCTAAAGTAGCGTAGCTATGCTATAGTTTAGGGTAGTGCCACAAACGGGCCTTTTTTTATGTCTCGGAATACGCCAGCGCGTGAGGTAAAAACGATATGGCAAAGTGTGAATTTACTGGCAAAAAACCTTCGTTTGGAAGCAATGTCAGCCACTCGAAGCGCCACACCAAGCGGATGTGGAAGCCGAACGTTCAGGTCAAGACGATCATTGGCGAAGACGGTAAGCCGCGTCGGGTGCATATTGCGGCAAGCCATCTGCGAACGATGTACAAGACGCCCAAGAAGTAACCCCATCGGGTAGCTTCGCTTCCAGATTGACGCCAGAGACAACTGCTGTCTCTGGCGCTTTTATTCTTCTTCGATGTGCAATCCTTTTGCACATTATTTCTTTCTATTATACCTGATGGCTATAAGCACTGCAATAACTATTTTTAACTTTCGACATACTCAAGCCAGCCATAGGTATCCTCGCGTTCGCCCTGCACGGTACCGAAGAAGGCGTGCTGTACCTGCGCAGTAAGCGGCCCACAGCGTCCGTTGCCAATCGTGATACCGTCAATCGAGCGGATCGGCACTATCTCGGCGGCGGTGCCGGTGAAGAATACCTCATCGGCAATATAGAGCAGTTCGCGGGGTACGGGTTGCTCCTTCACCGCGATGCCCTGCTCGGCCAGCAACTTGACGACTGAGTCGCGGGTGATGCCGCCGAGGATGGCAGCGGTGAGCGGCGGGGTGATGACAGTGCCTTCGCGCACCAGGAACAGGTTTTCGCCGCCGCCCTCGCTGACAAGCCCGTTCGTATCGAGTGCAATTGCTTCGGCATAGCCGTGCCGCCGCGACTCGATGTTCATCAGTTGCGAACTGAGATAGTTGCCGCCTGCTTTGGCAAGGGCAGGCAGCGTATTGGGTGCGAAGCGCTGCCAGCTTGATACTCCCACATCAACCCCCTGTTCGAGCGATTCTGGTCCCAGGTAGCTGCCCATCTCAAAGGCACCAATCGCTACCTCGGTTGGGCAGGCCGATGGATCGATGCCAAGCGTGCCATAGCCATAAAAGGCAACCGGGCGAATGTAGGCCGAGCGGAGCTTGTTGACCTGTACAACCTGTTTGGTTGCGCTGGTGAGTTGCTCCAGAGTGTAGGGCATCGGGATGCGATAAATCTTTGCCGAGTCGAACAGGCGGCGCAGGTGGTCGGTCAGGCGGAAGATGGCGGGGCCGCGTGGGGTATCGTAGGCGCGGATGCCTTCGAAGATGCTGCTGCCATAGTGGATGGCGTGCGACATAACGTGAACGGTTGCGCTGCTCCAATCGACCAGTTCACCCCGAAACCAGATGTAGGGCGTTGCTTTCATACGGTCTGCTCCTTCGCTACGTGGCGATACGTGATTATCCGAACATATCAAGCTGGCGCAGCAGGCTATCGCTGCTCCAGATGGGCATATGCTTGTGGGTGCGGGCCGCCTGCCGGGGCAGCACCGCCATCGGCAGATGGTGCAAATTGCTGGCTTGCAAAACAGCCCGCACGCTCTTGAGGGCACGCTGGGCGTTGTTGGCCTGGTCGGAGAGGTGCGCCAGCCGGATTGCACGCGGGCGACCATCGCCACAGATAGCGGTGATCAGTTCGCCGCATTGCTGATTGTCGAGGTGTCCGCGTGGGCCGATGATGCGCTGACAGATCGCCCAGGGGTACGCAGAGGCGAGCAGTTGCTCGCGGCAGTGGTTGGCTTCGATGATCAGCAGGTCGGCGGGGCGTAGCCGTGCGATCAGTCCATCGTCCCAGCTTCCCAGGTCAACCGCCAGTCCGATGGTTGCGCCTGCTGCGGTGACGGTGTAGCCAACTGGTTCGGCGGCATCGTGCGACACAGCAAAACTCTGTACCTCGATGGTACCGAGGCGGGCCTGTTGTCCGGCAGGCAACTCCTCGATGGTGATACCCCGGCTGTGTTTGTCGTTCAGCGCGGCACGTGTACCAGGCGTGCAGACCAGCGGCACCCCATAGCGACGGGCCAGCGTGCCGGCCCCTGTGGTATGGTCGCCGTGCTCGTGGGTCAGCACAATCGCATTGAGGTGGGCGGGCGTGACACCTGCATAACACAGCAGCGGTTCGAGTGTTCGCAGCGGCAGGCCGCAGTCAATCAGCAGGGCGGTCTGTCCATCGCGCACCAGCAGGGCATTGCCACTGCTGCCCGATGCAAGCGAGGCAACGATCAGCGTCATTGCCAGCCCTCCGTCTGCCAGCGGGCCAGCACTACACGGGCAGCACGGGCGGCGGCGGCGCGGTGGCTGATCTCGTTCTTGCGCTCTGGTGTGAGTTCTGCCAGGGTTTTATCTTCGTCAACCACATAAAACAGCGGGTCGTAGCCGAAGCCGCCGCTGCCGCGTGGTTCAAACTCGATGACACCGGGGAGCGTACCCTCTACAAACTCCACGTCGGTACTGCCGGGGCGGGCCAGCGCAATAATACAGACAAAACGCGCCAATCGTTCGTGGAAGGGCATGCCTTCCATCTGCTTGAGCAGGTATTCAAGCTGTGCCAGTCCGGTGACACCACCATAACGGGCCGAGTATACGCCGGGTGCGCCATTGAGCGCTGCAACTTCCAGGCCGCTATCATCGGCGAGGGTTGGCAGGCCGCTAAGCTGCATATAGCCTTCGGCTTTCAGGCGGGCGTTTTCGTGAAAGGTAGTGCCTGTCTCTTCAATATCGGTAGTGATGCCGAGGTCATCCAGCGAGCGCAGCGTCAGCCCCAGCCCATCGAAGAGGCGGGCAAACTCGCGCAACTTCCCGGCGTTGTGGGTGGCAATCAGCAGTTCAGGCATGGAGATATTCCTTGTACCGGGCGTTATTCAAAGACGGGGGCGAGCCAGTAGCCGACCCACGCTACCACAATAAAGCGCACTGTTTTACCGAGTATACATGCAATCAGATATTTATAAAAGGGCAGGCGCATTGCACCCGCCGCCAGCCCTGCTACATCAATAATAGGCGAGGGGATCGCTGCCAGTATAAAGACTGTCAGCACGCCCCACTGCCGCACCCAGCCTTCCACGCGGGCATACAGCCGGGTACTCATTGCCAGGTCGCTGCCGCTGCGCCCCACCAGATAGCCCGTAATTTCGCCTAGTCCGGCAGCAACACCGCTCAGCAACCCTACCAGCCAGGGATTCAAGCCTGCTTTGCCTGCCAGCAACGCCGCACCAAGCGCAGGCGAAGGCAGGAAGATGGTTGCGCTTGCCAGCAGGGTGAGCACAAACACGCCGACATAACCGAAGCTACCAAGCTGCTCGACTGTATCGATAGGCACCAGGAACATCGCTAGCGTCAGCAGCAACGTACCCGCTACCATAAGGAGCAGGTTGCCAGCATCGCGCAGACGATGCGATGGGGCAGGCGGCTCTGGCGTATACGGCAGTGCGGATGGCACTGGCTGCGGTTCGTCGGGCTGATGCATAGCCATATTCTTAGAGAGTACTGTATCATGAACCACCTTGTCAAGCTATTGACGCTCATGCGCCTATCCAGTAGAATGACGACTGGGAAGCTTATGGCATAACGCATTGACGTATAGGATTATACCTTCTTGAAGCTACAATCAACATCGGAAACGATTACACCACAAAAAACATCACTGCTGGCAGCGCTGGGGTATCTGATCAAGACGATGCGTCCCAAGCAGTGGATCAAAAATATCTTTGTCTTCACCGCGCTGGCCTTCTCGGAGCAACGGCTCTGGATGCAGCCGATGCCGATGCTGGAGACGCTGGCAGCATTTGCGATTTTCTGTATGGCTGCCAGTGCCATTTATTTGATCAACGATCTGGTTGATATTGAAAAAGACCGCGCCCACCCGCGCAAGCGCAGCCGTCCGCTGGCATCGGGCAAGCTCAGCCCGGTGCTGGCGTGGGTAACGGCGCTGGTGCTGATTGTGACAGCGCTACCGCTGGCCTATCTGCTCGATACGGATGGCGGCTTTCTGGTGGTGCTGGCAACCTACGTGATTATTCAGGGTATCCTGTACTCGTACCTACTCAAGAATATTGTCATTCTCGATATTCTCACGATTGCCGCCGGATTCATTCTGCGGGCTGTGGCGGGCGGTGTAGTGCTCGATATCCCGATTACGCCGTGGCTACTGGTCTGTATGGGGCTGCTCGCCGTGTTTCTGGGCATTGGCAAGCGGCGGCACGAACTGGTGCTGCTGGCAGATAGCGCGGGCGAACATCGTCGCATCTTGCAGGAATACTCGCTGCCCCTGCTCGACCAGATGCTATCGATTGTGACAGCCAGCATCATTATGGCCTACAGCATGGCGACCTTCTCCGCGCCCGTAGTGCCCCAGGAGCCGTTCCCTGTCTTGATGTGTACGATACCGTTTGTTGTGTATGGCATCTTCCGCTACCTCTACCTGATCTACATTCGGGGCGAGGGTGGCACGCCCGAAGAGTTGCTGCTACAAGACCGACCGTTGGCAGGCAGTTTTGTGCTGTGGGCATTGACGGCGCTGGCGCTGCTGTTTCTCTTCCCAAGCGCGTGAGGGGCGGGTCGTGGCTGGACTGACTTTTATCAAGCTGGGCGGCTCGATCATCACACGCAAGGACGAGGCCGAAACCGCCAATCAGGAGGTATTGCAGCGCCTCGCCGCCGAGCTTGCCAGCGCACGGGCGCAACAGCCGGGACTGCGGATCATTTTGGGGCATGGCAGTGGCTCGTTTGGGCATGTCTATGCAGCCCGGTATGGGGTGCATCGTGGGCTAGCGCCCGCTGACGACTGGCGTGGCTTTGCGCTCACGGCAGCGGCGGCGCTGCGGCTCAATCGCATTGTGGTTGATACGCTGCTGGCGGCGGGGGTGCCTGCCCTTTCGCTTCAGCCATCAAGCACGCTCGCATGCCGCAATGGGCAGGTGGTGCAATGGCAGACCGATACCCTGACGCTGGCGCTTGACCGGGGCTTGCTGCCCATCGTGCATGGGGATGTGGCCTTCGATAGCGAGCAGGGTAGCGCTATCGCCTCGACTGAGGCACTCTTTGCCTACCTTGCCACACACACCACCCTTCAGCCAGCACGCATTATTCTGGTCGGTGAAACAACCGTCTACACCGCCGACCCGTTCCGCGACCCGGCTGCCGAGCGTATTCCGCTGATTACCGGGGCGAATGTTGCGGCAGTGCTGAGTCGGGCGGGTGGTTCGCGGGCGGTCGATGTGACGGGCGGCATGCGGAGCAAGCTTGAATTGATGTGGAGCCTGATTGAAGGGGTGCCCGGTCTGGAGGTCGATCTAATTACGGCACAGGCGGGCGAACTGACGAACGCCCTGCTTGCACCAGAGCAGGTGAGCGGCACGCGCATGCGGATAGCGTAGGGGCAAGGGGCAAAGGGAAAAAAGCGCAAAGCGCAAAACTGGAACAAGGTGCTGTGCAGCGTCAGACATAGAAGGGCCTTATTGCCCGCTGATCCCGGCCTATCGCCTGATAGCAAGGATACATACCAGTGTTAGCAGAAGACTTTATTGCACACAAGCGCCCCACATGGGAGCGCCTGACCAATCTGCTCAATCGGGCCAGCGTTAGCCTGGCCGGGTTATCTGCCGAGGAGTTGCAAGAACTGGGGCGGCTCTATCGGCAGGCGACATCCGATCTGGCTGTGGCGCGTCGCGACTTTCCACAACATCCCGTCAGCGCCTACCTGAACGGACTGGTGGCCCGTGCACATGGGCAGGTGTACCGCGAGAAGAGTAGTCGCCTGAGCCAGATTGTGCACTTCTTTACGCACAGCTTCCCGCAGAGCTTTCGGGCCACGTGGGGCTATACGCTGGCCTCGTTCCTGATGTTTTTTATTCCGGCACTGGTGACGTTTGTGATTGGCTGGCGCGACCCGGAATCCGTCCTGCTGGTGATGCCCGGTCTGCAAGATGTAATCACCGATATACGCAACGAGACCGAGTGGTGGAAGAGCATCAACGAAGACGGGCGGGCCGCATCGTCGTCGTTCATTATGACAAACAATATTCGGGTGACGTTTCTGGCGTTTGCGGGCGGGGTGACGCTGGGCCTGTTTACGCTGTGGGTGCTGGTGAACAATGGGTTGCTGCTTGGCAGTGTGGCAGGTGCGGCGCAGCACTTCGACTTCGCCGATAATTTATGGGGCTTTGTTGCGGCACACGGCACGGTAGAACTGAGTGTGATCTTTATTGCAGGCGGGGCGGGGCTGCAACTGGGCTGGTCAATCCTGCGACCGGGCCTGCTGACACGGCGGGCCGCGCTGGTGGTGGCGGCACGGCGAGCCGCGATTCTGCTGTTTGGCTGTGTGCCGCTGCTGGTGCTGGCGGGCATCATCGAAGGCTTTATCTCACCTTCCGGTGTGCTGCCGCTGTGGGTCAAGCTGCTGGTGTCGTTTACATCGGGTGTGCTGCTGTACAGTTACCTGCTACTGGCAGGGCGCGAGAAGCCGGAGGCCGAAACTGCTACAGCACTAGTTGCATAATCTTCTCGTCGTCGTCCCATTCGCCCGTCTCGACAAAGCCAAGCCGCGTATAAAAAGGGGACGGGTTGCCTTCGATAGGGACATAACTCACCCGCATCACCGTGGCGTTGGGCAACTGGCGTACGTCGTCAATCACCTGCTCAACCGCTTTGCGCCCATAGCCGTAGCGCTGGTAGCGCTGGTCAATCATCAGCCGCCACAGATCGTACTCGGCCTTTTCTTCATCAATATAGAGCATCACAAAGCCGACTGGCGTTTCATCGGCGTAGATAGCACGGAACCAGGCATGCTTGTTGAAGTGGGCCTGAGCGATTGAAACGGCATTCGTTGCTACAAGCTTCTGTTGCGGTTCGGTAACACTGAGCTTGAGCATGTGGTCGATTGTTTCGGCGGTAATCTCACGCAAGGTCACCATTGCATCGGCTCCGGGTGCGCTCATAATTCCAAGCCTTCTATTTCAAGCGCCATCTGGAGATACGGATCGGCCTGCTCCATCATCCCCAGATCGAAGAGAATATCACTGCCGAAGCGTTGCAAGGCATGGGCGGCGCGGACGTAGTCGCGGCTGTTCAATCCCCACACGGCCAGGTTAATGTTTGAGTTGAGCCGGAACTGCTCGAAGTGCAACAACGAGCCAACCAGCAGCACACGCTCGATACCAAACTGCGCTTTGAGCAATGCAGCACCGTCTCGTGCAAGTTGGCGGGCCTCGTCGTAGCGGGCGCGGCGGGCGCGACGCTGCTCCTGAAGCGGGGGGCGCAGTGCTTTGTTCTGTGCCAGGATATACTCAAAGTTGTATTGAACCTGTACCATCATTCCTCGGCATCTATTGGAATCAGTTTAATCCAGGCAATCTGGAGATGTTCGCCATCGTCCTGATCTTTGCCGATGGTCGGGTCGATGCGTAAGCCGGCCAGCACGCCAGCCCACGCGGGATGATCACGCACATCTAGATGATATGTTTTCAGTCGTGAGTGTTTGGTTAGCTCCCACCGTATAGAACGATCTTCTTCGATGATTCCGGTAGCATCCATAAAAAAGATCTGGCCCTCCCGGTTCGAGACCTTTTTGGCAAGCCGCACCTGGATCGCCTGATAACGGGCGGTGTCGATGTGTATGCGCGGGCTGACCAGATACGGATCGGTGGCGGGGAAGAAGCCCCACCCATCGCCATCAAAATATTCACCAAGTACATTGCCCGCCTGCCATCCCCAACGAGCCGTGCCCTGGGTGAAGTCCCACCCATCGCCCTCCAGCATTTCCTGGGCCGTGGGCAGGCGGTAGTAGGTTGGAAGCCCTTCCCCCAGATTGATCGTGCGCAGTTGGGCGGCATAGGGCGCAAAGCAGGCGGCAACCTGGGCCTCACTCAGGGCGAAGCGTTCGAGTAACGGGTCGCCGTAGGGAGTCTGCACAGCAACCGGGCGTAGCACGCCTTCGCCAATCAGCACGGCGGCCCCACTGTGCAGCGTGGCTTCGATGCGGCCTTGCAGCAGAGCACAGGCAATATCCCAGTTGCCCTGACTGGCTTGCAGCACACCGTTGAGCGATACGGCACTGGATCGCTGTTCGTAGTAACGTAAGTACAGTTCTTGCAGGCCATCTGGCACCAGCAGCAAGTCACCAGGTTGGCTGTAGGTGCCGAGGAGCCGCGCTATCTGAAGTTGGGGGGTGTAGTCGCCGCGTCCCCGTTCGAGGATAGCGGCACAGTTCAAGCCCAGCATCGCAAAGCCTGCGATGAGCGCCAGCCATACGCCCGCGTGCCACGCCGTGCCGAGGGCTTGCAGTGCCAGTACCAGCAGCAGCAGAGCAGGCGGCAGGATAGCAATCCAGAACTCGATATTATCCGGTTCCCACCAGAAGAAAAACGCGCCATATACCAGCAGCCAGATCAGCAGCAGCAACACCAGCGGACGATGCACCCGCACCAGTCGCCGCAGCGCTACCAGCACAATGCTAGCAAACAGCAGCAGCACAAACGCACCACGCGCATGGAGCAGCAGGTTCGCAAGGGCGCGGCCCAGGTCGTACCACGAGGTGCGGCTGATGCTGTCGCCCCACCAGCCGTGTGGGCATAGCTAGTTAGCCACAGCA
>JAAUSQ010000126.1 GCA_012033195.1 Chloroflexaceae bacterium
AGTGCTCGTCGATCAGCCGTCGGTGAGGATACGATTAGCATTCTGCGCGGCCTGAAAGAGCGCTACGAAACGCACCACGGCGTACGCATCACTGATGGCGCAATTGTCTCGGCGGCGGTGCTGTCCGACCGCTACATTACTGATCGGTTCTTGCCCGACAAAGCGATTGACCTGGTTGACGAAGGTGCGGCCCGTTTGAGGATGGAAATTACCAGCGACCCGCAGGAGCTTGATGCACTCAAGCGGCGCATGTTGCAGCTTGAGATTGAACGCGAGGCGCTGAAGAAAGAAAAGGACGAGGCCAGCAAGCAACGCCTGGAGAAGCTCGAACAAGAGCTTGCCAACCTGCGCGAAGACCGCAATGCCCTGGAAGCACAGTTGCAGCGCGAGCGTGAGGTGTTGCAGCGCATCCAGCAGGTGAAGGAACAGATTGACCAGACCAATATCGAGATTGTGCAGGCCGAGCGCACCTACGATTTGAACAAGGCCGCCGAACTGCGCTACGGTCGGCTGGTGAGCCTGGAACAGCAGCTTGCCGAGGCCGAAGCGAAGGTCAGCAGTAGCGGCAATGCGCTGCTCAAGCAGGAAGTAGATGCTCACGACATCGCCGAGATTGTTTCGAAGTGGACAGGCGTACCGGTAACCAGGTTGCTTGAGGGCGAAGTTGAGAAGCTGGTGAAGATGGAAGAGCGGCTACACCAACGCGTGATCGGGCAGGATGATGCGGTGATGGCGGTTGCCAATGCGGTGCGGCGTGCCCGGTCGGGCCTGCAAGACCCGAACCGTCCGCTTGGCTCGTTCCTGTTTCTTGGCCCCACCGGGGTGGGCAAAACCGAACTGGCGCGGGCACTGGCCGAGTTCCTGTTCGATGATGAGTCGGCCCTGATTCGGCTTGATATGTCGGAGTACATGGAGAAGCACACTGTGGCGCGGCTGATTGGTGCACCGCCCGGCTATATCGGCTACGAGGAGGGCGGACAGCTTACCGAGGCCGTGCGGCGGCGGCCCTATAGCGTGGTGCTCTTTGATGAGATTGAGAAGGCCCATCCCGATGTGTTTAATGTGCTGCTGCAAGTCCTGGATGATGGACGGTTGACCGATGGCAAGGGGCGGTTGGTCAACTTCAAGAACACAGTGGTTATTATGACCAGTAACATCGCTGGATTGCTGATCCAGGATATGAGCCTGAACGGTCAGTCCGAGGAGGCAATTCAGGCGCGGGTGCTGGAAGAGCTTCGGGCCTCCTTCCGGCCTGAGTTCTTGAACCGCGTGGATGAGACGATTGTGTTCCATCCGCTATCGCGCAAGCACCTGGCAAAGATTGTGGAGATCCAGCTTGAGCGGCTCCGGAAGCTGCTTGCCGCACGCCGCATTACGCTTGAGCTAACTCCGGCAGCAACCGAGCGGCTCGCCGAAGAGGGCTACGACCCGATTTTTGGGGCGCGGCCACTCAAGCGGGTGATCCAGCAGCGCTTGCAGAACCCACTGGCGCTGAAGCTGTTGCAAAGCGATTTCCGCGATGGGGATACCATTCTGATCGATGCGGTAGAAGGCGAGTATCTTTTTATCAAGGGAATACCGGTAGCAATCTAGCACGCGGCTTACAGAGACAGATGCCCCTTGCCGCTCCGTGTGGTAGGGGGCATCTGTCGTGTTGGTGGTACAATGGTGCTGGGTAGATGGGTTTGTAATCCGACGAGTTAATTGTTTGTATCGTCGGTTTCGTCCAGGCGCACCCGGTCATCGTAGCCAGTTTCGCGGGCATCAATTCCAAGCAATTCCGCTGCAATGTAGGCGACCAGGTGGGGTGCAATGCGTCCGTTGTCCAGACCCTCTTCTAAAATCGTCAACAGATCCTGCGTCGTCATTTCCGGCTCCGCCTCCTTTGGCATACTCATAAAGACACTTTTTTCAGACAAAAGTATACCATGGATGTCAATACCGTGTAGTAGAATAAAGATATACTGATGTAAGGTTCTGGGGAGGGTTGAACGTATGTCCGGCGCTGGGGCGCAGCGGCGTGTCGCAGTATAGAATTATGTCCCCAATCTATTCCGTTTATGCGAAAAAACTGGTATTTGTAGTTGATATAATCAATAATAATAGACGGGTATTACCCTGATAACGAACTACGTGAGAAGCCATGCAGCGAATAGGAATCATTGACCTGGGATCCAACACAACGCGCCTGATTGTGATGGAGTACCAGAAGAATCTGTGTTTTAAACTGGTCGATGAAGTGCGGCACACCGTCCGTCTAATCGAAGGGATGAGTGACGACAATATGTTGCAACCGGCAGCAATGGAGCGGGCACTCGAAGCGATGCATATGTTTCAGTCGCTCTGTCAGGCAACCGGTACCACAGAAATTATCACCGTGGCGACGAGTGCGGTCCGTGATGCGGTGAATCAGGTCTCGTTTTTGCAGCGCATCAAAGACGAGACGGGCCTGACGATGCGGGTATTGAGCGGGCGAGAAGAAGCCTATTATGGATACCTTGGCATTGTCAATTCGCTGCCCCTCTACGATGGGGTCAGTATTGATATCGGCGGCGGCAGCACCGAAATCACCGAGGTGCGTGAGCGCGAGTTTGTGCGTGGCGTGTCGATGCAGGTGGGGGTTGTGCGCTACAAAGACCGCTATGTAACCACCGACCCGATCAGCAAGCGTGAATTTGCGGCGCTTGAGCGCGGCGTTGCAGTAGCCTTTCAGGATGTAAATTGGCTTGCATCGACCGGGTTGCCGATGCTGGTGGGGGTGGGTGGTACGGTGCGTAACCTCGCCAAAATCGACCAGAAGCGGCGCGGCTATCCGCTCGAACGTATCCACGGCTACGAACTGACGCTGACCGCATTGGAAGAGATTACCGAACTGCTCCGCAAGCAGTCTATCACTGAACGCGCCAGTATGCCCGGACTCAACAGCGACCGGGCCGATTTGATTGTACCGGGCGCAGTCATTTTGCGCCAGTTGATGCGGCAGGGCCATTTCGAGCGGTTGATCGTTGGCGGGCAGGCGTTGCGCGAAGGGTTATTTTATGAGCACTTTCTGGCGGGCCAGTCGATGAGTATGTTCGATAATCCGCGTAGCTTCAATGTAGAAAACCTGTGCCGTCTGTGGAATTACGACGAACGGCATTCGAAGAAGGTGCGTGAGATCTGTTTTTCGCTTTTTGATCAGTTGCAGCCATTGCACGGCTTCAGAGCGTGGGAGCGTGAGATCTTGGGGTACGCGGCGCTTATGCACGATATTGGTATTCAGGTGGGCTACTACGACCATCACAAGCATTCTGAGTATCTGGTCGTCAACTCGGCACTGCCTGGATTTACCCACCGTGAGGTAGCAATGCTGGCGCTGCTGGTGCGTGGGCATCGTAAGGGCGACCTTGATATTGATACGTACGCGATGGTGCTGGAGCCGGGTGACGAAACACGCGCCTTGCAACTGGGCGCAATGCTGCGGCTCGCTGAGTATCTGGAGCGTACCAAAACACAGGTAGTACAGAGCCTGCGGCTGGAATTTGTAGGCTCCAGCATTATCGCGCATGTTCAGCTCAATGGCGACGGCACCGCCGAACTGATCAACGCCAACCAGCGCACCAAGCTCTTCCGTAAGGCCTTCGGGCGCGACCTGGAACTAGTGGCACCGTAGGCGGGAGCATGGCCCTCTGGCGTCGCACCCCGTGCCCCGTACCTCTATGCATAGGCCCGTTCGAGGAACTGGCGCGTGCGTTCATCACGCGGGTTGCTCAGGCATTGTTCGGGCGGGCCGTCCTCGATAAATACGCCCTGATCCATAAAGATGACCCGGTCGGCAACGTCGCGGGCAAAGCCCATTTCGTGCGTCACGACCAGCATGGTCATTCCCTCGTTTGCTAGGTTCCGCATTACCGCCAGTACTTCGCCCGTCAGTTCTGGGTCGAGCGCCGATGTCGGCTCATCAAACAGCATCACCTGGGGCTGCATAGCCAGCGCTCGTGCAATCGCTACGCGCTGCTGCTGCCCCCCAGATAGCCGGCTTGGGTAGACATCACGCTTTTCGCTCAGGCCCACCTTAACAAGTAGATCCTCTGCAATGGCAACCGCTTCGTTGCGGGGTACCTTCTTCACAATCAGAGGTGCTTCAATCAGATTTTCTAAAACCGTTTTATGGGGAAACAGATTAAAATGCTGGAAGACCATACCAACCCGCTGCCGCAGCAGCATAATATCCTGGCGATGCTTGCGGGTGCGCTCACCAGCGGGCACGGTCAATCCGGCGACACAGATTTCACCTCGTTCGGGTTCTTCTAAAAAGTTGATGCAGCGCAGCAGCGTGCTCTTGCCTGAGCCAGAGCGCCCGATCAGGCAGACAACCTGACGCGGCTCGACGTACATACTGATGCCCCGCAGCACTTGCAAATTGCCAAAGCTTTTATGTAAGTTTGTAACAGCAACAATATGATGTGATGCCATGGATCTTTTTACTCCTGCACCTCGCGGTCGCTGCGGGCCATCCAACGCTCCAGCCGTTCTTGCAAAAACGCAAACAGAATAGTCATCAGCCAGTACCACGCGGCAGCCACGATCAGCGCCTCGAAGAAGCGGCTATTGGGCGACCCGGCCTGACGTGCGCGGCCTGCCAGTTCGGTGACAGTGATGGCACTGGCAAGCGAGGTGTCTTTCTGCATCGCAATAAACTGGTTGCCAATATCGGGGGTAATGATGCGAACAGCCTGCGGCAGTACAATGCGCCATGTTGTCTGCATGGGTGTCATACCCAGCGCAGCGGCGGCTTCGCGTTGCCCGCTGCCAATTGCTTGAATGCCAGCACGGAAGATCTCGCTCATATACGCGCCATAGTTCATGCTCAGGACAACGATTGCCGCGACAAAGGCTTCAAGTACCAGCCCCATCTCTGCCAACCCGAAATAGACAATAAACATTTGCAGGAAGAGCGGTGTGCCTCGAAACAGCGACACGTAAATACTCGACAGGCTTACCAGGGGGGCAATGCGCGACAGGCCCGCCAGCGCCGAGGTGAGCGCAAGCAGCGTTGCACCGACGATAGCAAGCAGCGCCAGCGAAATGGTGGTGAGGACACCACGTGAGATAAACCAGAACCATTCCTGGATGAAGGCCCAGTCGAGGCTGATCGCCTGGAACTCGAACACACCAAAGCGCAAGGTGATGCCGCTAAAGGCCAGGACAACCAGTGTCATCCAGAAGGCCCACCAGAGCCGAACCGATGCTTTGTATGGTATACGAGGGAGGAGCCGAGGCAGGCTGGTTTGTTTTTTTGCCGTTTCTTGAGGTATCTCCATCGATCTTCTCGTTTCCTATGGTATGAAGGGATAATGCAGGGGGTGAGTAGCGCTACTCACCCCCCTGCATGCAGTGTTATTCTTCGGTCTTGGTGGCAATATCTACGCCATAGAACTGCTCCGAGAGGGTCGTCAGCGTGCCATCCTCGCGCATCTCCTCAACAATGCGGCTGATCTCTTGCTGCAAGCTTGTTGCAGCAAGGCTGCTGGACTGGTCGAGGGCGACGGCCAGCGCTTCGTAGTACACTGGCTCGCCCAATATCTTGAGCGGCTCGCCGTTGTCAATTGCGTTCTGAGCCGTCGGCAGGGCCGTCAACGCCGCATCCAGGCGCACCCCATCCCCCAGCGCTAGGTCTTGCAGCGCCAGCAGGTCGGTGTCGTACACCTGCGGTGTGGCGGCGGGCGCGTCGATGACAATCTCCTCGCCTTCCAGTTGCAGGTCGCCGTTGAGGTAGGCGAGGTAGGTGGTGGCCGCACCGACGCCGACGGTCAGGCCCGCGAGTTCATCGACACTGGTGAGGGCGCTATCGGCGTGGACAACAAAAGCTGCCGGGGTGTAGTAGTAGGGCGTACTGAAGTAGAGCACCTCGGCACGGTCGGCGGTGACGGTCATCGAGCCAATATTGACATCCCAGCGGTCATTCCAGCTTCCGGCGGTGATGACATCGAAGGAGATATCGAGGAACTCGACATCGACACCGAGGCGGTTGGCGACCTCGCGGGCAACTTCGATATCGAAGCCTTCCCAGGTGCCATCGGGGTTGAGGAAGCTCTGCGGGGCATAGTTCGAGTCGGTCGAGACCCGCAGCACGCCGCGCTCCTGGACATCGGTGAGCAAGTTTGCTTCGGCAGCCGGTTCTGCTTCGGCAGTCGGTTCTTCGGCAGGGGCTTCTGTGGCTTCGGCAGCCGGCTCTTCGGCAGGCGCTGCTGTTGGGGCCGGAGCAGGTGCGGTGCCGCCACAGGCAGCAACCAGCAGGGCGAGTATCAGCAAAAGCAAGCCGATACCACTGGAAGCAGCACGGTGTCTGTTCATAGATGGTTCCTTTCCTTCTACGTATCCACTCATGGTAGAAAATACCTTATGCTACGGGCTAACCCCTGTATTGGGTGTACAGGGCCAGCCAGGAAATCGGCGGGGATGGCAGAGGCTGTCTGCTTCAATGCGAGGCTCCGCACGACTTCGGACGGAACGACAAGCGCTCTCGATGATTGAATTGTGTTACTGCTACATTGTTCTCAAGCCAAGCTTGTGGAGGCATTCAGCCACCGATACCGCATACTGTTGCGAGGTTAACTGGTTCAAACCAGGGTACAGGGGGCCAACCAGTTATGATAAGAGACAGCAGAACAAGCATCGATGGAAAACAAACTTTTATGCAACTATACGATAAAGAAGGGACGAATGTCAAGCCCTGATTTGGGCGCACGTAGCAGCAAAACAGTGTTCTGAACTGGTGCTATAATAGCCAGTACTTACCTCAAAATGACCAGACAATACCAGACACACAATAGAATCAGGAGACAGATGCATGACCACTTTTGCACGGCCCAATGTTTCCGGGCAAGCGATGACCTTACCAAGACACTATTTTACTTCGGAGGCAGTTTTTGCACAGGAGATGCAGCGTATCTTTACGCAGCAGTGGCTCTTTGTCGGGCGGGCCGAGCAAGTTGCGACCCCTGGCGAGTATATGCTGGTTGAGATTGGTACCGAGAACCTGATTGTGGTGCGCGACCAGCAGCACCAGATTCGTGCCTTTTACAATGTCTGCCGCCATCGCGGAACGCGGATGTGTACTGAGCCTGCGGGCCGCTTCGCCAATTCGATCCAGTGCCCGTACCATGCCTGGACCTATGGCCTGGATGGGAGCCTGCTGGCTGCACGTCATATGCAGGATGTTGAAAGCTTTGATAAAGCCGACTGGCCCCTGCTGGCGGCCCACGTTGCCGAGTGGCGCGGCTTTCTGTTCCTTAACCTTGCCAGCGCCCCGGAACCGTTTGAGCAGGCCTTTGCGCCACTGCTCAACAAGTTTGGCGATTGGAACATCGAGAACCTACGGGTGGCGCGGGCTATCGAGTACGATGTACAGGCCAACTGGAAGCTGGTTGTAGAAAACTATTCGGAGTGTTACCACTGCCCACTCATTCACCCGGCGCTGACGCGCCTCTCCGACCCGCAGAGCGGGCGCAACGACCTGCTGGAAGGCCCCTTCCTAGGTGGTTTTATGACGCTGGAAGAGGGCGAAGCAAGTATGACCACCAGCGGGCATACCAGCCGTCCGCCGGTGGGCACCGTGCGCGGCGACGACCTGCAACGGGTGTATTACTACTCGATTATGCCCAATATGCTGCTGAGCCTGCACCCCGACTATGTGATGGCGCATCGCCTTATGCCGCTGGCTCCAGGCCGTGTCAAGATTATCTGTGAGTGGCTGTTCGACCCGGCGACGATGCAACGCCCCGACTTCGACCCATCTGATGCCGTTGAGTTCTGGGATATGACTAACCGTCAGGACTGGCACGTCTGCGAATTGTCGCAGCTTGGCATTCAGTCGCAGGCCTATGTTCCTGGCCTGTATGCCCACGCCGAGGGGCTGCTGTATGCCTTCGACCAGTATTACCTGGAAATGCTCGAAGGCTAGCAGGGATTGGAGGGGCCGTCTGCTGACAGTATCAACCCGGTACATGGATGCCGGGTATAGAAGGATAAAACAATGACAACAAGCTATGACGCAATTGTGATTGGGGCCGGACACAACGGCCTTGTCACGGCCTGCTACCTTGCAAAAGCAGGCAAACAGGTGCTGGTGCTCGAACGGTACCACGAGGTGGGCGGGGCCGCAATCACCGAAGAGATCCACCCCGGCTTTCGCGTGTCGGTGGCATCGTACTCGTGCAGCCTGCTCAGCACCAAAGTGATCGAAGAATTGCGTTTGTCCGAGTACGGCTTTGCGGTGTATCCCAAGTCGCCCTCGTACTTTATGCCTTTCCCCGATGGCGAGTACATCTTCCTGAATGCAAGCAGCCGTGAAGAAACCAAACAGCAGATTGCGCGTTTCTCCGAGCGCGATGCGAAGGCGTATGATGCCTGGGAAGATTTCTGGGATCGCTCGTGCGACATCATCGAGCCGACGCTGCATCAGCCTCCGCCGACGATGGGCGAGCTTGCACAGCGTTTTGAAGAAGCTGGCCTTGCCGACGACTTCCGGCGGGTGATGCTGCTCTCCACGACCGACCTGCTCAACGAGTTCTTTGAGTCGGAGTATGTCAAGGCAGTGATGGCCCCCCAATCGTTGATTGGCACAGCCGGCGGCCCGATGACACCCGGTACGCCGTATGTCTGGTTGTTCCACGCCATCGGGCGGGCTATCGGCAAGCGTGGCGTGTGGGGCTATGTGCGCGGCGGGATGGGTGGCATTACGCAGGCGCTGGCAAAGGCGGGGCGCGACCTGGGCGTAACGATCCGTACCTCGCACCGGTTGCCGAAGTGCTGGTGGAAGATGGGCAGGCACGCGGTGTGGTGCTCGAAAATGGCGAGACGGTACGCAGCCGCATTGTGCTCTCGAATGCCGACCCGAAGCGCACCTTCCTCAAGCTGTGCCCTGCTAGCGCCCTGCCCGCCGACTTCCGCGAACACATTGAGCGCAACTACCGCTGTGCTGGCCCGGTGTACAAGCTGAACCTCGCGCTCGAAGAATTGCCGCGCTACACGGTGGCCCCGCCTGATGTGCCGCCGGAGATCCTCAACCGCGCCACGGTGGACATTGCGCCGACGGTGGCGTATATGGAGCAGGCCTGGGACGACTGCAAGAATGGCATCCCCTCGCGTGAGCCGTTTATCGAAATATACACCCAGTCGCCAACCGACCCGACAATGGTACCGGAGGGCAAGCACATTCTATCGTGCTTCTGCGAGTTTGCGCCCTACGAGCCAGCGGGCCGTACCTGGGATGATGGCCTGCGCGAAGAGTTCGCCGACCGGGTGCTGGCGAAGCTGGCCGAGTATGCGCCCAATATGGCAAACGCCGTGATTGCGCGCCAGATGCTCTCGCCCATTGATCTAGAGCGGCGCTTTGCGCTGACGGGTGGGCATATCTTCCACGGCGAAATCACGCCCGACCAGTCCTTCAATCTGCGCCCGCTGCCCGGTCACGCCGACTACCGCACCCCGCTGCCTGGTCTGTACCTGTGCGGGTCGGGGGCGCACCCTGGCGGCGGTGTTACTGGCATGCCCGGACACAACGCGGCACACGTTGCGCTGGACGACTTGGCGGGATAGGTGGCCCTTCACCCCCTCGCCCTCGCACACCGGAGAGGGCGATAGCCCGCGCAGGCGGGCTTGGTTATCTGTAGCCGGGGACTTCAGTCCCCCGGCGACCCTACTTCCAGATCGGCGAAGCACTGACTGGTGCGGGCCAGTCCCTCGGCGAAAATAGCAGGCTCCTGCCCGATGCCAATGCGTAGATAGTTCTCGAAGCCAAACGCGGCACCAGGGGCCAGCATCACGCTGTACTGCTCGGCCAGACGGTTTGCCAGTTCATACGAAGGCATCGCGAAACTGTAGCGCAGCAGGGCCAGCAACCCACCACGCGGCGGCAACCACGATACAACCGTGCTGTGCTGCTCGATCCAACGGGTGGCGCATTCTAGGTTGGCAGCGATGATAGCGCGGTTGCGTTCGAAGACGCGCTCACGGTGTTTGAGGGCCAGCACTGCCAGGGCATCGTTGATCTTGCCGGGGCTGAGCGTGACATAATCGCGCATGCCCCAGCACGCCTGCACCAGCTCGGCAGGGCCAGCAATCCAGCCGATACGCAACCCTGGCAACCCGAACGGCTTGGAGAGCGTGCCCACACTCAAGCCGAGCGGTCCCATATTGTACATCGGCGGTGCAAACGGAGTGCCGCCCGGCACTTCGAGCCAGCGATAGGCTTCATCGCTCAAGACATACGCCCCGACTGAATCGGCAAGCTGATAGATGCGCTGGAACTCCTCGGCGGTGAGCATTGCGCCGGTCGGGTTGTGCGGCGAGTTGACGACGATAAGCCGGGTGCGCGGTGTGACCATCGTTTCCAGTTCAGCGAGATCATAACAAAACTGTTTTTCGGGGCGCAGCCGCCACATCGAAACATCGCAGCCGATGGCACGCGGCACACTGTAGAGTTGCTGGTAGGCCGGATACGGTGCAATGATATGATCACCCGGATTGAGCAGCATATGAAATAGTAGGAAGTTGGCCTCAATTGCGCCGGTCGTCACCAGAATATTGTCGGGGGTGCAGTTCTGATAGGTTTCAGCCAGTAGCGTGCGTAGTTCAAGCGAACCGCGTGCCTCGCTGTAGCCAAGCTGCATCCCTGTGATATGGGTCATCACATCGGCGCGGGTAGCCGGTGGCTCAAAGCCCAGCAGATCGGCGGTGGTGAGCGGCAGAATACCGCTTTCGGCAATATCATAGCGAACTTGGGTTTCGTAGGTGGTCATCCAGCGCTCAAGCTGGAACGGCTCAATTCGCATTGTGGCTCCTCCGGGGTGACTTCGTCAGAATAACACTGCTATCATTCTGAATAGTATAATAGCAGCAGCAAGAAGTTGGAAGCAGCACGTGCGCCACGAGTGCGCCAGCGGATCTGCGCCGGGTCGTGGTGTGTCGATATCGGGTAGGAGTAAAGGGTATGCGTCTTCCTGATGTACAATTGCATCTGCGTCCGGGTATCATCGAGTTCGGGTGGGGCCATCCCGACCCGGCGCTGCTGCCGCTGGATGATTTGCGGCGAGCGGCACGAATGGCCTTTATCGTGTATGGGGCCGATGCACTGGCCTATGGTGCCGAACAGGGGCCAGGCAGCCTGATTGCAGAATTGTGCGATCTGCTGGCGCAGCGGGGTGTGGTGCCACCGTCGCCAGAAACCATCTTTGTGACGGCAGGCGTGTCGCACGCTATCGACCTGCTGTGTACGCTGTACACTCGTCCCGGCGATGTGGCGCTGGTGCAGGCTCCCGTGTATCATCTGGCGCTCAAGATATTGCGCGACCACGGCTTGACGCTGGTGCCCGTTGCCAGCGATGAGCATGGCTTACAGCCGGATGCGCTCGAAGCAGCATTACACACGCTGGCGCAAGACGGGCAGCATGCCACCCTGCTCTACACTATTCCTACCTTTGCCAACCCGACCGGGAGTGTATTATCTGCAGAACGGCGTGCGGCTGTCGTTGATATAGCTGTAAAGTACGGTCTGTTGGTGCTGGAAGACGATGTATACTATGACTTATGGTACGACACACCGCCACCGCCACCACTGGCGGCCTATCCGCACGAGGGGCGCGTGGTACGGCTCGGCTCGTTCTCGAAGATTGTGGCACCAGGGTTGCGGCTTGGCTGGCTGCAAGCCGATCCGACGATTGTGCAGCGTTGCGTGACCAGTGGGGTCATCGATAGCGGCGGCGGCATCAATCACCTGACAGCACATATTGCCACATCGTATGTACGGCACGGATACCTGACCCGCCATATTGATCAGCTACGTGCTTCTTACCGTACCCGACGCGACACGTTGCTGGCAGCGCTGGCAGCCCACCTGCCCGAAACCTGCCAGGTATACCATCCGGGGGGCGGCTTCTTTGTCTGGCTAAGCTTGCCGGAAGATGTCGATAGCGCCGCGTTTCGGATGCGGGCCGAAGCAGCAGGCGTAAGCTATCTCTCAGGGGACCGCTTCTACAGCAACGAGCAGCAGAGCAATGCCGTGCGGCTCGCGTTCAGTCTGCTGTCGCCCGCCGATCTGGAAGAAGGCGCGGCCCGACTGGGGCGGGTGCTGTCAGAATAAGGAGCCGATATGCTAGGCCTGCTGTTGGGGCTGTCGTCGTCGCTGTGCTGGGGTACCGCCGACTTTTTTGGGGGATTGCAGGCGCGGCGCTTGCCTGCGCTGACGGTGGCAATGTGGAGCCAGCTTACGGGCGGGTTGATATTGCTGCTGGTATTGCTGGTAAGCGGCACCACACCAACCACGGGTAGCTTTGTGTGGGGAATGGTGGCGGGCGTATGTGGCGCACTGGCGATTACTACGTTTTATCAGGGCCTTGCCATTGGTATCATGTCGATTGTCTCGCCCATCGCAGCAGCCGGCGTGGTTGTGCCGGTTGTAGGGTCGCTGCTGCTGGGCGAAGTCCCTGGCCCACTGGTGGG
>JAAUSQ010000127.1 GCA_012033195.1 Chloroflexaceae bacterium
CAGGGTGAGGCGTTGCACCTGCCGACGAATATTGTGAGTAGCGAGTTCCTTACGATGGAGGGCAAGAAAGTTCAGCAGTAGTCGCGGGATTGTGATCTATGTGCGCGATTTCCTGAGCCGCTATGATCCCGATCCGTTGCGTTACTTCTTGACCATTGCAGGCCCTGAGAATCAGGATACCGACTTTACGTGGGCCGAGTTTGTGCGCCGCAACAATGAGGAGTTGGGTGGCGACGTGGGGTAATCTTGTCAACCGCACCCTGACGAATGTCTACCGCAACTTTGGCAGTGTGCCCCAGCCGGGCCCATTGAGCGATACGGATCAGGGCGTGCTAGGGGAGATCACGCAAGGCTTCACAACGGTGGGCGATCTCATAGATGCGGCGCGCTTTCAGGCGGGGATCAAGGAGACGATGCGCCTTGCCAGCTTGGTGAATAACTACCTGAGTGAGCAGGAGCCGTGGCGGGTGATTAAGACGGACCGCGAACGGGCCGCGACGATCTGGTATGTGGCGCTGCGCTGTGTCGATAATCTCAAGGTGCTGCTGACACCCTTCTTGCCCTTTAGCAGCCAGCGCTTGCACGAGATGCTGGGCTACGATGGGTATCTGGCGGGGCCGCTCACCTTCCGCGAATATAGTGAGGAGGACGGCAGCACCCACCGTGTATTAACGGGCGAGTATGAGCAGTGGGTGGGCCAGTGGCAACCATCGGCGCTTCCGGTCGGGCAGGTATTGCGCCAGCCAGAGCCGCTCTTTAAGAAGCTTGATGAGCAGGTGGTTGAGGAGGAGCTAGCCCGGCTAGCGCAGAAGTAGTTGCCCGGCACCCCTGACCCCTCGCCCACTGACGGAGCGAGGGGTTTCTTGTTATTCATCGGCGGTGACCGGGCGAGTGTGTGCGGCGATGAGGTGGCGCAGGGTTGCAAGGTGGTGCTCACCAGCGGCGGCCAGTTCTTGCAGCACAAGCGCTTGCGCTTCGGGCGTGAGCGTGTCGAACTCTTCCTGAAGCTTGCGGAGCGCAAATTCTAGCCCGCGAAAATGGCGCTGCACACGCGGCGGCAGCGTGCTATGCATTATTCCTCTTCTTTGTCCATCTTCAGCATCAGCAGAACGTAGCCCGCCGTACCCAGCAAGATTACCCAGCCAATAGCTACACCGATCCAGTATTCAGTCCAGTCAATTGCGTTAGGGTCATGGGCGGATGTTTGGAGAAAAAACAGCAGTTCAAGCATAGTGGCTTACTCCCTGATGGCGTGGTTTTATGTTTTGTTTCGCTTTTTCTCGTTCTCTTTTTTTCTTATCTAGTTAGAGTTATACCACTTTTTTTCCTGCATGAACAATTCATCATTATGCACCAGAAGGGAGTCATCCAGATATGAATGAGGACGGGAGCGAGGGGTAGCTTGTGCCCCTCGCCCCTCGCCCCTCGCTTCGGTTTATGCCTTCACGATGCCTATCTGTACTGTACCTTCGTCCATCTCAACCGTTTCATTATGGGCATCGCTGGGCGCGGTGGTTAGTTCGAGCACGTTCGCCAGCGTTTCACTCTGGATGTAGTCGCCCCACGCTGCCAGCACATCGTCAAGCAGCGCCCCGTCCTGCCCGTCCATTGTTACATACACTGCAATGCGGTCGCTGATGTCCAGACCAGCGGTCTTGCGGGCATCCTGCACATTGCGGATCAGTTCACGCGCCACGCCTTCGAGCCGCAGTTCCGGGGTAACCGTGGTATTGAGTGCCACCAGCAACCCTTCGGCCTCGGCCACCGCATAGCCTTCGGGCGAGGTCGCCTCGACCAGCACTTCGTCGGGCAGCAGTTCCAGCGCGTCGCCATCTACGGTGATAGTGATCGGCTTGCCTGTCTCGACTGCCAGCGCCACTGCACGGGCCGCTTCCGGCTCCAGGTCGCGCAACGTGGCGGTAAGCGCCGGTACCTGCTTGCCATACTTGCGCCCGACCAATCGCAGATTGGGTTTGCAGCGATACTCCACAAAGTCGGTAGAGGCATCGAAGTAACGCACCTGCTTGATATTGAGTTCGTCGCGCAGTTCGTCTTCGAAGCGCTGCAACCCGCTCAGTTCGGTGGGCGTGGCGCGTACCCACACCGCGCTGAGTGGCTGGCGTACCTTGAGATTGGCCTGCTTGCGGGCAGCGCGGCCCAGCGAGACCACCCGCAGCAAGGTGCGGGTATCTGCTACCAGTTGCTCATCCAGCAGTGCCGTGTTGATGGTGGGCCAGCGCGACAGATGCACACTCTCTGGCGCGTTCGGGTCGATCTTTGCAACCAGATTGCGGTACATCGCCTCGCTGATGAATGCGCAAACGGGGCGCTCAGTTTGGTCACCGTCACCAGACAGGTATAGAGCGTGTAGTAGGCGGCCTGCTTGTCGCTGTCGGCCTCGCTCTTCCAGAAGCGCCGCCGATTGCGCCGTACATACCAGTTTGACAGGTCGTCCACAAATTGCTCAATGGCGCGTGCGGCTGGTGTGACCTCGTAGGCTTCCAGGTTGGTGGTCACCTCCTGCACCAGCTTGTTGAGGCCTGCCAGCGCCCAGCGGTCAATCAGCGCGAGACTATCGGGTGCGGGCGGCTCCTTCGGCGGTGTCCAGCCATCCAGGTTGGCATATGTCACAAAGAACGCATAGCTATTCCACAGCGTCAGCATAAACTGGCGCAGCGTTTCGGCAACCTGCTTGAGGCTGAAGCGGCGCGGGTTGCCGGGCGGAGCCGCTGCAAAGAGGTTCCAGCGCAGCGCATCCACGCCGTACTCACTAAACACCATCCACGGGTCGATCACGTTGCCCCGGCTCTTGCTCATTTTCTGGCCGTGCTCATCGAGGATGTGACCCAGACAGATGACGTTGTTGAACGCGGGCCGCCCAAATAGTAGCGTCCCGATGGCGTGCAGCGTGTAGAACCAGCCGCGTGTCTGGTCTACTGCCTCACAGATGTAATCTGCCGGGTGGCCCTGCTCAAACTCCTGCTGCCGCTCGAAGGGGTAGTGCCACTGCGCCACCTGCATCGAGCCGCTATCGTACCAACAGTCGGCAACGTCGGGAATGCGGCGCATCGTGCCGTGCTGCGGGTCATCCCAAGTTACATCGTCCACATACGGGCGGTGCAGGTCAAGGTCTTGCAGCGAGCGTCCGGTTTTTGCTTCAAGCTCGGCCAGGCTGCCGATGCACTCCATATGGCTGCCGTCCTCGCTTATCCAGATCGGCAGCGGCGTGCCCCAGTAACGTTCGCGGCTAACGGCCCAGTCGATATTGTTGTCGAGCCAGTTGCCAAAGCGCCCCTCCTGGATATGGCCGGGCACCCAGTGGATGCGCTGGTTATTCTCGACCAGTTGCTGCTTCAGCGCGGTTGTGCGGATGTACCACGACGGCTTGGCATAGTACAGCAGCGGTGTGCTACAGCGCCAGCAGAACGGGTAGGCGTGCTGTACCCGCCCGCTCTTGAGCAGCAGCCCGCGCTGCTTCAGGTTGCGGGTGATATGCGGGTCGGCCTCTTTGAAGAACATCCCGCCGAAGCCGAGGTCATCAAAGTCGGGCAGCACATTGCCGCTCAAGTCAACCGAGAAGAGGGTTGGCAGGTCGTACTTTTTGCCGATCTCCAGGTCGCCATAGGCGGGTGCAATATGCACAATGCCTGTCCCATCTTCCAGGCTCACAAACTCGTCAGCGATGACGTGATAGGCGTTTTCGTCGTTGACCGACACACCCGGTGCAGTTACCCCCTCAAAAAGCTGGTCGTAAGCTAACCCCACCAGATCGCGACCCCGGTAGCGCTTCAGCACTTCCGTATGCTCACCGAGCACCGGCGGCACCAGCGCCGCTGCCATCACGAGGCGCTCGCCTGCGCTGTCGGTCAGTTCTGCGCCGCCGTTGTAGCGCACCAGCGCATACTCGGCCTCTGGATTGACGGCGAGTGCGGCATTGGCGGGCAGCGTCCAGGGCGTAGTTGTCCAGGCCACAAAGCTACTGCCGACCAGTTCTGCCGCCAGCGGATGCGGGGCCATGCTGGTGTCGGGCTTCGTGCGGAAGCGCACCCATACGCTGGGGTCGTCTACATCGTCGCGGAAGCCCTGGCTCACCTCGTGATCGCTGAGGCTGGTACCGCAGCGCGGGCAGTGCATCGTGACTTTGTAATCGCGGAAGAGCAGGTTGCGATCCCACAACTGGCGGAAGATCCACCAGAGCGACTCGATGTACCAGTTTTCATAGGTGATATACGGGTCGTCCTGATCGAGCCAGAAGGCGATGCGCTCGGAGAACCTGCGCCACTCCTGGATATAGTCCCAAACGCTTTCGCGGCATTTGGCATTAAACGCGGCTATACCATACTGCTCGATGTCGGGCTTGCCCTTGAAGCCAAGCTGCTTTTCGACTTCAATTTCCACAGGCAGGCCGTGCGTATCCCACCCCTCGCGGCGACCGATCACGCGGTAACCCTGCATCGAGCGGAAGCGCAGAATAATATCTTTGAAGCTGCGGCTGATGATATGGTGAAAGCCCGGCCTGCCGTTGGCGGTGGGGGGGCCTTCGTAAAAGATAAAGGGCCGGTCACCCGCCGCAAACGACTTCTTCATGATCTGGTTGGCGTGCCACCACGCTAGAATATCGTTTTCTAGCGCTGGAAAGGCAACACTGGTGTTGACTGTTTCAAACATAGGCACCTCAATGCGCATGTGCTCATCCGCTGCCGACGACACGTGCAAGTGGTGGAGCAAACAAAAAGCCCCGCCCCCGGACAGGGACGAGGTAGTATTACCTCGCGGTACCACCCTGATTCAGCCCCGCGTCTGCGATGGCTGCACTCGGTGGAGGTCGGCGAACCTCCTGCTGTGGTAACGGAGCGCAACTCCGGGCGCGGCTACTGACGCGAAGGCGCGTTCACCTGCCAGCTCAGGGGTGATATTCACGCTGTGTCTACCATCCGGCTCACACCGTCCCGGACTCGCTGATGGCGATTGACAACGCTACTGGTCCCCGTCAATGCTATTACGCGCTATTATACCAGAGCGGCGGGGGTGGGGCAAGCGCAAACTAGGTATAATAGCGATAGGGAACAATGCGCGTCTTGTGTTAGAGCATGGATCGTGCAGAATATGTGCTGGATAACTCCCGGAAGTTACCGCCAGCAGAAGAGCAGGCTGTTCTCGAAGCACGGGAACAGAGTTCTGGACATCGAGCACCGCCGCAACCAGGAGATATGCAATCTATTCGATGGGGCATTATCTTTCGTAATCGTGAAGGGTTTTCACCTGTGAAGGCCCATGATTATTATCGTGAATATACAATACTTCTGCCTGGGGATGTGACACGCGGAAGGCGACGTTTCATTACTGGTGGAATACCTGGCAGTCCGGAAATAGTATACTATTCATGGACACACTATGGCGATAACGGTGTTCCTGCCTTTGTACGCATACGCTGAGTTTCCTGCTGGAGAAGAAAATGAATATACATCCTGATGAACTGCGTGTACCAACAGAATATAACTTGCACGTCTTTTCCGAGGCGGATGCAGCGATAATTCGGCAGTTTGCCATGGAGGTTGCTCAATCACTGCATATGCACCTTGCTATTCTGGAAGGGCAGCACATTCGTAACAAGAACGAGCTTCTGCACGCCATTGCGCAGGAGTATGCTTTTCCTGAAATACCTTATCCTAACTGGGATGGTACCCAGGACTGGTTAAGTGATATTTCGTGGCTGGATTATTCAGGGTTTCTCTTGCTGTATACAGACATTTATTATTTGTTTGACGAAGCACCTGTTGATTTTGCTGTGCTGCTCGATGTGCTTAGTGACAGCACAGCATATCGAGCACAACGCAATATCCCATTTCATGTGTTGCTTGGCCCGGTCGTGCCCGAAATGGCGCGTTTCATTCGCACGCTCCGGGCCGCAGAACACGTCCAATGGTAGCCATATCACCGCCCCACAAATTGCAGCAGCGCCTCGCCGATGCGGATCTGGTCGCCGTTGGTCAGCAGATGGGTGCTGCCAGGGGCTACGTCTTCGCTACCTATCTGTGCAATATGCTCGGCTTCGGGCAGCACAGCAAGCTCAAAGCCGTGGGTGCTGCGCCGCACCACCGCATGCCGCCACGACACCCCCGCATCGGGCAGGTACAGGTCGTTGCCGTCGTAGCGCCCGATGGTGGCGGTGTCGGTCACTTCACGCACGAGACCAGCCTGCTCGCCCGCTAGCACATGCAACTCGCCGCGTGAGAACACCTGCCGTGCCAGTGGGATCAACCCGCCGATACACGCCCCGATCAGTACCAGACCAATGCCACTCAGCCAGACCTGCGCCGCGCCGCTCTGGGCAAGGAAGAGCTGCGTCAGTGCCTCGTAGAGCAGGCCACCAACAAATCCGCCCGCCAGCCCGCCCAACGCTGCATACGAGGCCCGCTGCGGTCGGCGGCGTACGGCATAATCGCTCAGGCCGACCAGCAAGCCCAAGATCATCCAGCTTAGGGTGCGGCCTGCAAAGCCCGCCTGCAATGTTAGAAAGCCCTGCTGTGCTAGCATAAAGCCAGCAACGCCAAGCACTGCGCCGCCAAGTGCCCCCAGCAGGCCATCGCGCACGGCCCGCACAGGCGCACGCTTGATCATTGCCCCATCGGTGGCGGCAACCAACCCCCCAATGCACAGCCCTAGGCCGGAGCCAACAAAGGCTGCCGCTAGCCACATATTCCATACCTGGGTCGCAAAGCTGCCCATAATCCACCAGCCGAGCAGCCCGCCAATCCCGCCGAAGACCGCGTGATAATACACCTGCATTAGCTTGCTCATCACTCACCTCCTAGCCGGTTGCCACAGTGCCCACAGAACTTTGCATTCGGGCGGATTGTCTCGCCGCATTGGTCGCAATAGTGCGTCAGGCGTCCAGCGGGCGCGGCTCGTTGTGGGGGTGTTGCAGTAGCGGCGGGTGCGGGCAGCGCTCCTGCTTCCTCTTCAACGGGCACCGTCATTGCGGGAGCAGCAGCGGGTACGGCTGTATGGCGCGGCCACGGTCGCCAGCCACGCCGCTGGACAACAGCGGGCAGCACCAGCAACCCCAGCAGAGGCAGCGCCAGCACCAGCCCGACCAGCGGATTGGATTGCACGTTGATCAGGTGGTGCTCGGTATAGGTGCCTGCCGACACTGCCGTGCCCACCTGCACCTGAATATCGCGGCGGGTGCCATCGTAGAAGGGGCGCGGGGCTGGTATAGGTCAGGGCATATTCGGCCTGCACATTGCCCGCCAGCCGTGCATACAGTTCGGCAAGCTGGTCGGCGGTAGGGGCATAAAAGTATTCGCCATATGTTTCGCCAGCAATACGCTGCAAGACTGGCTCACTGATGCTATCGCGGCTACCGAGGCCCACCACATACACCGGTTGCTCGTGTTCGTTGGCGTAGGCAATCGCCGCTTCAACCGGGGCGCGGCTACCATACTCCGCCGGACAATTGTAACTTCGTAGTTCGCGGCAGTCTTGTCCATCCGATAGCACCAGCAACACCCGCCGCCCCTCAACCGCTTGCAATGCATCAACACCCGCAATAATGGCATCGTACAGTGCGGTGCCACCTGCCAATTCTATCGCGTCTATCCCGTCGTGCAGTTGCTCAGGGCTTGTTGCAAATGGTTGAACAATGTCTGACCAGCTAGCAAATGCAATCAAAGCAGTCTGATCGAACGGACGCATTTGCTCAACAAAAGCATGGGCGGCATCCTGGGCACCTTCGAGCTTGTCATCCTCATCCATACTGTGAGACCTGTCGAGCACCAGCGCAGCATTGATGATGCTCCCGTCGCCACTGAAGCCCGTAACCTCCACCGGTGTACCGTCCTCAGTTAAGGTAAAGTTTGCGGCAGACAATGTACCGACAGGTGCGCCACTCGCATCGGTGGCAGCCACATAAAGAGTTACTTCGGGATAGTTGCTGTTATCAACCTGGGTAACGCGCACATCGTGCACGTTAGAAGGGGGTGTCTGTGCAGCCACAGGCGCAGCCCAGCCAGCGAGGGCCACGCATCCGGTGATGCTTATGAAGAGAAGCATATAGCGATACATCGGCGTGCTCCATGTCTGTATGTAGGGTTATCCTACCTATCAGACGACGGTACACGCCATTTTGATGCAGCAGTGGGAAAAGAGGCGGCAATAAAGCGCAAAGCGCAAAGCGCAAAACTGCTCGCTTGCCCCGCGCCTATCGCCCCGTGCCTGTGCTTTGCGCTTCCCCGCTCACCCGCGTAGTGGCATCATTCCACTCGGTTGAATCTGGTTGATCATTGCCTGCGACACACGCTCGAAGTACTCATGCATCGTCGTGCGGATCGGCTCCTGAATGCCGATCTCATCGACGGCGGCGAGCATATGTTCCAGCCACGCATCGCGCTCAAGCTGCCCGATAGGAAAAGGCGCGTGCCGCATCCGTAGCCGGGGGTGCCCACGCTGTTCGTTGTAGGTGGTTGGCCCACCAAAATACTGCACCAGGAACAGGAACTGCCGCTCTTTGCCCGGTTCGAGGTCTTCCGGGAACATCGCGTGCAGGCGTGGGTCGTCGGCAATGCGGTCGTAAAAAATATCAACCAGACGCCGAAACGTTGCTTCACCGCCAACCTGCTCGTAAATTGTTGTGTTCTCCACTCGCTTCTCTCCAGAACTATCACTCTCAGCAATGCTGCATCGCTTATGATACCGCATCTTCGTGTTTGATTGGCCGGTGCGCGTTGGCATCGTGAACGGCGATGATCGACTTGGTGATACCGCCGATGCGTTCGCGCCAGATTGCCACACCAGGATACAGACGTTGTAACGCACGCATATCAAGCAGGCAAATCTCGTGCCAGAGTTCGTCGCAGCGCTCCGGCGAGGGGCGATTGATCCACCCCCACAACGTGCCATAGCGCAGCAGGGGCCGCTGCCATGCCCGTGGTAGCCAGTGGATCAACGGGGTGAGCAGGTGCGGCTCAATCGGAAACCAGCGGTACGGCGTCTGTACATAGTAGCTGCGCCCGACGCGGCGGCTCTCTGCGGCAAAGGCCTGCTGCTGTGCCCGGTTGCCCAGGTGTTCCAGCACCGAATTGCTATACAGAATATCGAAGGAGCCTTCGCGGAAGGGCAGAAAGCGTGCATCTGCCACAACCCACGACGCGCCGCGTTCGCGTGGACCCGGTTTGTGAACGTTGAGAAAGGTGACAGGCAGGGCCGTGTTTTCCACATTGGGAATCAGCGACCAGTTGAATGGGGTACCGCCAACATCTAAAATACGGGTTGCTGCGGTCGGCTGGAAATGGCGGACAAAGGCCCGCATCCGGCGCGACCGGAAGAAGCGCTGAATACGCGGGTAGAGCCAGTTATCCACCGACTCAGGATAGAGGCGGTACGGCTCATCGTGTCCGTGGTAGTGGTCGGCAGATGCAAACCCTGTCCGATAATATTGATTGTCCGTAATGGTACGCTACTCCGCTGGTACTGTCGCTTCGCTGCGTGCTATTGTACCACGCTAGAAGACCGACCACGCCAGCACAAAGACCAGCGCCAGCACAACCACGGTCAGTACAGGCACAATCCAGGAGAGATATACCGAGTGCCGCCGCGTGACGGGTTGCGCGGTGGTGCGGGCTAGTTCGCGCAGGTCGATATTGAGGAATGAGCAATAGCGGTAGAGCACGCGTCGCAGTTCGGGGCGCGGGATGGCTTCAAACTCGCCGCGTTCGAGGCCCTGCAAGAATTCCCAACGAATGCCGGTAGCCCGCTCCACCTGATAGAGCGAGTAGCCCTGCTTGCGGCGAGTTACGGCAAGGTGCTTGCCAAGCGAGGCATAGGTTAATGGGTACGGCAGCGGCAACGGTTCGGGGCGGGTGTCGGCAGTACCGAGTGCAGTTGGAACTGGTGTGCTTGCGGCTGTCGCTACCACCACGCCGGGTGCGGCAGTATCTCCGGTGGTAGAGTATGCATCGGGTGCGAGCATTCCCCGATCTGATCCATTGCGATACACTGCGCGGGCCGTTTCCAGCAGTGGCTCGGCAGATACACGTGGCACAGCCCGCACACTGGCACGCCGTAGCACTGCATCGACACGGGCGAGCAACTGTGCGAGGCTGTAGGGTTTGGGAATGTAATCATCTGCACCGATGTTCAGCCCGGTCACCACATCGCCATCAGCCGACTTTGCAGTTAACATAATAACAGGGACAGAAGAATACTGCCGAATCTGGCGGCACACTTCCCAGCCGCTCATTCCGGGCATCACCACATCGAGCAAAACCAGGTCGGGTTGCTCAATCAGCAGCCGTTCGAGCGCCGTGCGCCCATTGTCAACGGCTTGCACCTCGTACCCGGCCCCGCCAAGCTGGTAGGTGAGCAACTGACGAATCGGCGCTTCATCATCTACAACCAGAATTTTCTGTGCCACAGAATGTACCTCAATTTGGGAACGTCAAGCAGGCACGCTGGCCTGCTTCCTGCACTAATAGATGAACGTAATATTTTGCCTTTACTGCACAGTGTCGGCGTGTTCTCGATCCGCCAGATTATCGACAGGTTGCCCGGTGTGTGATATGCTCTCGTTCAGCAGGATACGTGCCACCCAATCGTGAATGATAGGGGCGTGGGTGGCATCGGTTGCCAGTTCGCTCAGGCTCAAGTAGATGCTATTCAGCGGCTCCTCAATCAAATGGGCGTGCGCCGCCAATGCCACGAGACATTCGCGCACCAGCAAAAAGGGCGTTTCGGGTGCAGTAATGCACTGTTCCAGAATGTTGAGCGTATGCGGGTGGCTGCTGGTTGCCAGCACCCGCGCCGCTGCCACCCGCAGATGCAGGTCGTCGTTCTGATCCTGGAGCAAAGTGTGCAGCGCACTGTGGCGCTCGTGGCGGTCGGTCAGTGCTTCAATGGCTCGTGTCCGAAGCGCTAGAGCCGCCGCACGCGTGGTCAGAATGGCCAGGGGGTAGTCGGTGGTGGGCTGGACATGCAGCAGGCTTTCGAAGGCCCGCAACTGCAACGATAACACATTGCCTTCCAGATACGTTCGCAGCAACCCGACATGCTCGCGTCCACGCAGGTCGAGCAGGGCGCGTACTGCTTGGAGCCGGATCGTCGAATCGAGCCGGATGTCCTGCGCCAGTTGCAGCAGCATCGGAATAACGCTCTCATCGCCCACGCCTGCGAGGGCTTCCAGGGCCGCCGTTGCAATGGCTGGCTGTGTGTTCTGGGCATAGTGCAACAGGATTCCCAGTGCTTCACGGTCGCGCAGCCGCCCCAGCACACGCAACACCCCCACCACCAGCGCAGCAGGTTGCCGTTCCTGGCGCAGTAGCTCACGCAGCCACTGTTGGGACTGTTCGTGCAGGGTGTCGGGCAGTGCTTCGGCGGCGGCACCCCGCAGCGGCGCGGGGGCATTGGGATTGCTCACAATATGCAACAGTGTTGTTTCGGTGGCGCTATCGCCCAGGAGTCCCAGCGCACGCACCGCCTGTGTACGCAGGTACAGGTCGCCGTCTGGCTGGTCGGCAAGCTGACGCAGCAGTGGCAATGCGGTGAGTGAACCACGTTGCCCCAATGTGTAGGCTATTTTGCCCCGCGTAAAACTATCAAGTGTTTCGTTTGTCAGGAAGCCCAGCAACACCGGTGCAGTTGCGCCGCTGCTACCAAGCTGTTCGATGGCCTGCCAGTGCAGGAGCGGGTCGAGGTCGGGGTTACCAAGCAGCAGCGCCAGATCGTTGGCTCCCTGCTGTGTCCCAAGCTGTGCCAGTCGGCTGAGAATGTATTCGGTTTCCTGGCTGACGAGGGTGTTCCGTAGCATTTCGTGCAGCAGCGCACGGACAGCCTGCGATAGTTCGGCGTTTGTGTTGTGATGGGCAATTGCCAGGAGTGCATCGGCGATAGACAGGCGCAAACTGCTAACCTGATTGGTCAGGAACTCGCTCCAACTGGTTGGCTGGTCGGCATCGGTAATACCGGTTGCCAGCAGCGAGAGCAACAGGGTGCGAATGTCGGGCGGTAGTTTCAGGGTGGGCCAGTCGCTCACAGGGGTGCGCTCGATGCCAGCGGCGTGCGTTTGCCAGAAACGCGCCACATAGCGCGACAGGTCGGCCCGGAGCAGCACGCCGAGCACCTTGAGCGCGGCAGGGTTGCCAGTGGTGCCTACTGCAGCAATCGCATGGCACACCAGGGCGGTGTTGCCCAGTTCGTTTTTGATAATCGTTTGCAGGGTGCTCAGGGCTGCTGTGCCAGCACCCGGATGTTGCCCCATGCGTCCAAGTGCATCAAGCGCTTCCTCGCGTACAATCAGCGGGGCAGCCGGCTGGGTCGCCAGCCGCCGCACATCTTCCAGCGCCATGTCCACTGCGGCGACACCAAGTGCACGCAGTGCCG
>JAAUSQ010000128.1 GCA_012033195.1 Chloroflexaceae bacterium
TAAAACTTTTCCCAATACACCGGCCCGACGCTTGCGGCTCTCGGTGCTGGTTGGCCCCGCGATGTTCTGGCTGGGGCTGTTTTTCCTGGTGCCGTTTGCGATCATCCTGCTCTATAGCTTTCTGAGCCGCAGCGCTACCGGTGGCGTCGATTGGGTCTTTACGCTGGAGAACTATGCACGGCTGTTTGGCGACCCGATCTATCTGCTGATCCTCTGGCGCTCGATCTGGATCGGTGGTGTGACAACGCTGCTGTGCTTGCTGATCGGCTATCCGCTGGCGCTGTTTATTGTGCGCCAGCCTCCGCAGTGGCGCAGCTTCTATATCTTTCTGATCCTGATCCCGTTCTGGACCAATATGCTGGTGCGTACCTATGCCTGGATGACCATTCTGAACAATACCGGGCTGATCAATACGATTATTACAGGCCTGGGTGGGGAGCCACTCAGCTTGATTAACACCCAGGGCGCGGTACTGCTGGGGTTGGTGTATGGGCAACTGCCCTTTATGGTGCTGCCGGTCTATGCGGTGATCGAGCGCTTCGACTTCCGGTTGATGGAAGCGGCGGGCGATCTGGGCGCAAATCGTTGGCAGGCGTTTCGGCGGGTGATGCTGCCGATTACGATGCCGGGGATTGCCGCCGGTTCGGTACTGGTCTTTATCCTGTCGGCGGGCAACTATATTATTCCCGCGTTGCTCGGCGGCAACAAAGTTATTCTGATTGGCAACCTGCTTGAGCAGCAGTTCGGGTCGGCCCAGAACCAGCCGCTTGGTGCGGCAACGGCCCTGCTGGTGATGCTGGTCTTGACTGCCGGGGTTATTTTCTACTTCCGCACGACGACGGAAGAAGAACGTTGAGGAGTGGCAAGAGAACAATGGCACAGGAAACCCTTACCCGACCACGCACCCTGGCCCCAGCGCAGCACCGCACGGCCCCCCGGAGCAAGTGGGGCGAGTTGGCGCTGCGAGCCAATGCGCTGTTTTCATATTTCTTTCTGTATGCACCGATTGCCATTCTAGTAATCTTCTCGTTTAGCAACTCCAACTTTGCTGGTGCATGGGGCGGCTTTACGTTCGAATGGTATATTCGGCTCTTCCAGAACGACCGCCTGATGGAGGCACTCGGCAATAGCCTGTATGTGGCCTTTATATCGATGTTGATAGCAACCGTGATCGGTACGATGGTAGCGCTGGCGATGGAGCGCTTCCGCTTTCGGGGGCGCACGGTCTTCGATGCAGTGCTCTATCTGCCGATTGTTATTCCCGATATTGTGATGGCGGTGATGTTGTTGCTGTTCTTTTCGACTGGCCTGCAACTGATTAACAATGCCTTTGATATGCGCATACGCCCTGGTCTGACCACTATCATCATTGCACACGTGGCGTTTAATATCTCGTTTGTCGCGGTGGTGGTGCGGGCCAGCCTGCGTAACTTCGACTGGGTGTTGGAGGAGGCCGCGCAAGATCTGGGTGCAAATGAGATCCAGACGTTTACCCGCATTACACTGCCCATTATTCTGCCGGGTATTCTCGGCGGGGCGCTGCTGGCCTTTACGCTCTCGCTCGATGATTACATCATTGCTTTTTTCACCACCGGGCCGGGTGCATCGACGCTGCCAATTGAAGTGTTCAGCAAGATTCGCCGCAGCGTTACACCGGAGATTAATGCAATTTCAACGGTAATGCTGATCGCGTCGGTGGGGCTGGTAGTGATGTCACAATTCTTCCAACGCCGCCGGGGGTAACTCTTTTGTGTGTAGATTGGCCCTCGCTCTGGTAAAGGAGCGGGGGCTTTTGGTAGCGCCGCGTCGGGCCGGCTATTCCGCATCCTGTTCTGCACCTTATACCCCTCTGCCGCTGTTGCTTTCCAAGCATGTTGTATCTATGGATAGCATGCTGATCGTCATATTACGAAAAATTGTCGTAAACATGGGCAATTACCGCTCAATCAGTAGAACTACGATCGAAAAAGCGTTCTGCAACCAAAGTAGTCGTATCTTCACGTCCCATATACTCTACTTATCGCATTTCTTTACAATTTTCAATTTACAAAGCTGTGGCTTGTGTGTACAATAAGAGACTAGGAAGAATACGGTTCTATGCTTCCTGGTATTACTTTCGTACTATACGATGGCTATACTCACTTGATGATAGGATCAAAGTAATATCTTTACCATATTCTGCGACGATTTTGCATCTTCTCGTGTGAGAAATGCACACTGCACCCGCCTGAGGGCGAGGAAAGGTATGGATGTATGGCTTCTCGACAGGAACAAATCGCCACGATTCTCGAAACACTGACTTCGAATGCGGGCGGCGACATTGCTGGTGTGGCGGCAGTTGGGATGGATGGTATTGTGCTAGTCTCGCGTATGTCTGCCGAAGTGAATGCCGACCGTGTGGGCGCGGTGGCGGCAACCATGATGGGTGTGACGCGGCGCGTCTCGAACGAGTTGCGGATCGGTTCTGCCGAAGAAACCATCATCAAATCAGATGCCGGCTTGTTTATGGTGCTTCCAGCGAGCGACCAGAGCCTGCTTGCCATTAACCTGCGTCAGGGAGCCAACCTGGGCATGGTGCGCCTCGAAGCGCGTGAAGCGGCCCGTGCGATTGGCGCAGTGATCTAGACGGGAGTGCTACACTGCATTTAGAGCCAGAAGACTTCTGGCAAGTGATACACCTGTTCCAGGCTACGCTGCGGTACCGTATACAAACACTGCCGATTGGTGCAAAGGGGACCTCACAACCTGCGCTGGTTGCCCTACCGCCTAACTCTGGCCCTGGAGACGATACACTGGTCATTGGTGTGCAGGCTTTCATCCATTGCATTCAGAAAGGTATGCTCAATGGCACTCGAAGGTTCACTACAAGATATGTCCCTCGTTGATCTGTTTCAGGTCTTTCGGATGGGGCCAAAATCGGGCATGCTCATTCTCCAACACGAAGACAAGCGTGGCGTGATCTATGTCCACGAGGGGCGCTTGCTTGATGCGTTTGTAGTGCAGGGCGTTGCGCGTACGGTGATTGCCACCCGTGACGAGGCCGTGCTGAGCTTGTTGGCCTGGCACGAAGCCTGCTTTGTGTTTCGGCACGATCTTTCGGTGGTGGGGCGACCAACCCGCATTGAGCACGATGCCGAATGGCTGGTGCTGGAAAGTATGCGCCGCAGCACCCGCACCCCGGTGGCGTCCACCTATCAGAATCTTACCATAGAAACCCGCCTGCAGCTTTCGCCGCTGCCCAACAGTGCCGAGAGCAGTGTCAGCCTCGATGTTGATCAGTGGCGTATTTTGAGTCACGCGGCCAACAACGAAGACTTGCAGACGATCTGTGCGGCAACAAATATTGATAAAGAACGCACCTTTCGCATTGTGAACGAACTGCTGGCGATAGGGTTAGTTGAGATTGCCCCCCTAGCAAGCGTCGTGCTCCGCGTCCGGCAGTTGCACCACCAACGATGCCTATGGCAGCCTCTTCCGAGCCGTCTTCAGTAACACCCCCGCAGCATTTCACACAGCCGCTGAACGACTGTGCCAAAGTTGCACCAACATCGACCGCCGTTGGGCGCAGCCTCCTTACGGCGATTATGCGCCGCGTGAGCGAGCTATAAAGCAGGAGCTATTGCAATGCAGATCCTCAAAATTGTCATTACAGGCAGTTATGCTGCCGGTAAATCGCAGTTCATCCGCTCTATCAGCGATATTGAGCCAGTATCGACCGACTATAGCACGACGCTCGACTCGGAGCGGGCACTGAAAAAAGAAACAACCGTCGCGCTCGATTTTGGAACAATTGCGATCAACGATAAGCTCACGCTGTATCTGTTTGGCACGCCCGGACAGGAGCGGTTCGATTATATGTGGGAGCATCTGGCAATTGGCTGCATCGGGTATATTGTGTTGGTCGATAGTTGCCGACCAGCCTATTTTACCGAAACGCGCCACCTCCTCGACCGTTTCTCCGAAATTACTGATGCACCGTTTATTGTGGCGGCCAACAAGCAAGACGATCCGGCAGCACTACCCGCGCTGTATGTGCGGCGGCGGCTTGTGATCGCCAATGATGTGCCGGTGGTGCCGTGTATTGGCACGCAGCGCGAGAGCGTGAAACTGGCCTTGATTGCACTGCTCAAGCATATCGCCGCCAGTGCGGTGGAACACACCGAAGACAAAGCCGAGTCGGCATAAGAACCTGCTCCATCTGGGTATCCCCGCTGCGGCTGGCAGTCGCGTCATCCTGCCAGCCTCTACCCCTCATAATAGTAATCTGTCTGTCATTCTGCCATTTGATCAGAGACCTATCTTCAGCCTATAATGCACAATTGGAGGTTGAAGAAGCTATGTTTGGTTTATTTGTTGCGCTTGGTATTGCAATCCTGACATTACTGGCAATTCTGCTCTGGTTTTTGCCCTACCTGTTCCAGCAGCACGCCCGCAGCATGGCGCAAGAAACCGCCAGCCTGCGCGAGCTGATCGGTGAGATCATTACCGAACAGGAAGCGGTATCGATGCGGCAGGTGCAGCTTGGCACATCGGTAGCTTTTTTGCAAGATCAATTCGAGCAGATGTCGCGTCTGTCCAACCATGCTGCATCTACGCAAACAGTGAGTACGGCGCTACTTGAAAGTGATGTTATTCTATCAATAGAGCATAAATTGACAACGCTGCAAACTCAACTCGATGAGCAGCACAGCCAGCATCGGCGGCGTGTCCAGCAAGATGCTGAGTCGTGGATGTATCTGATGGATTTGCTGGGGGCAATGCAGGAGCAGATGCGTTCGCTTTCCACGCAACATACAGCGGCTCAAATTCAACGACCGCTCCCCCCCATTGTGGGTAATTCTGGGGAGCCGAACTGATACCACTCAACACACTATGAGTATTATCGTTATTGGCAATCAGGTTGTGCATTACGAAGTACTGGGGCATGGTCGTCCGGTGATCTTTTTGCATGGCTGGTTAGGGAGCTGGCGCTACTGGTTCCCAACTATGGAAGTAGTTGGCAAGCATTTCCGTTCATACTCTTTCGACTTCCTGGGCTTTGGCAACTCCAACCATCGTGGAGCGCCCGTCAGTGTCAGCACCTATTCCGACCAGGTGATACGCTTTATGGATGCCCTCGGTATCGACCAGGCGATGCTGGTAGGGCACTCGATGGGTGGGATGGTCGCGATGAAAACCGCCATCATATACCCCGACCGGGTGCAGCGTGTGGTGACGGTGGGCGCTCCCTTTACGGGCGACTCGCTGGCGTGGTTCCTCAAGCTTACCAACTACCCGATCATGGCCAATGCCTTTGCCCGCTGGACATGGCTGCGGCGGAACATGTTCCGCTTCTTTATGGGGAATGTCAAAGATCCATCAGTGCAGGAAATCCTCAACGATGCTGTCAAGTCGAGTGCGCACACGCTGCGCTCAACGGTTGGCTCGATGATGCAGACCAATATGCGCTCCGAACTCTCGCGCCTGCGTACCCCGGCCCTGATTGTCCACGGAGGACGCGATGATATTGTCAATCCACGCCAGGTTGATCTCTTTAATCCTATTCCAAGCGCCGAGATACTGATACTGCACAACAGCCGTCATTTCCCCTTCTTCGATGAGATTGATATCTTCAATGAAATCCTGCTGCAGTTTTTGCGACAGACCGCACTCGACAAGGCGTTGCTGCGGTCGCGCTTGCAGGTTGCGCCCATGCCAGGCAAGTAGGCAGGCGTTCTGCGCTTGGTGCCCTTTTACCTTCGGCCCCTCACTCCACCAGTGAGCGAGGGGTCTGTGTAGATGTGCTGAAGGGCAATGTGTCCCCCGCTATTCGGTCGGTGGGTCGCTCGTCGGTCGGATAAGCACAGCGGTGGCAGTCGGCACAATGGTTGCAGTCAGGGTGGGTACGGTCGTCGCGGTAGGCGCTGGGGGCGCTGCCTGGGCCGTGTATGTTATCCGGTTGGCCCCTTCAATCTGGCTCCAGGTTCCATCTATCAGCACCGCTGGCTCGGCAAAGTAGTCGCCGGTCGCGTCGATGGAACGTGCACCAACATAGTGATACATGTGCCCCGGTTCGAGCACAATTGCCGTCGCCGCCGAAAAATCGGCAAGTTCCGCACTATCCCAATGGCTGCCACGCCGTCCGCCCGCCATCAGCATATCAAGCGTGATAGCTTGCTGACCGACATTCTGCACCGCAAACGATGCCTGAATTGTTTCGCTGGTAAACGGACTGACCGACGAGAGCGTGAGGGGTTCCGCCACAACAAGCCGCCCACGCGCAATGTAAAAAGCTACATTCGGCTGCTCCATCGCAACATACACATGCCCCATATCCGAAATGTTGCTACAGCCGTGCTCGACCCATTCTGGCACTGTCTGGCGTGCGCCGCGTACGGTCAGTTTCCAACGGCCTTCTTGTGGCTCAATCTGCTGCACCACGCCGGCATGCCCATAGACCGTGTCGATGCCAGCGCCGAACCAGGGCGGGAAGACGGCAACCGCACCAACCTGTGGCTCGTGGATGCGGGCAAAGCCCTGTGCTTCCAGATATGGCCCCATATCGGCGGCTCCCGAAAACCAGCCACGCGTTGGGCCAAGTGCAAAGCGATTGCGGACATAATCAACGCACTGACACCACGACAGATGCTCAGGCGATGTTGCTTGATAACTCTGGACTGGAATAGAAACGACATAGAGGAAAACAGCCAGAAAGACAGCTACCACAGCAAGTATCGAGCGCATAACCTTACCTTGCAGTCATGGCAATGGCACAGTGGACAGACAGTGTCGGCTGCGCGGACGAGGCGCAGGGGCACCGTGCCATTTGCTATATTGTACGACAATGGAGAATAAACCTTATACAGTTGTTAGCTTCAAAGCTGAGCGGAGTATAGCACAGGTCAAAAAGTAAATCAATCTCTTTTTAACCTGTGCAATCGAATTGTAATGTTGTGGCTTCTGCCGAGGTACCTACTGCGATATGACTCGCGTCCACAGGTCGGTGTAAAGTGTATCGGTCTGCTCGTTGCGCTCAATCCACTGGAGGCGCTGCATCTGCTCCTCGGTCGGCTCAACACCTGCCTCAAAGACGGCAATCGTCGCTTCTGCCAGCAGGTCGCGCACGGCTGTGTTGGGTGTCAGGTACAGCACATAGTCGGTGTTGCGGGCGGCTACATCCGGGCGCATCAGGTAGTTGATGAAGACGTGTGCAGTGTACTTGTTGGGCGAGTCGGCCACAATCGCCAGGTTATCCTGCCAGATCACGCCGCCTTCTTCGGGAATAATGTAGACCAGATTGGGATTGGCTGGCTCATCGTCAATGCCCACAATCGCCTGCCCTGCCGAGCCAGAGTAGGTATGGGCCAGCATGATTTCTTCGGTTGCCAGCTTCAAGCCCTGGTTGGCGCTATCGTAGGCCGAGACGTAGGGCTTCTGCTGCGTCAACAAGGCTTCGGCCTGCTGCAATACGTCCTCGTTGGTGGTGTTAATATCTTCGCCCAGGTAGAGCAGCGCCGTTGCCGGCGTCTCGCGAGGGTCGTCCAGCACCGTAAAGCGCCCATCTATCGCTTCCAGGTTCTCTGGCTCGAAGATGGCGGCCAGGGTGGTGGGTGGCGTTTCAAAGAACTTCGAGTTATAGGCAATGCCCGTTGTGCCCCAGAAGTACGGCACCGAGTAAGTATTCTCCGGGTCATAATACATATTGAGCAAGTCTTCGTTCAGGTATTGCATATTCGGGAGCAGCACTTTATCGAGCGGTGCCAGCAAGCCTTCGAGGATCATCACCTCAACGGCATAGTCCGACGGCACTACAATATCGTATCCCGAATTACCAGCGCGGATCTTTGGTAGCATCGCCTCATTCGAATCGTAGAGGTCTTGCACCACGCGCACCCCATACTCCGCTTCAAAATCTTCAAGGATCTGCGGATCAATATAGTCGCTCCAGTTGAAGAAGTACAGCTCATCCGAAAGCAATGCCGGGTCAACTGCCAGACTATCACCCGTTGCGGCCTGTTCGCCAGTAGTTTCAGCGGGTGCTTCTTCCTCTGTCTCGGCCTGTGGGGGGGCCTGGGTGGACGATGTACCGCCACATGCTGCCAGCAAAGTGATCAGCAGTGTGACCAGCAGCCAGTTTTTCAATGCTTGGACCTCCTTTAGTGTCAGAGCTTAAAAAAGAAAATACCAGTGCCTGCCGTTCCCGCACACACAGCGATTGGCATCAATTGCCTGTGTTGGAGCCAGAGGTCTGGTTGTCGTCTAGTATACCGTATTTTGACGATCTTTGGGGCATCCACATCAAGCGCTCATTCTTTGGCGCTGCCGCGTTTTTGAATCATGGTCAAATACGAGTTATACTATGTTCTTATAAAAACCAGCACATGCAGTGATACTTCTGGCGGCCCTACATCGCGCTGAGCACCCGATGTGCCCGCACAGCAGATAATAAGGAGATAAGAACGGCAATGAGTGAACCGCAGCGCTTTCACGGCCCGAATGAAGGCTATTTGCTCGACCTGTACGAACGCTATTGTGAAGACCCGTCCGCTGTCGATGAAGTAACCCGCCAGTTTTTTGCCACCTGGAGCCTTGCCCCCAACGGTGCCCAGATCCAGGTTGTAAGCGAACCTGCCGGTCCCAGGCTGATTGGCAAGGGCAATGGGAACGGCACCAACGGTGCCGCCAGCCCTGCCCTCCCTGCCGCAAGTGTCACCAATGGTACCGCGAGCAAGCCCGCTACCGCGCTGAGCAACGGCAACGGCAATGCGACCGTCCCCGTTTCGCGCATTCCGGCCCTCACCGCCGAACAACGCACACACCCCGCCAGCATTGTCGAAGCACGCCCCAGCGGACGTATGCCAAGCAAGGAACACCATAGCCTCGGCAGCGACAGCGGCGAGACGCCACCCGTGCTGCCCTCCGACATTCCGGATGACTTTTCGCAGTTGTACCCCATTCCGTACATTGTCGGCACGGCGCGGCTTGTGCGCCTGATCCGTGAGTATGGGCATCTCTCGGCGCAACTCGACCCGCTGGGCAGCGCCGCCTGATGATCCCGGATTGCAGCTTGCGACCCACAAACTGACCGAAGATATTCTGCGTGCATTGCCGCCAACTGCCGTTCGTAGTCTGCAAGACCCGACCGCAACCAATGCGCTCGAAGCGATCCATTCGTTGCGCCGCATCTACTGCGGCCCGATTGGCTACGACTACCACCACGTCAAGGTCTATGAAGAGCGGGTCTGGTTGCGCGAAACTGCCGAGAGCGGGCGCTTCTTGAATGGCTTCGACAATGGCTATATGCGCGAAGTGCTGGAACGCCTGACTGCCGTTGAAACCTTCGAGCGCTTTCTGCATCAGAAGTTTATCGGCCAGAAGCGCTTCTCGCTGGAAGGCAACGATGTACTTATTCCGATGCTTGATGCCCTGATCCACGATGCCGCCGGTGCTATCACGCACGAGGTCGTAATCGGGATGGCGCATCGGGGCCGCCTCAATGTACTGGCGCACATTCTGGGCAAACCGTACAGCGCTATCCTCTCCGAGTTCCAGGGAGCCGCTGCCGATTATAATCAGGCGACCTACCTGGGTTACACAGGCGACGTGAAGTATCACCTGGGTGCGCGCCGCGCCTATCAGGAAGGCGGCGTGTACGAGATGCCGGTGACACTGGTGCCCAACCCCAGCCACCTCGAATTTGTGAATGCCGTGGTTGAAGGGCGTGCCCGTGCTGCCCAGGAAATCCGGGGGACGCGTGGCCTGCCAATCAAAGACTGGCGCGCCTCGCTGCCCGTGCTCATTCACGGCGATGCCTCGTTCCCCGGGCAGGGCGTGGTTGCCGAAACACTCAACCTGTCGCAGTTGCACGGCTATGCTACTGGTGGCACCATTCACATTATTATCAATAACCAGATTGGCTTTACCACCGACTGGCGCGACTCGCGTTCGACGCTTTATGCTGGCGATCTTGCGAAGGGCTTCGAAATCCCGGTTATTCACGTCAACGCCGATGACGCGGTGGCCTGTATTACGGCAATCCGCATTGCGTGGGCCTACCGTGAGCGTTTCGCCAAAGACTTTATGATCGACCTGATCGGCTATCGGCGCTGGGGCCACAACGAAGGCGACGAGCCAAACTACACCCAGCCCGATATGTACCGGATCATCGAAGCGCACCCCACCGTGCGTGAGCAGTGGGAGCAGACGCTGCTGCTGCGCGGCGTTATCAGCGAAAACGAAGCCGAGGAAATCCGCAAAGCGGCCTGGAACCGCATGGAGCGTGCCCTGCGCGAAGTGGAGCGGCGCGGACGTACCGAGGCGATGGTGGCAGTTCCGGCTTCGGCACTGGTGCGCCACCCCGATGCTGAACCGCAGCAGGTCACGATTGAGCAGCTTACCGGCCTGAACGACACGCTGCTGAAGTTGCCGGAGGGCTTCCAGCCACACTCCAAACTGGAGCGCAGCGTACTGGAGCGGCGGCGCAAGGCGCTGACCGTTGAAGGTGGCATCGATTGGGGCCACGCCGAACTGCTTGCCTTTGCAACTATTCTGGCGGAAGGCACGCCGATTCGTATTACCGGACAGGATACCGAGCGCGGCACCTTTAGCCAGCGCCATCTGGTGTTGCACGACCCGCACACGGGCGAGCGCTACAACCCGCTGCACGCGATGCCACAATCCAAAGCCTCGTTTGCCATCTACAACAGCCCGCTCTCCGAAAACGCGGTGCTCGGCTTCGAGTACGGCTACAGCGTTCACGCGCCCGATACGCTGGTACTGTGGGAGGCACAGTTCGGCGACTTCGCCAACGGTGCCCAGGTGATCATCGACCAGTTCATTGTATCGGGGTGGGCCAAGTGGGGCCAGCAGCCTTCGCTGGTGCTGCTGCTGCCGCACGGCTACGAGGGGCAGGGGCCAGAGCATTCGAGCGCCCGTCTGGAGCGTTTCTTGCAACTCTGCGCCGACGGCAATATTCGGGTCGCCAACTGCACCACCGCCGGACAGTACTTCCACCTGTTGCGGCGGCAGGCCGCCACGCTCCGCAGCGAGCCGCGCCCGCTGATCGTGATGACGCCGAAGAAGTTGCTGCGGCACCCACGTGCGGCTTCGTCGGCGCACGACCTGACCAATGGGCACTTCCGTCCGGTGCTGCCCGCCGAGCCGGGTATTAGCGACACGCCCCCCGAAGAAGTGAAGCGGCTGATTTTTGGTAGTGGCAAGGTGTATGTTGACCTGACTAGCGACGGACGCACCAACAAGCCGAAGGCGCTGCCACACGGCATTGTTGCGGCCCGTATCGAAGAACTGTACCCCTTCCCGGCAGATGCGGTGGAGGCAGTGCTGCAAAGCTACCCCAACCTGCAAGAGGTGATCTGGTTGCAGGAAGAGCCAATCAATATGGGTGGCTGGACATTTGTACAGCCGCGTTTGCAGGCCGCCATTGATCGGCTGAAGGTGCAGCAGAGCATTTCGCTGCGCTATGTGGGCCGCCCCGAATCGGCAAGCCCTGCCGAGGGCGTGCATCACCTGCACGATGTGGAGCAGAACCGCCTGCTAACCGAGGCGGTCGAACTGGACGGGTAGCCCGCCTGCCCATTGCAGAGATACCAAAACACAAGCCTGCTGATGCGTTGCGGATTCACGGGGAAGGCGCAGCGCATCAGCATATCGAGTGATAGCGAGAAGGAGCAACCATGGCTACCGAAGTCCGCGTTCCCGTGCTGGGGGAATCGATTGTGGAGGCCACCATCAGCAAGTGGCTCAAAAAAGAAGGCGAGTCTGTCGCGGCAGGCGAGCCGATTGTAGAACTGGAAACTGACAAGGTTAATCTTGAAGTCGCCGCCGAGCAGAGCGGTGTGCTCAACGCGATTGTCAAGGGCGAAGGTGAGACCGTCGCTATTGATGATGTGCTTGCAATGATTGGTGAGGGGAACGGCGTTGTTGCACCTGCCACCAATCGACAGGCTGCGGCGGCCCCTGCGCCCGTGCCCAACCCCACCCCCGAAGTGGCAGCAGTGCCCGAACCCCAGCCGGCAACCCCCGCCCCGGCTCCTGCTGAAGCCGCCGAGACTGCTGCAACACCAGTAGCGCTTAAGGTGGCTGCCGAGAACAATGTTGATATCAGCCAGGTCAAAGGCTCTGGCCCCGGCGGACGCGTGACCAAAGAGGATGTTGTGAGCTATATACTACGAAATGCCCCCGCGCCATCTGCGCCTGTGGCGGCAGCGTCTGACCCGCCATATGCGCCCGCGGCTGGTTGGCCTGGATCCACTGCAGCGCCGCGCGGAGCCCCTCCCCGACCTTGGCCTTCATTTCCGGCGTGTTCGGGAAGAAGCGCGAATCGGTGCGCGGGTAGCTGATGAGTTTCGCTCCGTAGAGCGACTGCA
>JAAUSQ010000129.1 GCA_012033195.1 Chloroflexaceae bacterium
AAGCCCCTGCTGCTGAAGAGGCAATGGAAGAGGAAGCCCCTGCTGCTGAAGAAGCAATGGAAGAGGAAGCCCCTGCTGCTGAAGAAGCAATGGAAGAAGAAGCCTCTGCTGCTGAAGAAGCAATGGAAGAGGAGGCAATGGAAGAAGGTGCAGCGATGGCCGCGCCCGCTCGCTTGATTATAGCGAGGCAACCCGTCAGGCGTTTGGTGGCGGCCCGGTCGGTGGTGCCTTCCAGACCTTCGCAAACGCTATGGCCTTGATTATGCAGGACAACTACGAGTACCTCGACATCGCCGCCGAGGGTACTGGTGGCTCAGGTGCCAATCTGCGCGGTGTCAATGAGGGTGACTTCCAGTATGGCATTGTGTATTCGGGCGATGCCTTCCTGGGCCTGCAAGGTGCGCTGCCCGAAGACCCGGCGATCTACGATCAGGTACGGCCCATCTCAGCACTGTATGGTGGGGTGGCGCACCTTGTGGTGACGGTCAATAGTGGCATCGAAAGTGTTGCCGACCTGCCAGGAAAGCGTATTGCACTGGGCAATGCTGGATCGGGCGCGGCACTCTCGGCAGAGCGCTACTTTAGCTCGCTCGGCATTCTCGATCAGGTGCAGATTGAGTTCCTGGGTTACTCACAGGCAGCCCAGGCAATGGGCGATGGTCAACTTGATGGCTTCTGGGTGCTGGCCGCGTTCCCCAATGCATCGGTCACCGAGGCATCTACCTTCGCTGACATTCGCCTGATTGACCTCTACAACCCCGGCGTGGAGGGTGGCTTCTTTGAAGATTACCCCTTCTACACGCAGCGGGTGCTGCTTGGCGGCGTGTATCCAAGTATTGAAGAGGATGTGATGAGCTTCCAGGATACCGCAATGCTGGTAACCAATGCCGATGTACCAGAAGAACTGGTCTTTAATGCGCTGGCTGCTATCTACTCGGACGAAGGGCTAGCAGCGATGCGCGAGGCGCACCCGGCGGCAGAAGAGATGAACCGCGAAGGTGGCCTGCTCGGTATTTCAACCCCCATCCACCCTGGCGCGATGCGCTACTGGCAGGAAGTGGGCATTGAGATATCTGAGAACATTATGCCCGAATAACCAACCAGGACCGTCAATGACGATGGTGAGGCCCGCCGATTATCCGAGCATTCGGGTCGGCGGTGCCTCATGAACATATAAAGAGGACGTGGAGATTTAGCTCATGCAAGATGGAATGCCCCCCACTGGTCAACCAGAAGACCGGAAAGCGAATGAGATCAGAGCACATACTGCCGACCACTTTCCGGATGTACAGCAGAATAAGCCCCAGGATGATGCTCAGCAGGTGCCCCCACGTGAGCATGGCGTTGACATTACCGAAAAGCCACTTATCGAAAGCGCACAGCTTCAGTCGATAGTTCAAAAGGAAGACCCCAATACTCGTTCGCTGAACCGCTTCTGGGCCACGCTGGTGGCGCTGCTGGCGCTTGGCATGAGTTCGTTTTATGTTTATACTGCTGGCACACTGCCCGCCCCGGTGCAGTATCAGCGTGGTATGTATGTGGGACTGACCTTTATACTGATCCTGTTGCTGTATCCGGCCTTTCCTCGCCGCGCTGGTGTCGGAAGCTGGCTGCAACGCACCATGGGGGACCGCCTGGAAAACGCAACTGGCCCTATGCGGCTAGTGCGCTTCTTCTTTGGCGGCAACACTGGCCCCACCCTGTACGACTACATCATGATTGGCCTGACCATCTTGACGGTCGGCTATTATATCACCCAGTTTCGCGCCCTCCAGTTTCGTGGTGGTGCCTATAATGATACCGACTTTGTGATTGGTGTGATCGGTCTGTTTGTAGCGCTCGAAATCTCGCGGCGCGTGCTTGGCTGGTCGATGACCATCATCGGCGGTATCTTTCTGATCTACCTGCGTTTTGGTGAACTGCTCTACGATATTCCAATCCTCGATGCCTTCGCCCACCGTGGGCGCGAGTGGGACCGGGTTGCTACAATCCTGTTCTTCGATCAAGAAGGCGTGTTCGGGGTGATGGCAAACGTCCTGGTCAGCTATGTCATTCTGTTTATTTTCTTCGGTGCCTTTCTGCGCAAGTCGGGTGCAAGTCGCTTCTTTATCGACCTACCGCTGGCGATTGCAGGGCGCAGCGTGGGTGGCCCGGCCAAAGTTGCGGTGCTCTCGTCGGCGCTGTTTGGCTCCATTTCGGGCAGCGCCATCGCAAACACGGTCAGCACGGGCACCTTCACTATTCCGCTAATGAAGCGGGCCGGCTTTCGCCCCCACGTAGCGGGCGCTATCGAACCCGCTGCCTCTATTGGTGGCATGTTTATGCCGCCTGTGATGGGCGCGGGAGCCTTCCTGATGGTTGAGCTTACCTCGATTCCCTATTCAACAATTGTGCTGGTATCCATCTTCCCGGCTATTCTGTACTTCACTTCGGTGCTGACAATGGTCCACTTTGAGGCGAAGAAGCAGGGCATCCAGGGCGTTGAAACAACGACTACTGCCTGGGACATCATCCGGCGCGATTGGTATATGTCCATGCCGCTCCTCATTATTGTTGTGCTGATGGTAGCCGGCTTCTCGCCAGGATACGCGGCCTTCTGGTCGATTGTCTCGTGTGTGTTGCTAATGTACACCCTGCCCGATAATGCCGCCGACTTTCAGCAGAACGGGGTGAGCGCTTTCTTCCGCAGCACCCGCCGCGTTATTCGTACCACGTATGAAGCGCTGGTCGAAGGCTCGCGTGATACGCTGGTGATCGGTGCAACGGTGGGTGTGATTGGTATTATCGTCGGGACGATTTATTCAACGGGCGTGGGCCTGCGCTTCTCCGATATTATCGTTAGCTTGAGCAGTGGCAATCTGCTGCTGGCAATCTTCCTGATCGGTCTGGCCTCGCTGGTGCTGGGTATGGGGGTGCCCGTCACCGCCTCATACCTGATTGTGGCGGTGCTGGCCGTGCCCGCGCTGAGCGACCTTGGTGTATCACTGATTGCCGCGCATATGATTGTGTACTGGTTCAGCCAGGATAGCAACATCACGCCGCCGGTCTGTGTGGCGGCGTATGCCGGGGCAGCGATTGCGGGAGCCGACCCGTGGAAAACAGGCTGGACGGCGTTCAAGTTTGCCAAGCTGCTGTATGTGATGCCGATTCTATTTGCCTATAGTCCGGCGCTGCTGCTGGTAGGCGAAACAGGCCAGATCCTGACCGACCTGGCGCTGCACGATGTGGTAATGGCCTATCTTTCGGCGTTCCTGGGGACAGTTGCGTTCTCAGCCGTGACAATGGGCTACCTGGTGCGCCGCACCACGTGGTGGGAATGGATTATTGCGGCGTTTGGCACCTTCCTGTGCTTCTTCCCTTCGCTGCTCACCGATATTATCGGGGTTGCGATTGTGGGGGCTGTCTGGGCATGGCAGAACTACGATGTGCGCCGACAGGCACGCCTGACCGCGCAACAAGACCCGCCAACACCACAGGTGGTCGGCTAGCCGCTGTGCAGGTGCCATATGTCTGATATGCCAGTATTGCACTGCACACACCGAGCCTGTATACAGGCTGGAGGTTTCGCTCTTTACCCGGTGCTCATGCGCCGGGTCTATCTTTGCAGGAGCCAGTGTTGTGGTACAGATTATAGCGGCCCTGTTTCCAATTTTCTGTCTGATTATGGCGGGTGCAGTGTTCAAGCGTTATGGGTTTCCGGGCGATGCGTTCTGGCCGCTGGCGGCCCGCATTACGTACTTTATCTTTTTCCCCTGCCTGATCATCGCGCGCCTTGCAACCGCACCGCTGCGTGAGATAGCGATTGGCCCGATGGCGCTGGCGCTGGCGCTGCCTGTGCTAGTCATTGCGGCAGGAATGGTGCTGGCACGGCCCCTGTTGCCGCTCTCCAACGCATCGTATACCTCGCTGTTTCAGGGCAGCATCCGTATGAATACCTATGTGGGGCTGGCAGGTGCGGCGGCGCTGCTTGGCGACAAAGGGCTGGCGCTGGCATCGCTGGCGCTTGGTATTCTTATTCCGCTGGTCAATATTCTGAGTGTAGCGGCCCTGACCCACTACGTCTCGCATACACCAATGCGCTTTGGCAATACGGTTATCTCAATCATCAAGACGCCTCCGGTCACAGCCTGTATCATCGGTGTTTTCCTCAACATCACCGGAATTGGCCTGCCGCCGCTGCTGGGCGAAGTGCTCGATATCTTCAGCCGTGCCGCGCTGCCGGTCGGGTTGCTGACCGTCGGAGCAGCACTGAATATTGAGTCGGTGCAGCATACGGGCGCACTGGTGCTGTTGGTAACGGTGCTCAAGCTGTGTGTGCTGCCCGTAATGACCGCAGCGGCCTGTATCCTGCTTGGCATCGAGGGCGATACCCGTACCATCACGGTGCTGTTTGCAGCGCTGCCTGGTGCGCCCGCCGCGTACCTGCTGGCTCAGGAACTGGGCGGCGACGTGCGGCTGATGTCGGTCATTCTTACGGTGCAAACGGTGGTCGCCGCTGCCACCATGCCGCTCATGTCGCTGCTGTGGTAGCAGGGTCGCTACACATACTGATCTATCTGGCGCTGCACCGCCTCGACCACCGCTTGCAGGTCGGTTTCGTTATCGACATAATTCAACTGATCGGTGTCTACCCATAGCACCGGGCAAAGGTCGAAGCGCTCGATCCAGGCATCGTACAGAACCTGCAACTGTTCAAGGTAGGCACGTGGAATGCGCCGCTCGTAGGCGTGCCCGCGCTGCGCGATGCGCTGCTGCATGGTGTCGATGGTTGCCGATAGGTAGATCACAAGCTGGGGCGGCTGCAACGACTGCGCCAGCAGGTTGTACAGTTCGAGGTAAGTATTCCAATCGCGAGGGGTAATGTCGCCCTGCTCGTAGAGATTGCGGGCAAAAATCTCACTATCTTCGTAGATACTGCGATCTTGGAGAATAATGCCGGATTGCTTCTGCATTGCGTAGTGGTGCTGCATCCGCCGCACCAGGAAAAACACCTGCGTATGAAAGCCCCACCGCTGCATATCCTGATAATAATCGGCGAGGTACGGGTTGTCCGAAACCGCCTCGAAGAGTGGTTGCCCATGCAGACGCTCCGCGAGCAGTCGGGTAAGTTCGGTTTTACCAACGCCGATATTTCCGGCAATAACGATCAGATAGTTTGCTCGTGTGAGAACAGAATGGTCACGCGGCTTCACACACTGCCTCCTGCCAGACCTGCACGCAGGCCCGGATAGCTTGCTGGTTGATGGCCCGCTGCGGGGGGTGCCCCCGTGGGATGCAGGCAGTATACAGGATACAAGCGCCTCTGTTCAAACGCCTGCAAAAGCTTTGATGAAGCGGTTGGCACACTTTGTGCTATATGGCGGTATAACCTTTGCGAGAGCACGATGACCCACTCTGACAAGGAGGAAGAGGTATGACAACGTTGCAAGATACGACTGTTGATACATTGCATCATCTGCTAATGTTGAACCGGGATAGTGCCGAAGCTTACCATCAAGCAGCAAATGGAACTCAGCACCCCCGCATCAAGGCGCTGCTTTTGCAGTGCGCTGAACAGTATGAAACGTTCTGCGCCGACCTGGAAACAGCGATAGTGCGCTGTGGTGGCACCCCCGAACCGGGCGGGCGACCGCTGGCAGCCTTGCAGCGTGGCTGGCGCAATCTCACCCAGGTGCTTGGTGGACAGAATGACCACGCTATTGTACAGGCATGCAAGTATAGCGAACAGCAGGCTGTATATGCCTATCAGGATGCGCTCGATCAAGATCCACCGCTGCCCGCCGAAATCCGTTTGCTTCTGACACGCCACTATATGCATGTACAAGATGCGCTCGAAAAAATAACCGCTATGGAGGTGGCAACAGGTCATTAACCAGTCCATATTATCGAAAGGCAACGCCATCAGGATGCAGAGGATCAAAAAGGTGGTCGTTGTCGATAGGGGGGCAGGTACGCCAGTGCAGCGCGTGGGCTGCCCTCGTCTTTGTGTGGCGGGAGTAGGCTGTGCCCCCTCTCCCACAGTGCGGGGAGAGGGGCCAGATCTGAGCAGCGCTTAATGATGATCCTGGTGTTGCACCAGTTCGACCAGCACGCCCTGTCCGCCGTTCTTGGGGTGAACAAACGCGATCAGGGTGTTGTGGATGCCAGGGCGCGGCGTTTCGTCAATCAGGCGCACGCCCTTATCTTTGAGTTCGTTGAGGGACGCGTGAATATCGGCAACCCGGTAAGCGATGTGATGCACACCTGCGCCTTTGTCCTTGAGATACTTGGCAAAGGCGGCCTCTTCCGACGTTGGGGCAATCAGTTCGATCAGCAATTCGCCCACCCGCGCCGCTGCAACAGCCATATGACGTTCGGGCATCGGGATGCGCTCCCACTCTGTGACACCGTAGATTTCGCTATAGTGGGCAATCGCCTGCTCAATATCCGATACAGCCAACCCAATGTGGTCCACCTGTGAAAACAGCATCGTTATCCTCCTGTGGAAGTTCCGCGTACAAATACGTTCGGCCATGCTTTGAAGCGCGTCAAGAAGGTATCGCGCCGCACCTCAACTCCGTTTTCAGCGATCATCCGATGAACCGTAATATCCCGCCCATTGCGGGCCATATCGCTCTGATAAAAGTAACCAACCGGTTTGCTGGCATCGTCAATATAAACAGGCGTCGAGGGCGCGGCGATTTCGTTGGTAATATATGGTCCCTCAATCTGCACGGTGCGGTTGTTCGGGTCGGTGCCATACAACTGCACGCTCATCACCTGGCTGGCTTCATTCACATCTACCTGCATCAATATCCACTTGCCTGTATCATTGACGAAACGCAGATCGTTTAAACCAGTATAGATCGCCGCGTCAAGTCCGGCCCCATCGCCATACGGCCCCAACCCGAAGCGGTCGTACCAGCTAATATAAAACGGGTGGGGATGCCATTCGGTAATCGGCAGGCCGGCCCAGAACGCGGCCCGAAAGACGGTGGTTGAGTCCTGGCAGACACCGCCGCCCCATTCGAGCTTGGTGCGGTTGCCCACCACCGCATAGCCTTCGACAAAGCCATTGCGCTCGTTCACCTCGCCAAGCTGGGTATTAAACGAAAATTCTTCGCCCGGTGCAATCAGCACGCCGTCCATCCGGGCAGCACCCGCCTTGATATTGGTAATGCGATACGCCGCCGAGCCAGCAAAGCTACTGCGTCCTTCGCCGAGCAATTCGTTGATGCCCAGGGTTGCCAGTGTATCGGGCGTTACCTGGGGGCTAATACGCTCGGCAGGTATCTGCACCGTGCGGGTTGTGGCAGTGCTGGCAGTGAGGGTCTGGCTGATGACCTCCATCGTTTCGGGGTGCTGTACGCGCCAGCCGATCTGTCCTTCCTGGACAACGTACAGGTTGCCCGCCGCGAAGCGCAGGCGCGGCTCGGCACTGCCGCTATCAATGGTGACGGCAAGGCGCTCAACCTCGCGTTCAAGCAGGTCGGTGTTGACGTTGAAGTGCAGACCACCGTCGCGGGCCTCCACCGCGAGCAGATCGGCGATCTGTTCGGCGTTCCACACCCACTGCTGATCATTATGGGTCAGCACTAGCGGAGCCGCCAGCAGATCGCGGGCCTGCTGTTCGGCAGTTGCGAGCACCGTATCGTTGATGCCCGGTTCCAGCGTGCGTGTACGCAGGGCTACCTGCTGCGGATTCAGCGTATTGAGTCCTAAAATAATATCGTTGCGGGTCTCGGCAATCAGCACTTGCAAGCCCGGTTCGGCAGGGGTTGCAATGATTTTAGCATAGGCAATGCTCAGTGCTGCATCACGCGGCGGGATGTTCACCTCGCTGCTCATCTGCACGAGGTACTGCTGCAACTGCTGCTCATCGATAATAAGCTGTGGCGCAATATCAAGCCCCTCGTTCCACACCTGCCACAACCGTTCGGTGCGGGCCAGCACATCGCCCTCGCGCCCCACTTGCATTGCAGCCTCGGTCATCTGCTCGATATCGAAGCGCACGCCGAGTTCATCCAGCGATGGTGCCCATGTCTGGTTGCGAAAGGTAATGGTGACCGGTTCACGCACAAAGCGGCCATAGCGGGCCTGCACGGTAGCACTGATGGCAGCGCGTTCAAGGTTGCTAATATCAACCCCTTGAATGGAGATACCGGGGAAGGCGCGGTCGTGGTAGCTTGCATAGACGGCGGCAGGCACGGCAAGCGCCAGCAGTGCTACCACCAGCAGTAGCACACCAAATATCCGCAGGGGTACCCCACGCCGCGTCCGACGGCGGCGCACCGTGCGGCGGGCCTGAATGCGCTCACGGGCGCTCAGATACTCACCAGCGTATTCTCCGGTGGGGGGGTCGTCGGCAAAGCGCTCCCGGCTATATTCGGCAGGCTTCGGTGATTCAAGTTCGTCAGGATCGTGGGCCGCCTGCGACTTGCGCCGCTGGATCGGGCCGTATTTCTGGAAGTAATCACCAACAGGCATAGGCATTCTCGCATATAGATCAGGGCTTCATGATCGGCAACACGCCGTACTTGCCATCCGAACAGGCACAACAGTGTAAGTTCTGGAAACATGGAAGCAGGCGTTGACATAAACGGTACGAACGAGCATATTGGTGCTTTGCGCCCATTGTACATAACTCTATTCTATTGTGCAAGCACTTGTTGTTATAAAACCCCCTCTTCATCTGTACAGAAGAGAGGGGGTATGACATTGCGGCAGGCAGGGTGCAGATTCCAGTGCAGCGTTAGACGCGTGTCCGTCGGCGCAGGTACAGGCCGCCGATGACAAATACCAGACCAGCGACGATAACCAGTGTGATCAGCGTGGCAGCATTGCCACCAGTGCTGGTGACTGGCAGCGTCCCCGGTGCAGGTGTATTGCCCGTACCACCAGTAGCGCCCCCCGTAGCGGTGGTCGGGCTTGTTGTCGGTGCAGTGGTCGCCGGGCTTGTTGTTGTTTCGGTTGCAGTGGTCGCCTCAGGCGATGCTTCTACAGCCTCATCGGTTGCTTCGGCAGTCTCTTCAACAGCTTCATCGGTTGCTTCGGCAGTCACTTCTACAGCCTCATCGGTTGCTTCGGCAGTCTCTTCGATGGTCTCTGCCGTCACTTCGGCAGTTTCTTCCGCAGGCTCACTGGTAACGTCGGCGGTTTCTTCGACAGCCTCACCAGTCGCTTCGGCGGTTTCTTCAGTCGGCTCGTCATCAGTATCGATGATATCGGTCGGTATTGCTGTTTCCTGGGCAGGCTGCCCAACTTCATTAGATGACTGGGCAAATACCCCTGGAATTGCCATCGCGCCCAGCAACATCACCACCAGCAACGTAACCAGTCCTTTGTTGAACATTACAGTAACCTCCAGATAACTTGTTGTCTTCTTGCGTTAGGGTTCGATGAACCATCGGCACCCGGACCCACCTTGCGATGAAAAAGCAGTCAGCATATTCACACCGCTATTGTTCGGAGATAGCAAGAAGTGTGCCTCACTGCGCCCCTGCGTAGGACAGTATGTACAGAAGTTTTGCTGGTAGGTTTGGAAGATTGAGCGAATTTTATGATTATGTATTCAATCCTACAAAAAGGCATTCCCGCAAATGTCAAGATATGGTATACTTGGCTATCTAGATAGAGACAACGGCGTCATTTATCTGGTTAAACGAAGGAGTAAAGCGTATGATTACCAAGCAACTGCTACGCAGCGGCAAGATCCGTGTCACCTTTAGCATGCCCGTTGGTATCTGGGCCGATAGTATCCACCTCGTTGGCGACTTCAATAACTGGGACAAGGCTGCTACACCACTCCGACATAGCGAACAGGGTTGGAGCGTTTGCGTTGAACTGGAGCCAGGCTGTTCGTATCAGTATCGTTACCTGATCAACGGGAGCGACTGGTGCAATGACTGGCGCGCCGACCGCTACATGCCAAATGAACTGGGCGGTGATAACTCGGTAGTGATTACCGAGCCTGTGCGCGAACCTGCCAGGGTGCGGGTGGTTGGGCAGACGTATCAGGCCTTCAGTGCGGCGCGTGCATTGACCGGTACAGCAAATGATGGTACCCTGAAGGCTGAATGGTCGGACAGTTATGACTATGAGTATGAAGGTGTAGCGCTGTCCGGCATGGTGTAATTCGTCACCTGTTCAGCGGACAGCCAACCCATGCAGAGTGTACCAGTATTAGATTTTGGCTCGCAGACTGCACAATTGCTTGTGCGGCGCGTGCGCGAATTGGGCGTCTACAGCGAACTGCTCCCGCCGGATATTCCGGTTGAGCGGCTGTGGGCGCTTAATCCATGTGGGGTGATTTTGTCGGGTGGCGCGGCGAGTGTGTACGATGCCGATGCACCGGGAATGCCCGCCGGGATGCGTGATGTGCAACTGCCTGTGCTGGGCGTCTGTTATGGCATGCAACTCCAGAGCTATGCCCTGGGCGGGCGGGTGGTACCGGCCACCGAGCGCGAGTATGGCCCCGCCGCAATTCAGCTTGAACCTGTTGGACAACATAGCCCGCTGTTCGGCGATACACCCCTTGAACAACCCGTATGGATGAGCCACGGTGATCGCATCGAGGCGCTGCCCCCCGGCTTTGTGGCCCTAGCCCGCACGGGCAGCACGCCATTTGCGGCGATGGGCAACATCGAGCGGGGTTGGTATGGGGTGCAGTTCCACCCCGAAGTGATCCACACGACGCACGGGCGCGATATATTGCGTAATTTCCTCTTTAACGTGTGCGGTTGTACTCCCGACTGGCAGCCGGCGAACTTTGTCCACGAGGCAGTGGCGCGGGTGCAGGCACGTGTCGGCAGCGATGGGCGGGTGCTCTGTGCGCTGTCGGGCGGAGTTGATTCGGCAGTGGCAGCGCTGATTATCCATCAGGCAATAGGCGACCGGCTCACGTGCGTGTTTGTTGATAACGGCCTGCTGCGCCAGAACGAAGCGGCACAGGTTATCAGTACCTTTCGTGAGCATCTGCATATTCCGCTGGTGGCGGTCAATGCTACCGAAGAGTTCCTCGAAGCGCTCGACGGTGTGACCGATCCGGAGCGCAAGCGTAAGATTATCGGTGAGAAGTTTATCCGCATTTTCGAGCGTGAGGCAAAGCGGCTTGAAGCCGAGCAGGGCCATATTCGGTTTCTGGCACAGGGCACGCTCTACCCTGATGTGATCGAGAGCCGCGCCCCCGACCGGGCACAGGGCGTAACGATCAAAACGCATCACAATGTGGGTGGGTTGCCCGCCGATATGCAGATGGAATTGGTAGAGCCATTGCGCTATATGTTTAAAGACGAAGTACGGGCGGCAGGCCTTGAGTTGGGCCTGCCCGAAGACTGGGTCTGGCGGCATCCGTTCCCTGGCCCTGGTCTGGCGGTGCGTATTCCCGGTGCAATCACATGGGAGCGCCTCGAACGGTTGCGCCACGCTGACGCACTCTTCCTCGAAGAGTTGCGGGCGGCAGGTCTCTACCGCACCACTCAGCAGGCTTTTGCAGTGCTGTTGCCCATGCAGAGTGTAGGTGTGATGGGCGACGGGCGCACCTATGCCGATGTGGTGGCGCTGCGGGCCATCACCACCGAAGACTATATGACCGCAGACTGGGCACGCCTGCCCTACGATGTACTGGCCCGCATCAGTAGCCGCATTGTCAACGAAGTGCCGGGCGTTAATCGCGTGGTGTACGATATCTCCTCGAAGCCGCCTGCAACGATTGAATGGGAGTAGTACACATGCCGCACGACACCACCACTTACATTTCTGCCGAAGCATATCTGGCGCTGGAAGAGCGTAGCGAAACCAAGCACGAGTATATCGATGGAACGGTGGTGCCTATGCCTGGTGTATCTTTACAGCATGCCCTGATTGTATCTAATCTTGTTTTTTGTCTGCGGCTTGCGTTGCGGCTACTGAGCGGTTACCAGGTGACAGCAAGCGATATACAGGTGTGGATACCTGCCAGAAACAGCTATGTTTATCCGGATGTAACGGTCACGGCCCACCCCCCTATCGGCATGGAGCAGCAGCGCCCGTTCATTCTGCTCAACCCGACGCTGATTGTCGAGGTACTTTCGGACACCACCGCCGCCTACGACCGGGGCGACAAGTTCCACGCCTACCAGACGATAGACAGCTTCCGCGAGTACCTGCTAGTCGATCAGGCGCGGGTGCACCTGACACACCACGGGCGCGACGCGGCGGGCACCTGGCACGAAGCGCACTACACCGACCGGGCCGCCGTGGTACACCTGGCGAGCATTCCGGTAACGCTGCCGCTGGTTGGGGTCTACACCGATGTGCCCGTCGCGGCGGAGGCGTAACGATGCCGCACGACACCACCACTTACATTTCTG
>JAAUSQ010000130.1 GCA_012033195.1 Chloroflexaceae bacterium
TGATCAATGCCGCCGCCACTGAGCCAGAAATGGGTAGCCCGTCGCACGGGGGGCTGCCTGCCACCACCGCCACCCCGACCAATGGGGGCTGGCTGGTCAATGGTCACAAGAAGTTCATCACGATGGCCCCGGCGCTCAGCTATTTTGTGGTAAGCGTGCGCATGCCCGCAAGCCCCACGATGCCCCATGGTGGCAAGGCCAACGCAATTGTCGAGGCCAACCCCGGCGCGGCCACACCCGGCATTCGTATGGAGGATACCTGGAGCGATAACCTGGGATTGCGGACTAGCGGCAGCTACGATGTCTATTTTGACGATGTGTTTGTGCCCGATGCGCTGCTGGTGGATCGGCAAGCGGTGCCACCACCCGGCGAACTTGCGCCATCGGGCAAGCCCATTTTTAATATGGCGTGGTTTGGCCTGACGCTCTCGGCAGTATACCTCGGCATTGGGCAGGCCGCCTGCGATGCCGCCTGTACATATGCCAACGAGCGCACCCCCACCGCACTAGGCCGCCCGATTGCCACCCTGCCCAACATTCAGCGACGTGTGGGGGATATGAGCATTCAGCTTACAGCGGCACGCAGCGTGCTGCACGATGTTGCCCGCCAGTGGAGCGATCAGCCAGCACAGCGCGAATGATGGCCCCACAGATTGCGACTGCCAAATACCTCTGCACCAACGCTGCTATCTATGCCACTGACCAGGCGCTACGGGTGGCCGGCGGCTTTGGTTTGCTCTCCGACCTGCCGCTCGAACGATATTACCGCGATGTGCGGGCCGGTGTCACCCATCCCCCCAACGACGATGCCGCCCTGGAAATGGTCGGACGGGCCGCGCTACAAGGGTAACGTCTGTATCTGCCCTGCTTACCTGGATTTAACCTTCTTTTATTCGCCTGTCGATGTATAATATAATATATGTCAAGAAAGGGTAGATAAATGACTACTGACACCATCACTTTGGAATTAAATGGAGACATTTCACTGCAAGACTTTGCAACAGCCATGCAAAGATTCTATGGGCTAGTGAATGTATTAAGTTCCGAAGTTGGTGGCACAACTATTGACTGGCAGATTGATGAATTGAATGCTGGTAGTGCCAGCATAACTGTGCGTGGAAACACGGATATACCAAATACAGTGGAAAAAATCGTTCTGGCTTTTCTTACGGTTGGTAGCTCAATCCTCTCCCATGAACCCATTCCATACTCCAAAGATGTAGAGCAGCAAGCAGACAGACTGGTTAGATTGATAAACGGCTCTATCACCTCAATGCGATTTGAAACCGCATATGGCGATGCTGTAATAACAGAATACAGTGGTATCAACACACCTGTAGAGCGTATGTACACTGCTGGTATCGTTAAAGGAACGGTCGAAACAGTTACACGTCGAAAGGGTTGGAAATTCACGTTGTATGATGCCATCTTTAATACTGCTATTAACTGCTACGCTTCGCCCCAACTTGAAGAACAGATGCGGGATATCTGGGGTAAAAAAGTCATTGTGCATGGTCAGATAGGGCGGAACCAGGAAACAGGTCGCCCGGTTGTGGTTCGTAACATTACCCATATCGAACTCGTTGAACCTGTTCCAACAGGCAGCTTTCAGCAGGCGCGGGGTATTCTGGCCCAACCCAATGGAGATGAGATGCCCGAAATTGCTGTACGAAGAACACGGGATATGACATATGCGTGAGTTAATCTACTGGGACAGTTGCGTATTCATCAGCTATCTTGAGGGCACACCGGGTCGTATCGTAGTTCTTGAAGACATTGTGCATCATATTCGCAATAATCCGAATCGTTTGCTTGTAACATCAGCAGTCAGTAAGGTTGAAGTTGCCTTCGTAAGCTATGAACGATCACAGCAGCAGCTTCATCCTGATATCGAGGCCCAGATTGACCAAATGTGGGCCGATGATGAAGTCGTAGAAATTGCAGACTTTCACGAACTTATTGCCAGACGTGCGCGAGATTTAATACGAAAAGCCCTGACTGATGGCTTCAGGATGAAGCCCTATGATGCAACTCATCTCGCCACTGCACAAGCGCTTGGGGTGAAAGAGTTTCATACGTATGATGACAAACTCGATAAGTTCGATACACTGATTGGTATACCTATTATCCGGCCCTATACCGAGTACCCGCGCTTACCGTTATAAATCTCTCTTCCGACCGCTCCTTTCCCCACCCCCGCGCAGCGACTTGCCCGCCAACCCCGCCGCCCACAGTCCCTCGCCCGCCTGCTCTTCGTCTTCGCGAGGGTGCCACAACTCGCGCACATCCCGCGCCCGCCGCAGTTGCCCAAAGGTGGTATTGATGAACGTAACTCGCCGCAGCTTTGCCGCCGGAACGGGTACCGCCAGCGTTGCCAGTGGCCCCACATCGAGCCGATAGTACTGCTCATTGGCGCGGGGATGTTCGGCCTCGTCGGGCAGCAACTCGCGGCGCGTCGTGATACGGTACGCCAGGATTGGCGCATAGGAGCGCACTGACCAGCGCTCGGCCTCGCCAAACGCGGCAGTCTGATAAAATGCGACGTATTCTGCACCAAGCTGCGCAGGCGCGTGTTTGAGGGGAATACGGTACCAGTGCTGGGTCTGCACCAGTTGCAGGTCGCGGGGCCGTGTGATAACTGCCACGAGCACCCGCGCCGCATCGTCTGGCTCGTCGTGGCGCACCATCGGTGCTACTCGGCAAGGCGCTGCACTGCAAGCAGCGTAATGTCATCGTGTGGCATCTGTGCCTCGATATGCTCGGAAACGGCCTGCTGCACCCGTTGGAGCATCACCTCTGCTGAACTGACTGGCTGATCGAGTAGGCGGAACAGGCGATGTTCGGTGAACAGGTCGCCACCCGGCGCACGCGCCTCGGTCACGCCATCGGTGTAGGCCAGCAGAAACTCACCCGGCTCCAGATAAATCTGCTCCTGATGATACTGCGAACCGGGCATAAAGCCCACCGCCGGGCCAGTCGGTTCGAGCAGTTGCCGCATACCCGATGGGCCAACCACCACCGGCGCTTCGTGCCCACCGTTGATATAGGTCAGGCGGCCATTCTCCGGGTTGAGCACGCCGAAGAACAGTGTGGCAAACATATGCAGATGGGAGCGGTTGTTGTGGTGGTGCGATGTAATATAGTTGTTGGTCAGCACCACCGAATGCAGCGCATCCACCGGCGTGGTCGAGGTCTGCTCTGCGAAGGCCCGGATCAGGCTGCGTACCAGCACCATAAACAGCGCCGCCCGCACCCCCTTATCACAGACATCGGCAATCACCAGACCAATCCGGTTATCGGGCAAGCGGAACACATCATAAAAGTCGCCTGCCACTTCGCGGGCCGGATTAAAGGCCGTTGCAATACACCAGCCAGGAATATCCGGCAGCGAGTGCGGGAAGAAGTCGGCCTGTGTCCGCCGCCCAAGCTCAAGCTCCTGTTTGACCGCCTTCACATAGGCGCGTTCCTGGTCGCGCAGGCGCTTCTTTTCGAGGCTCGCTCCGACACGAGCCCGCAGCAGCACCGGATTAAACGGCTTGAAGAGGTAATCTTCTGCGCCCAGCTCGATGCAGCGCACCACACTATCAATATCATCAACAGCGGAGATCATAATCACCGGAATGTGCTGATGGAGTGGGTCGGCCTTCAGCGTTTCAAGCACCTGATAACCGTTCATTTCGGGCATCATCACATCCAGCAGAATGAGGTCGAAGCGATGCCCACGCACCATTTCGAGCGCGGCGCGACCATTTTCAGCAGTAATCGCGGTGATACCCTGCCGTTTCAGTCGCCGCGAAAGGACATCGCGGTTAGCCTCGTTATCATCGACCACCAGAACGAGGCTGCTATCGGTTTTCATAAGGGGGTCCATTCATCAACAAGTCTTCGATTTTACCAATCAGTCGCCCAAAATCTATTGGTTTGGTTTCGTATTCGTTACAACCGGCGGCTAGGCTCTTCTCGCGGTCGCCCGAGAGCGCATGGGCTGTGAGTGCAATGATCGGGATGACCTGTGTTGCAGGCAGCGCACGCAGGCGGCGAGTCGCTTCCCAGCCGTCAATAATCGGCAGGCTCATATCCATCAAGATGAGATCGGGCAGTTCGGCCTGGGCAAGCTCAACACCCTGGATACCGTCGGTGGCAATCACAACCTGAAAGCCACGACGACCAAGGCGGCGCGAGAGCATATCGCGGTTCATCTCGTTATCTTCGACCAGTAATATCTTCGCCATGTCTTCCCGCCATTTCATCGCTTGCCGCGTATCTGTAGGCTCTCATTTCGGGATACAGACCGGGGGACTGATTGCATCAACTCAGCCCCCCGGCTCTTGTATTGTACGCGATATCATTCCATTTTACAAGAACGATACATAGCATTACGAAGCGCTTAAACCAGATTATAACGCCATCGGCATACGCGGTGACGTGCTGAAATCAGTATCACCCATTACAACGAGGGGCAATTCCACAATGAATGTTGTTCCTTTGCCCGGTTCGCTCTCGCAGCGGATGGTGCCGCCCATCATCTGGCAGAAGCGATGGCTGATAGCCAGCCCCAACCCCGTGCCGCCGTAGCGCCGGGTGGTGGAGATATCGCCCTGTGTAAAGGCGCGGAACAGGTTTTGTTGCTGTTCCGGCGAGATACCAATCCCCGTATCAGCCACCTCGAAACGCACCCGTTCGCCGGCATTGTTATCCTCACCCACCGCAGTCACGCGCAATGTCACGATGCCATTGGTGGTAAACTTGGCGGCGTTGCTCAACAGGTTGAGCAAAATCTGACGCACCTTGGTCAGGTCGGCACACATCGAGCCAACCTCCTCCGAATATTCCAGTTTGAGCGTGTTCTGGTTCTTCTGCATCAGCGGGTAGATCGTCGAAAGCACATTATCGACCAACCCGTTGATCTCAAACGTCTCCAGATACAAGTCCATGCGCCCCGCTTCAATCTTGGAAATATCCAGAATATCGTTGATCATGTCCAGCAGGTGCTGCCCCGCCAACTTAATCTTCTGCAAGTCCGCCGCCAGTTCCGGCTCACCGTTCTCGCGAAACTCTTCCAGCAACATTTCGCTGTAGCCGATAATCGCATTCAAGGGCGTGCGGAGCTCGTGGCTCATATTGGCAAGAAACGCACTCTTCGAGCGGTTGGCAGCCTCAGCGATATCTTTGGCGCGGTAGAGTTCGGCAGCCTCCTGCTTGCGCTCTAGCGCCACGCTCACCCAGCGGCCCATCAACTGCACCAGGTCTTTATCGGTTTCGTAGAAGATAATCGGCTGAATAGCCGCGCTAAGAAAACAGATGATGCCATACCGCCGCCCGTTCACCCAGAGCGGTGCACCGATGTACGACCGCACATGGGCGTGCCGATTGCGGGCCGTCCGATTGAGGGGCTGGGTCACCGAAGGGCGATAGACAACCGTGGGCACGGGTGAAAGCAGGGTCTGGGCCTGCAACATGGTATCCGATAAAAAGTCGTGATACAGCACGCTCTGGTCGTTGCTCAACAGGCTCGCATGGTGGATCAGGGTGGAGGAGGCACGCTCGTTGGAAGCAACCACCAATCCGGCATCCATCCGCAGCAGGCGGCACCCTACCCGTAGCATCTCTTCTACCTGCTGCTCAAACGAGAGGCCCGGCAGCGAAGATGCTTCGTATAGCAACCGCACGCGCTCGGCCTGCGTCAGGCGGGCCTTCTCTTCGAGCTTGTGATTGGTAATATCACGCACAATCATCAGCACATCATCGGGACTACTGACAACCAGACGTATTTCATAATCGCGCGATTGCCCGCCGAGGCGCTGCTGCTCCAGCGCAATTTCGAGCATTGATGGTGATACCAGCTCTTTTTCGATCAACAGATCACCGAGCCGGATCAGGTTGCCGTGCTCATACAAATACTGTTGCTCTTCGAGGATCGACTGCAACCCATCAACATTGATCGCCCCAATAGCTACCAGATGCTCACCAAGTCGCTGCGGAAAGACACACTCAAAGATCTGAATATCGCTTGTTTCGAAGGCACGCGGCAGGTATGTGAGCGCTTGGGCCATCACTTCTGCCATAAAGAGCGGGTACACACCGCCCAGCATTATTTCGATCTGGGAGGGCTGTTCTTGCTTGACGTTGCGGTATGTACCGTCGCGATGGACTTGCAGCAGCAGGTCGGGCATCGCATTCAGCAGCGCATGCACGGTTGCTTCGCTGCGCAGGCGGGCCTCCTGCTCAATCCGCCAGGCTGTCATATCACGCACATGCAACAGCACGGCAGGCTTGCCCAGATAGACCATCTGGTTGACTTTGATTTCAACAGGGATGCTCTGGCCGGTAGCCGTGTAGCTATAGCCCTCGGCGCGGTCGATTTCGCCCCGGGCAAGCTGGGCAAAACTGGCCCGCACTGCCTCGGTCTGATCACTCGGCACCAGTTCGGTAACGTGTTTTCCGATCAAGTCGGAGCGCTCAACCCCGTGCAGGCGACAGGCCGCCGGGTTGACATCCAGCACATAGCCCTGCATATCCTCTACAAAGATCGCATCGGGTGAACTCTCGAACAGGTCGTGGAAGCGCTGCTCACTCTCCTGCAACGCGACGGCAGTCTGCGCCTGTCCCGTTAGGGTGGTAATCACACCCACGACACGACCAAGCCGCCGCTGCCCTAGCGCGTTCACAGGCGCGTAGAGCGTTTCAAGCACCACCCCCTGCACTTCGGACCATGCCGTAAATATTTCGCCGTTCAGTGCCCGCATACAGTTTTCGTGGACGTCTGGCAACACCCGATACTGGTCGAGCAAGTTCTGGATACCAATATCTGCAGTATACAGGGGTGCAATATCCAGCCGATGTTCGGTGACGAGTGGTGCACTAAACGTCAACTCTCCGGCTTCATCCATCACAAAAAGTGCAATTGGCAGATTACTGATATCCGTCATACTAACAGGCTCCTCTGTGTTGTGGCCCTCATCGGTGTAGGAGTTCTCCGCACTATCCATCAACTATCCATACCCGCTGTTGATATCTGCATGGTTGCCTGACCATTGCCCTCGCCAGCGTGCAGGGGAGCCGGACGCAGATCGGGGATATAGACGGTAAAGACCGAACCTACATCCGGCGTACTCTGCACAAACACATCCCCACCCATCATTCGCGCTAGGCGGCGGCTGATGACCAACCCCAGACCCGTGCCGCCATACTTGCGTGTTGTTGATGTATCGGCCTGGGTAAACGGCTCAAACAGGCGGTCAATCTGTTCCTGGCTCATGCCAATGCCCGTATCTTCCACCCGGAAGATCAGCCATAGCTGTGCTGCCGCCGCGCTTGTCGGGCGGTGTGGCAGTCCACCAAGTGGTACCCCGATCTCTAGCAGCGCCTGACGGTTCAGTAGTTGGCGCTCGACCACAAGGCACACCGTCCCCTGATGGGTGAACTTGCAGGCATTGCTCAACAGATTCAGCAAGATCTGCCGTAGACGTGTGACATCGCCGTGCGCCAGGCTCGCCGCCGCCACATGGTGGATAACCAGGCTATTGTTATTTCTGGCTGCGAGCGGCACAATAGTACTTTCAAGCTCATCAAGCAGCGTGTTCAGGTCGAAGTCTTCGAGATACAGTTCTAGCCGCCCCGACTCGATGCGTGAGATATCAAGCACATTGTTGATCAGTGCGAGCAGGTGGCTGCCGGCGGTGCGGATTTTCTTCAAGTCCTCAACGAATTCATCTTCTCCCAGCGCACTGGCATCTTCCAGCAGCATATCACTATAGCCGATAATCGCATTGAGTGGCGTACGCAGTTCGTGGCTCATATTGGCAAGGAACTGGCTCTTGGCCTGACTCGCCTGTTCTGCCAGTTCTTTTGCATTCTGCAACTCAATCTCGGTGCGTTTGCGCTCGGTAATCTCTTGCTGCGCCGATGTATAGAGCCGTGCGTTGTCGATGGCGATAGCGGCAAGCTGTGCAAACCGTTCGAGGAATTCAATCTCTTCGGTAGAAAAGCTGACCTGCTTGTTGACATCAAAGCCAATCCCAAGCACACCAACCACCTCCGCCGCGCCACTGGAAAAGAGGGGTACACCGACCGTTGTACCGAGCGTGCCACGTGGAATATACGCCATGCGATTGGGCCATGTGTCATAGTTTGCTATCACTATCGGCTGATGCTCGCGCCAGACTATGCCAGTCAGTCCTTCGCCGTAGCGATTGGCGACCTTCGGAAAGCCCTTGCGCTGATAGAGACCCATCCCCACGACCAGTTCCAGACGCAGCCTGTCCGAACTGATCAGGTAGATAAACCCGTGGTCAGCCATTGAGAGCTCAACCGCACGTGCAATCACCGTATGCAGCACGTCGTTCAGTTCGAGGCGGTTCATCATTGCCAGCGAGGTGGCGTGCAGTGCGCCCAGGTATCCATTCTGGCGGCGCAGTTCGGCGGTGCGGTCTTCCACCTGCTCTTCCAGATGCTCACGATACTCTTGCAACCGTTCTTCGGCCCGCTTGCGCTCCCCCACCTCGGCTTCCAGTTCGTGGGTCCGCTCTTCGAGGCGTTGCACCAGGCTACCCACCTGCGCCGCCATGGTGTTGAAGCTCGCCGCCAAGACCCCTGTTTCGTCCTGCGAGAGCACCCGTGTACGTGCGCTCAGGTTGCCATTGGTAAAGCATGTCACGCTATCGGTCAGTTCAATAATCGGCTGGGCCAGTGTTTGCCCAACCAGTGCCGCCGCACCCGATACCAGCGCCATAATAACCACCGCCAGCACGAGCGTATTGCGGGTCTGGTCGATCATCGGAGCCAGAAAAATCTCCTGGGGCTGGGCAAACACCACCATCCACGGCTGCGACTGCAACTGCGCCACTGCTACCGTGTTGAGGCTGTTGTCGGTTGCGTCGAGGCGTGTCACAAAGGTCTGATTGGTGATATCTTCTACGGCCATCTTCAGGTCGGGCAGGTCGATAGGAGATTGTTCGACTGACACCACTGGCAACCGCCGGGCATCGATCAACAAAGCTGCTTCGCGGGGTGTCAGTCGAACAATCGGGCTGTACATATAGTGTGGGGCAATGCCGTGTGCCAGTCGGATGCCAAACTCATCGAGCAGGATACCAAACGATTGATCACCAAGCAGGCCATTGTTATTGACAATCAGTTGCTGCAAGATCGCCGCGTTGTATTCAACACTCAGCACACCAACAATATCGTGTGTATCGGGGTGGGTAATCGGGCTACTGAAATAAATTGATGCTTCCTGGTCCGGCCCCACCAGTTCCACTGCCGAAACGGTCAGCAGGCCGCTCTGCACAGGCTTGAGAAAGTAGCTCGCATCCGATGCATCTTTGCCGAGATTCGTCGAGTTCGTATCGGCAACATGAATACCGGTTTGATCGAGCAGCGTATACGAACGAATGAACAGGGCATTGGTGCCGCTCAGGTTGCTGAGAATACTTTCAATCTCGGTCTGCACCAGGCTCGAATTGCGCTCGGTGGGCGATAACAATAGAAAACGCGCAAACACGGGAGTACGGGCCTGTGTCTCCACAATCCGGCTGTTGATATCGACAAATGCATCGATGCTCTCGGCAGTCTGCGAGGCGGCAGCAACCAGCGACCGTTCGGCGTTGCGCGTCAGAACATTCCGCATGCCCTGGTCGTCGAGGAAGGCCAGCAGACTCAGCGGCAGCAGGGCGACCATTAGAAAAGCGAGCGCCAGCTTGACCGATAGCGAGTAGAGCTGCCGCTCGCGGAAGGCCAGTGATGCACACCCCCCTAGGATCAAGGCCAGCGCTCCGCCAATAATGGTCTGGGTTCCCGAAAAGGAGAGCTTGGTGGGCAACGGGATCAGGTCGAAGAACGCCAGCACAATCGAGAGCAGCACACACATGAGCAGGTAGCGGCGCGAAAACTGACGGTCTAAGAGCAGCGGCGCAATCGTCAGCGCCGCCAGGGTGAGCGTCAAACCTATTGCGGCCCCTACATCACCAATCAGCAGCGGGATTATTGCCAGCAAGGGCAAAAAGCCCCACATCAGCCACGACATTCCCTGTCTGACAGCGCCGCGCCGCACATGGTGCCACGCCTTGATACACAAGGCCAGCAGCAGCATATTGATAGCGGCAAGGGCGAGCACCTGCCAGTTGCCATTTTGCCGATAGATATAGATCTGCCCCAATGTCGAAACAGCAATGCTAAAGAACAGCACCGCCAGTATCCACGAAGCCTGGCGAATCATCAGGAAGGATTGATTGTAGAGCGGTGTAGCGGTCATACGCTTGTGTTTCTCTATCACACCTGTATAGTATCTGATAGCGTGGTGGTATCTCGTCCGACTGCCGACACAGAGCGCGGCACATATACTGTAAAGATTGAGCCGCGCTGTTCTTCGCTTTCAACCACAATCTCGCCGCCCATCATCCGGCAGAAGTGGCGGCTAATCACCAACCCTAGGCCCGTGCCCCCAAAGCGCCGGGTAGTCGCGGCATCGGCCTGATTGAATGCAAAAAACAGCCGTTGAAGCTGTTCGGCGCTGATGCCAATACCAGTATCTTGCACCCGCAGCACCACTATCTCTTCATTGGGCGAACCAATCTCTGCCAGTGCTGCAACCGTGTGCCGTGGTACTACACCAACCGAGAGGGTGACCGCGCCGTGCTCGGTAAACTTGGCAGCGTTGCTGAGCAGGTTGATCATCACTTGCCGCAGCCGGGTAGCGTCGGCGTACATTGTGGCGGGTATGCCGCTGTATTCAAGCGTAAACTGATTGGTATGGCGCTGCATAAGTGGCTGTACGGTTGTGATAATATCGTTCAGCAGTGTCGCAAGCTCAAACGTTTCGAGCAGCAGTTCGAGCTTGCCGGCTTCGATCTTCGACAGGTCGAGCACATCGTTGATCAGCGCCAGCAAATGCCTTCCAGCAACATTGATATTCTTCAGGTCGGGCACAATATCGCTCATCCCCGTCTCGTCGGCTTCTTCAAGCAGCATCTCGCTATACCCAATAATCGCATTGAGCGGGGTACGCAGTTCGTGGCTCATATTCGCCAGGAAGGTGCTCTTGGCCCGATTAGCTCCCTCGGCGTCTTCTTTGGCCTGCTGTAGAGCTACTTCAATCTGCCGCCGCACCGCCAGCTCTTGCTGGGCTGCCGTAAAGAGACGCGCATTGGCCAGCGCTAGCGCAACCAGTTCGGCAAAGCGCTGCAACAGTTCCAGTTCGGCCTGCCCAAAGGCAGTCTGGCGTTCGGGGTACGCCATACCAATCACACCGACCACCCGCCCTTCGACCATCAGCGGCACGCCTGCCAGCGTACCCAGTTTAAATGGTGTCATCGACTGCGGGCGGCTGTGCCACTCGTCATAGTTTTCAATGACCAGCGGGTGGCCCGTCCGCCAGACATGACCCGACAGCCCCTCATTAGGGAGCATCGGGTATTCTTTCAAGCGAATAAACACCCCCATCGCGGTATGCATCGCGATATGGCTTTCGTCTTCGGCGACCAGCGCCACAAAGCTATGCTGTGTGCCCAGCAGCATCCCAGCCTGACTCAGCACCGTCTCAACCAGTTCGTCCACGTGGAGCCGATTGATAATTGAAAGCGCCGTCTGATGCAGCGCCGACAGATACATATTCTGGCGCTGCATCCGCGCCTCGGCCTCTTTGCGCTCGGTGATATCGCGCAAAATCATTGCATAGAACTTTTCCGAGCCAGTCCGCGCCTCGGCAAGCAGCAGTTCAAGCGGGAAGGTCACCCCACTGATGCGGCGGCCCTGCATCTCGTGCGGCTCATGCGAACCAACCGTGCAGAGCAACTCGTCGAGCAGTGCAGGTGGTATGTTGCCATTGTGAAGCTCGTTGTAGGGAATGGTGGGCACGGCAAAGAGCATCCCGATCTGTTTGCCAACCAGATACTCCGCCGGATAACCAAACATCTTCTCAGCAGAGGGGTTGGCAGAAATCACAAGCCCATCGCCCCCCGAAAAGGTAATAATGCCATCCAGTGCCGTCTTGATGATAGCGTTGGTACGCGCGTTGGTCTCTTCCAGGGCATCCATCACCCGGTTGTAGCGCTGGGCAATCTGGCCGACCTCGGTAAACGGTTCGACTGGCACCCGTAAGCTCAGGTCGCGGGTGCGCGACTGATTCTCCATTGCCTGGAATAAATCGATCAGCTCGGTGGAAGCCTGATGCTCCGAGATGTTCAGGCCGATCTGTTCTTCTTCGGGTGTTACCCGCAACCGCATAAAACGATTGACCAGTAGCAGGAGTATGTATGAGATACAGAAAGCCCATACGCCCGTCGCTGCCACGCCTGCC
>JAAUSQ010000131.1 GCA_012033195.1 Chloroflexaceae bacterium
GATATTTCGGTTGAGCAGACGCACCGCTATGCGGCGCAGGGCTTGGTTAATCACAATAGCTTCTGGCATAGCGAAATTTATGACCAAGCGTGCTGTCCTTCCCTCCGAAATCATCAGCTTTGCCGACCTGCACAGCGGCGTGGTCGCCACCAGCGGAACACGACTCAATCCCTACAAGCTGGGCCTCGAATTGCTGCGTGATGTCGAGGAGCGCTGGAATACCGGGCGCTTCGGCAAGGAGTACGACGAGTGCGACGACCTGGCCGAAAAACAAAATTGGGACCGACAGCTTGGCCTGGGGCGGCAGAAGATCTTTGAGATCCGCAAGCTCTACAACGATGTCACCTTCATCGATGAGTTCCTGACGCCTGAGTTTGCCTTGCAGCAGAAGCTCTTTACCTTTCGCTACAATCGTGATACCGATATCTACGAGATTGCGAGCCGCGAGTTCCAGGAGATCAAACAAAAGCTGCTGTTCTCGCTCACCAACTTCGGACAGCCTTATATTATGGTCGGGGATGCCAATTACAACAATCGCGGCGAACTCTACCTGCTCCATCGGTATGAAGGCGTCGATTTGCAGATGGACTATGCCCGCGAGACGATGCGCAACCTGCATAAGATCTGGACCCGCCCGATTCATCTTGAGACCGTCACCGACAACCGCCGCCGCCTCCTGTCATTCGACGGCACCGACTACAGCGAACGTCGCCTGGATTAACCACGACACCATAGACACTGGAAGGAACACAGTATGTCACTTGGAAAACAGATCGTTGAAGAACTGAAAACACTGGCTCAGCGCGGCCCTGCTCAGGCTACAGGCTATATTGTGACACCGCAGGGCGGCACCCTGACGATGATCCGTGAGTCGCAGCGGGTGGTGCTGGAGCTTGCCGACCACGACCGCTACAGTGCGGCACTGCTAGCGCTCGAACTGCGCTCGCCATCCCCCCCCCTGGATGAGCAGGATACCCATAGCTACCTGCACACCCGGGCCGCCGACCTTGTGCAGCGCCTTTCGTACCTGGAAGAGCCGCTGGCCGTATGGGAACTCGACAGCCGCGAAGGATTGGCGCAGTTGCGCTCGTGCCCGCCGCAGCAGGAAGGTGATGATATCTTCTTCTGGGAAGTAACGCTCCGTACCAGCGATGATACCGACGCGGTACACCTGACGCGCTACCACTGGGCACCCGGTCTGGCGGGTGCCGAAAAGCTGATCTACCCGGCGACATTTACGCTGGTAGGTCGCCTGATCGACACCCTGAGCGCGGCGGAGTAGGTGCGAGCGGTGAGCGGCGCGGGGAAGTTGGTGCAGTCGCCCCGTGCCGCTTGCCTGATGCGCTTATGAACATTCGCCACCTGCTACACGAGGCGACCGTCGCTCTGCGCGACGCCACCCCAACACCGCGCCTCGATGCCGAACTGCTGCTGGCGCACGTACTTGGCTGGAGCCGCGCCCGCCTGCTTGCCGAATATCACCTTGTGCCCACTGCCGATCTCCAGCAACGCTTCCGCGCACTGCTCGAGCGACGCAGCCAACAAGAGCCGGTCGCCTACCTAGTAGGCTCCAGGGAGTTCTACGGGTTGGAACTGCTGGTGGACGAGCGCGTGCTCATTCCGCGCCCCGAAACCGAACTGCTGGTTGAGCTGGCGCTGGCCCACATTGCCACCCGTCGCGCTGGCCCGCTCAGCATTGTTGATGTTGGCACCGGTACCGGCGCGATTGCACTGGCGCTGGCGCAACATATCCCGCCCGACGATACCACCCGGATCTACGCCGTAGACATTGCAGCGGATGCGCTGGCAGTTGCCGCCGTCAATGTCGCCCGCCACGACCAGCACCAGCGCATCGCCCTGCTGCACGGCGACCTGCTGGCCCCGCTGCCGCCTGCCCTTCGCGGGCAGATAGACCTGCTGGTGAGCAACCCGCCCTATACTATTCTCAGCGAGGTAGAAGACAATGTGCGCCGCTACGAGCCACATCTCGCCCTCGATGGGGGCCTAGAGGGGCTAGCGGTCTATCAGCGGCTTATAACGCAGGCGCAGGCGTGGCTCCATCCACAGGGGGCAGTGCTGCTAGAAATTGGGGCGTGGCAGGGGCAGGCCGTGCGCGAACTGGTGCAGGCAGCCTTCCCTGCCACAGCCGTAACCATCCATCCCGACCTGGCAGGCCACGACCGGGTCGTTACGGCGATACCACGTCAGGCGGGCGTTTCTTCTACAATACTATAGCTCAGGGTGATCGGCGCAACCTTGCCCAGCATCGCCTGTGCGGGGCAGTACTTCGTTTCCGACAATTCCATTGCTCGCTCAACCGCTTTCGGGTCAATATTGGTGCCACGCAGCAGATATTCAACATGAAATGCCGTGAACACCCGTGGGTGTTCGCTGGTTTGCTCGGCGTGAACACGCACCTCAAAACTCGTTACATCCTGGCGCTTCTTTCGCAAAATAGCAATAACATCCATTGCGGTGCACCCCGCCAGACCAAGTGCAATCAGATCCATCGGACGGAAACCTTCTCCGGCTCCACCAACAGCAATATCAGCATCGAGCGGCACGTGAAACGTTCCATCGGTCACGCCATCGAAAGCCATATTGCCCTGCCAGATCACCTTTGCATCCATGAGAGACTCCTCAACTTGTTAAGCATATATGCTCTGCATTGTTATTGTATGTGTGTGAATTGCAGCGTCAGAACGTTCATATGTTGTATGCTGAGTATAGCATACGCGCTGCAGCGTCTTGAAGACTTGGTGGTATAATCTACGGCAGTAGAAAATTCCTGCAACAACCACTACGACTGTTCATAGTGGAAGCAGGTACAGAAATGGTGTATGATATAAACAGGCGCATTCAGCCTGGATAGCGTGCAGCAGTGTAGCACTATGGGGTATCAGGAACATCAGGAACGGGCCGCAAATGAACAGACGCAACTCATCCCGTGCGGCATCATTACCGTGAGCGATACGCGTACCAGCGAAACCGATACAAGCGGGGCGCTTATTCGCGAGATGTTATCACAAAACGGGCATGATGTGGTAAGATATGAACTGGTTAAAGATGAACCTGAACAGATTGCTGCACTGGTGCGTGAGATGGAATCGGCAGGATGTCAGGTCATTGTGACCAACGGCGGCACCGGCATTGCCCGCCGCGATAGCACCTTTGAAGCCATTGATAGCCTGCTCGACAAACGGTTGCCCGGATTTGGTGAAATCTTTCGGATGCTTTCGTATGCCGATATCGGATCAGGTGCGATCCTCTCGCGTGCAACCGCTGGTGTGTATGGGCGATCACTGATCTTTTGCCTGCCCGGTTCGTCTGGGGCAGTGCGTCTGGCATTAGAAAAGTTGATTGTCCCCGAATTACGCCATCTGGTATGGGAAACGATTCGTCAGTAACATGCGCTATTCCGGATGGGACCCCGCACCGCCTACGGGGTAGGGAAGCGGGAGATGCACGTTTCTGGTTTTTCTGTTATTATGTCAGTACTTACAGCCTGGATACTGCCGTGACCGTGGTTAGATGTAAGGAGCCAGAGTGCCCATGACGACAGTAGAAGCTTTCCGTGGCCTGCACTACCCAAACAAAATTGGCCGCCTGTGTTTCCTGTCGCTTGAAGAAGTGATGGGGCGCAACGGTGTGAATGCACTCTTGCGCTTGGCTGGCCAGGAGCAGTTTATTAATAACTATCCGCCAAATGACCTGAAGAAAGAGTTTCCGTTCGAGGGCATTGCCGCAACCGAAACAGCCCTGCAAACCATGTACGGCCCACGTGGGTCGCGTGGTCTCGAACTCCGTGCCGGACGTGTCGCCTTTACCTTGGGGTTAAAAGAGTTTGGCCCACTGCTTGGTATGGCCGACCTTGCGCTGAAGCTGATGCCGGTAACTATGAAATTGAAGATTGTGCTGAATGCAACGGCGCAAACCTTCGACCGCTTCAGCGATCAGGCCAGCCATGTCGAAGAAGAGCGTTCCAAGTTTATTTATCACATTACCAAAGATCCCAGTAGCTTGCGCTCTGACCCGGGCCTGAACTTCTACATCGCACGGGGTATTCTCGAAGAAGCTACCGCATGGGTGAGCGGTGGGCGGCGCTTCTCGGTTGAGCAGGTATCGTCGATTGCCTTGGGCGATCCGACCACTGCCTTCGAGATCCTGAAAGAGCCGCTCGACTGAGCAGCACGGTAGCATAGCTCAATAGACCTCCTCGGTGTGGTGGCAGGCTCCACATCGGCTCCGTCGTCGGCACTAATTCAGACGGACAGGTTACGGCGTAGACAAAAGCTGTTGAAGCATGCTTCAACAGCTTTACTGCATGTAATCAGCTACGAGGTATTGTATGATGCGACGTATTGCGCTTGCCATAATCCGGTTTTACCAACGGGCGATTTCGCCGTGGTTGCCGCCGAGTTGCATCTACTCGCCCACCTGCTCACAGTATGGCTACGAGGCGATCAGCAAGTATGGTATCTTCAAAGGTGGGTGGATGACGTTTCGGCGTATCCTGCGCTGTCATCCCTTTGCACGTGGTGGCTACGATCCGGTGCCCTGAGGAGGTAAGCCCACTGCAACATTTTTGTCGCACTCGTCGTCAGAGCACGCAAGAGGGTAAACGACAGTACGCTGCCCATGGCGCAACCTATCAGTGCCGGAGCAGTGAAACAGGGAGCCTGAAGTTGTCAGAACCATCAAAAGAACTTATCCAGCGTGCACAGATAGGCGATGCCCAGGCGCTGAGCGAGCTTGTGCAGAGTCAGCAGCACTATGTGTACAGCATTGCCATGAGCGTGCTGAAAAACCCGGATGATGCCGCCGACATTACCCAGGAAGCGTTTATCCGGTTGTTCCGGTCGCTCAACCAGTATCACGGCGAGAGCCGCTTTACCACCTGGCTGTATCGTCTGGTGGTGAACCTGTGCCGCGACGAACTGCGGCGGCGCGGGCGGCAGGTGTCCGTGCTGCACACCGACGATAGCGCCGAAGAAGCGCTCGACCCGCTCTCGCTCGTCGCCGATACCGACCGCTGGGTGGACCCGGCCCAATCGCTGGATGCCAGCGAACTCCGGGACCAGGTGCGGCAGGCCCTGGATGAGTTGGAAGAACACTATCGTCTGGTGTTGACACTGTACTATTTTGAAGAAATGAAGTATATTGATATAGCAGAAGTGCTCGATATTCCATTGAATACGGTTAAAAGCCATATTCGGCGCGGCAAAGAACGGCTGGCGGAGATATTGCAGAGCAACGAACGCGAACAGGAAGAACATCCACCCGTGCAGGGCCAGCACGCGGTACGCACCGAACAGCCCGCCCGCCCGTTGTCCAACGTATCGCCATTGCGCCTGTTTGCACGGCTAGGAGGGAGCGCAGTATGACCCGATCACCGCACATACCAGAAGAAAAGCTGGATGCCGCACTGCGTGCCGAATTGCGCTGGGAAGCGCCTCCTGAACTATCGGCGCTGCTGGTTCACCTGGCATGCCAGCACGCGGCGGGTGTGGTACTACCAGTGGCAGCACCGCGTCCGAAAATGTGGTATCGTGTTACGGTATTAATCCTGACTGTGCTGGCAGTAAGCCTATCGGTTATGGTGGCGTGGCAGTTTTACAGCCCGCTGATTGCCCAGTCGGGCCTGATGGCGCTGTTGCAGCAGATCCAGCAGTTCCCGACGGCAGCACTGGTATGGCTCTACGAAGTATTACCAGCCTCCGAATCGCTGGTTAATGTGGTCGGGGCCGTGCGCGACCAGTTGCACTGGCTCTTGGTGGCGTTGATTGTCTGGCTTGCGCTCGACAATGCCGCGCCCAACCTATCGCTGCACCATCAGCAGGCAAGCTCATAGAGCCTGGCTGTAGACGCATACACCGCAGGGCTTGAGCGCACGGCGTTCTGGCCTTGCTACTGCGTTCAAGTAAGTAAAGAGATGGCGATGAAAGCTATACCTGCGGTAGAATAATCCAGTACTTTATCTATGCTACAATAGGATCTCCGCAGGTAATATTGATGTTTAAAGTACGAAATAGTCATTATAGGAATATATTGTGGAATACCAACCAGATCCAAAGCGCATAGCCGGGGAAGGTGGGCAGATCAGCCACGTGACCAGCGGCAGCATCGCCGCCCAACTTGGCCTGCAACCCGGCGACCGTGTGCTGGCTGTCAACAATTTGCACCTGCGGGATGTGATTGATTACCGTTTTGCGCTTGCCGAAGAACAGATTAGCGTGCGCGTGCGGCGGCAAGATGGCACCGACCTGCTGCTTGATATTGCGAAAGATATTGACGACGACCTCGGCATCGATTTTGTCGAGCCGCTCTTCGACCGACTCCGCACCTGCAACAACAAGTGCCCCTTCTGCTTCCTTACCCAGATGCCAAAAGGTATGCGGAAGACCCTCTACTTGAAAGATGATGATTACCGCCTGTCGTTCCTGTATGGCAACTTCGTCACGCTGACGAACCTGGACGAAGCCGACTGGCAGCGCATCGAAGCGCAGCGCCTCTCGCCGATGTATATCAGCATCCACGCGACCGACCGCGCACTACGGGCCGTGCTGCTTGGCAAGCGCGATGTGCCCGATGTCATCGCCGATATGCGCCGCCTCGCCAATGCGGGTATTCAAATGCATACCCAGGTTGTGGCCTGTCCCGGTGTCAACGATACACCCGACGCATTGCACCGCACCATCACCGACTTGGCGAGCCTGTACCCGCACGTCGAGTCCATTTCGATTGTGCCCGTCGGGTTGACTAAATTTCGCTTTACCGGCAAAGCCCCCAGGACGATCCGCGCCAATATCGAAGTACACGAGACACCCGACTGGATCGACTCGAACTGGGAGCGCCAGCCACTCTGGAACCAGCAAACCCCCTCAGAAGATTGGGGCTTCTGCTCGCGGCTCGGTGTCGCCACCGATGTACCGCTGCGCTGTTATACGCCCGAAGAAGCGGCCCGGATGATCGACCTGTTGCAGCCGTACACCGAGCGTTTCGAGCGTGAAATGGGCTATGGCTTCCTCTATCCGAGCGATGAATTTTATCTGCTGTGCGGGCGCACCCTGCCCCACGCCGCATTCTACGACGACTACCCGCAGTATTCCAATGGTGTTGGAATGACCCGCGAATTTCTGGATGGGTGGGCCGATGCCGTGCCCCGCCTGCCCCAACGTATTGAGCGGCACACCAGTGTCGCCCTGGTGTGCGGTACACTGATTGCCCCGACCATGCAGCAGGTTGTTGATCGGCTCAACCAGATTGAAGGGCTAACCGTGCGACTGTTGCCCGTGGTCAATCAGTTTTTTGGCGAAACCGTCACGGTCAGCGGGTTGCTGACCGGGCAGGACGTTGTAGCGGTGCTGCGCGAGGGTGGCTGTCAGCGGGCGCTCCTGCCACGCGTGATGTTTGATCATCAGGGGCAATACACCCTCGATGAATACACACCGCAGCGCATTGCCGAAGAAACACACACACAGGTTGCTGTTATTGATGATGCCGAGGGGTTATTGCAGTACGTGTCTCAACTCACCCGCTCGACAGTAAAAACCCGTCGCCGTGGGTCGCATCGTTCGCGCCACGCTGCCTGAAACTGGCAGACCCCGGCCCATTGCCCAGGGGTGGTTGCAGTATGGTTATCTCTACCTATACCCAGGTATCATATGTTGATATCCTCCGGCGCTCCAATCGAGTCGCCTCGTATACCGATCTGACTGAAATGCTGGATGCCCTGCTCGATCTGCTGCTGGATGTGACTGGCGCACGTGCGGGGCAGATTTACCTCTACGATGCCGGACAGCACCATGCTGTATTTATACGTGCCCGTATGAGCGATGGGAACGGTGCAATCTCCCTACCTGCACCGCTCTTCCCCGATTATCTGCTAGATACGGCGCTGCTTGAGTTGCTCCTGCGTAGCCCGCAGCCCCTGCTGATCCAACCGCAGACCCTCTGCGCAGGCATCTGCTTTGCCGATACACCCGTGGGCGCAGTGCAGTTGCAGGGCGTGAGCAGCGAGATACAAAGCAACGGTGCGCTTGATCCCGTGGTGCTGGTGCAGATTGTGCTGGAACGACTGGCGGCGGATATTGTGCGGGTGCGAACTATTACCCAGCAGACGCGCTTGCTCGCTGGCCTTGAGCAGAGCAATCGCCGCCTGAGCGCCCTGAATACGTTTATCACCCGCATTTCCACTACGCTCAATCGCAACCACCTGATCCAGACCATTATGAACTATGCCGAAGAGTTGCTCAATGTTGAGGCAACTTCTTTCTGGTTGCTCGATAAAACGGGTACACGGCTGCATCTGCTGGTTGCGGCAGGCAACTACCGCGACGTGGTCAGCGAGATGTCGATTGCCGCCGATCAGGGCGTGATTGGGCACGTCGTCACCCATACCCAGCAGCGCGAGATTGTCAACAACGTCGAGCAACATCCCCACTTCAACCGCGAAGTTGATCTGCGGACGGGTTTTGTCACCCGCTCAATGCTGTGTGTACCAATGCGTGCACCAACCATCCTGCGTGATATCCAACGTAGCGACAGCATCCACGAGCGCATTATTGGCGGGGCGCAGGCGCTCAACAAGCGCGATCAGTCCGGGTTTACCGAAGAAGATGCCCAGTTGTTTGAAACGCTCACCCGGCAGGCCGCTATTGCATTCCAGCTTTCCCAGATGTTCGAAGAAGAAGATCGGCTCTTCTGGGGCATCGTCAAGACCGTGTCGATGGCTGCCGATATGAAAGACCCCTCGTACTCACAGGGCCACAGCCGCCGCGTGTCGCACGTTGCCGTAGAGATTGCGCGCGAACTGGGCTGTAATGCCGAGCAGATAGCCCGCATTCGCATCGGGAGCCGCCTGCACGATCTGGGCAAGATTGGTATCAGTGATATGATCCTTAGCAAAAAAGGGCAACTCGACGCAAACGAGCTTGATGTGATCCGGCAACACCCTGCTATCGGCTTCAATCTGCTGCAAGATGCTGGCCTGGGCGAACTGCTCTCGGAAGAACTCAAAGCCGTGATTGAGCACCACGAACGGCTCGACGGCACGGGCTATCCGCGTGGACTGAAGGCCGATGAAATATCGCTGATCGGGCGTATCGTGGCGGTGGCCGATGTGTTTGACGCGCTGACCAGCGACCGCCCCTACCGCTCAGCCCTCAGCATCACAGAGTCCTTCGAGATCCTCAACGAGATGAGCAGTACCGCACTCGACCCGCAGTGTGTGCTGGCGCTCTGTCAGGCCCACGCCAGGGGCCGGATTGCCTTGCTGGAACTGGCGCAAGCCTCGTAACATATTAGCGCTGTGTGGCTGCAAGCGCTGCACACGCATCAATGCGACCGCTGCCCAGTTCGTGCAGCCGCCGATAGGCCGCCGGGTGCTGGTTGTAGATACTGGCATCAGCGCTCTGCCGGATAGCTGCCTGCACCTCGGTAGCAGTCGCATCGGGGAAGGCCGCAAACAGCAGCGCCGCCAGCGCCGCCACATGCGGGGCCGCCTGCGATGTGCCGCTGAGATAGTCGTACCCCTGCATAAAACGCTGTTCAGGAGGCAGGGCGGCACTGGTCAGGTAGACTTCGTAGGTGGGCATGGTGGAGCGAATATGCTGCCCCGGCGCAACCACATCGACCCACGGCCCCGAATTGGAGAATGGTGCTTTGGTATCCTGCTCGTCGGACGCGGCCACCAGCAGTACATCCGGGTTTTCGTAGGCTACCAGGTTGGGGAACGGCACAAAGTCGTTGCCCGCCGCTACCACCACCAGCACCCCCGCCGCCTGTGCATCACGCACGGCAGCACCGAGCGGTGCGGCAGCCGTGAGCAGCGCTGCTTCGTCGGCGGGCCACAATGTCATACCCAGGCTCAGGTTGATAACCTGAACACCGCGACGGGTTGCATAGCGGATACCCTCGGCAATGGCGGCTTCATCGCCCCAGCCTGCTTCGTTCATTGTGCGAACGGGCAAGATCTGCACGGCGGGTGCCAGTCCGCGCACCCCTTCGGCACTGGCGAGCGTTGCCGCGATAATGCCCGCAACGTGGGTACCGTGCCCGTTTTCGTCGCGGGGGGCGTGGTCGTTGTCAACAAAGTCGTACCCATCGCCCCGCAGTCGCCCCACCAGATCGGGGTGGTCTGGATCGACACCGCTATCAATTACCGCAACCGTCACGGTCGGGCTACCCTGCGTATATGCCCAGGCACAGGCCGCCCCGATGCGTTGCAGCGCCCATTGTTCGGCAGGCTGCGCCGCTGCGCTATCGCCGGCGGGCAGTAACAAACACAGCCACAGCAGGCAATAGGCAAGGCGCAAGCAGCGAGCGACCCGCCCGTGCAGCCGTGCTGCGTAACCCCTCACCCCCGTTCCTGCTCCCACGCTAGGGGCAAGGGGGGATTGTCGCCTATCGCCCATTGCCTCAGTACTCTTCCAGCAGCGTGGTCGGGTCGAGGTCGAGGCCACGTACATACCATTGCCCGTCGCGCTGCACCACGTCCACAATCACATTCAGATCTCGTTCGCCGCTACGCCCACCGCGCAGCGTATAGCGCACGGTCGTTTCGACCTGCACACTGGCCTGCGCCGCGCTTTGCTCCAGCACGGTATATTTCGGATTCACAAAAGCTACCTCTTCAACCAGTCCGGCATACGAGCGCAACTCTGGCCCGATCTCGCGCCGCCAGGGAGCCGGTTCAATCAGGTTGAAGATAGCATCAACGTCGCGGGCCTCCCACGCCGCCAGAAAGTCGCGCACCGTCTGTACGGGTGCTTCGTCGGCACCCCGCGCCGCACAGCCCGCCAGCACTCCCACCAGCACCCCGATCAAGATATAACGTATCACCTGTCTGTGCTCCCAACTATTGCACTATCGCCACTGCTACCGCACTCACCCATCGCCCCAGCGCCACAACACGCCACATGTCAACGCCAGTAGCAGCGCGGCCTGCCCTGCCAGGATACCCCAGCGCCCCAGGAGATGCCAGCGGCGGCTAGCAGTGTGGCTTGCCGGAGTATAGGCGGTACGTGGTGTGGTGCTGTCGTATGCTGCCGGATTGTAGCTCCCTGTCGCACGTGGCAACGCCGTAATGCCAGGGGGCGCAGTTCCAAGGCTCTGATAATAGAGCCGGTTCAGATCGGCGGTCGTGCCGAGGCTCTCGATGCCCCAGCGTGCCACCATTGTATAACTCAGCCACTCGGCAGGCCCCGCCAGCGGGAAGACCAGCCCCGCCAGCACAATCTGCGGCACCAGCACCAGCGGCACCAGCGCCGTTGCCTGGGCGTTGCTGTCTGCCAGCGCCGAGATCAGCAGACCAAGCACACAGCCGCCCGCCACCACCAGCCACAGCCCGATTATCCATTCCAGCAGGGCAGGCAGCACGGCTCCGGCAGGTAGTGGTGCAACAACTGGCAGCACAACCAGCAGCAGCAACCCGCTCTGCACCAGACCGACCAGCAGCAGCACTGCCGCCTTTGCCAGCACATAGGGCACCACCCGCAGCCCGATCAGCCGCTCGTGGCGGTAAATGGCCCGCTCGTTGCTGAGCGCACGGGCCGCACCTGTCACACCGAGCAGGACCGCCGCAATCACCAGCATAAAGATCAGCCGTTGTGCATCGGTAGGTGCCGCCCCATCAGCCAGCAGCCCTGGCGCAACCAGCAGCGCAATCAGCAACCCGCTAAGGGGAGCCTGTGCCAGCAGCAACACCAGGGTCAGCCAGTCGCGGCGCAGTATAGCGGCGGTGCGGCGGGCCAGCCACCCGCATTGCCGCACCCCGTCCCATCGCTGCCGCACAGGGGCGCGACGGGGTAGCGAGGGGCGGACAGTCGGCGCAGGGGGCACGGGTTGGTTGCCAATATACTGCTCGTAATAGGGCGATTGCTGAAACCGCACCTCCCACATGGCGGCGCTGGTAGCGTCTTCGGTCAGGCAGGTGTAGATGCCTGCAAAGTCGGCAGTGTCGAAGAAGCCGGGAGCTTCGACGGCTGGCCCATAAAAGCAGAGCCGCCCATCCTGCCCCAGCACGGCTACCCGGTCGCACAACGCAATATCAGCGGTTGCGTGCGTCACCAGCACCACCGTACAGCCTTTATCGGCCAGCGTCCGCAGCAGGGCCAGGAATTCGGTCAGTGAGCGCGCGCCCAGTACGCTGCGGCGTACCTCCGCCTTGGCAAACGTCCGCGCAATATCTCCCAACAGCGATATCTGCGCGCCATCGTCATCCGCAGGCGTAAGAATCATGAAAACCAGTTCCGCCGGAATGCCGTCGGGCGCATTAAAATCCAAGCCCTCGGG
>JAAUSQ010000132.1 GCA_012033195.1 Chloroflexaceae bacterium
AGAGCACCTGCTGCTCGTTGCCCTGGGTGGTAATCGTCACCGTGCCTGTCCCACTGATAAAGGTTCCCGTCAGCACCTCGAAGTTGGTGTTGACGATATCTACCACCGTGGTGCCCTCAGCGGGGATTGCATCGGCGCGAATGTTGCCCTGCGCGTCGAGGTCGTCTTCATCGGTGGCGTTGCCGACGCTGATAATATACTCAAATGGCTGGAGCGGATACACGGGCGCATCGATAGCGGGCTGCTTCTCTACCACAAAGACCGGCCCCACAAACAGCGGCGCAACGGTGTCGCGGCTCTCCTGATCGTTGGAGTTGTTCAGGAACAGAATGCCCGATGCCGAGGCGCGGCGGGGTGCTTCGCCGGTGCGGGGGTACAGGTTCGAATTGGTACGTAGTTGAATACTGAACTGGCCTTCTTCGCCAGGGGCCAGGTCGTCAATCGCAAAGGTGATACCACTGATCGAAGGGGAGCCACTGATTGTTACATCTGCTCCCACCACGCTCCCTTCCAGTACCACACAGGTAACATCGCACCAGACGGTTGCATTGTTGGTCTGGGTAGGCGAAAAGTTGGCCCAGGTTGCTTCAATACGAATGCCTGTGGCGATGGCGGCGGTGGTGTTTTCATAGACGTAGGTGTACACTAGGGTATCGCCTGCGATAACGGTTTCGGGCGCTTGTACGTCGAGCGTGACATCACCCTGAAACGATTGCTGGCGATTGGGGGCCAGAAGGGACGCGTCAGCCGGGTGCCCCATCTCGGGCGCAAGCTCAGCGGCGGCGACGGGCGTTAGTGTCCCGCCGGTGGTCAGCAACAACACAACAATCAACGACACCATAAGAGAGCGACTGAACGTAGAAAATGATTGCATGCTCAACACTCCTTGAGTAGCCTGGATGCCGTGGACAGGCGGAGTGCGCCAATCCGCGACGGGTGAGATTGATACCAGCCTGCAAGCCGAACAACCGATAGCGCGGTATGTTGCGAAGATACCGCATCATCGTCCATCGCGGATGCCTATGCACCCTCACTGTAGTTCGTGACGAAATGCCCCCTTTTTTTCTCATTTTTGTGCTGATTTTGGAAATGATGTTTATAAAAGGGTTCGGTTATCGGATGTAGCTATTCAGTTGATCAACTGAAACAGGATCTATCCCCCGACAGACGCTGCGCCAGGCTGTCGTGATGAGAAGCAAAACAGGCGGATAGGGCAACCGCATCGGCTACCCTACCCCACGGTGGAGCCAGCGCCTACCAGCCCCAGCTTCCTTCAATACCCTTGAACGGCCCGACCACGTCGCTGGTAATCCACCCGCCATAAAAGCCCCCTGGCTGCGCGGTTACCAGTTCGTCGTTCACATAGCAGGCATCCATACGGCCTGGATAAAATGTGACATAGTTGCGAAGGGCGACGTAGGCCTGCACTGGTTCGGGATAATACCAGGCGGCATCCGGCTCTTCACGGTCGCCAACGCGCACGGTGTAGTACGCGGCCCGCCCTTTCCATTCACAGTACGAACTGCGTGCCGTCGGTATCACATAGGCCCGCTGCACATCATCCGGCGGAATGTAATAGGTGGGCGGGTGGCTTGTTTCCAATACCCGCAGGGCACGGTTCGTTTCGGCAATCACCATGCCATTATAGATCACCTTGATATGTTTGCTGGTCGATTCCAGGCGGGGCGGGCGCGGATAGTCCCAGACCGATTCCTGCCCTGGCCCCGGCTTGATTGGCTGTGGTCGCTTCAGCATGCGTTCTCCGCTTTCTAGTACGTTCTGTATCCTATCGTCGTACACGCGGAAGATAATTCAACTCGCTGGTCTGCACCAGAACCTGGCTGGTGGTGGTGGCACTGCCGAGAGTGCTGGTCACCGTCAGGCTGAATGTTACTACGGGTGCATCCGACTGGGCCAGCATCTGCGGCAACGTAACAGTAAAGGTCAGCGTGTCACCCGTGGTATCGCCAAGCTCCACATTCAGCCCATCGTCATCTTCAAGCTGCCAGAGATAGCCCTCAATGGGAGCATCGGCGGGAGCCTGCGAACGGCTCCGCAACTGCCCCACCACACCGGGCCGAATCCGGAATAGCGGCTCAATCTCGGCCAGCAGGGGCAGCACCTCTACCGATACGGTATCGGTAAGCTCGTTCTGAGCGGCATCCCGACCAGTCACCCGGAAGGTCAGCATCGAGGTGACCGCCGGCGCATCAAACAGGGCGACCCGCTGATCGGCGTTGCGTAGCGTGACGTCCGGGCCGTCGGTTTGCTCCCAGGCATAGCTGACAATGCCGCTGCCGCTGCCAACAAGTTCAACATCTTCCTGATTGAAGTATACCCGCAGATCGCTGCCAGCGTCTACCGTCGTTGCCTGCACAGTTACCGCCACGGTATCCGCGATGGTGCGCCCGCCATTGCTGCCCGTCACCTCAAATAGCAGCGTTCCCGCCTCGGCAGGCGCAATAAACGAAGGTGAGGCAGTGTCGGCCCCTTCGAGCGTCACGGTTGGCCCCTCACGCTGTTGCCAGCTATAGCTAGTGATGTTCTGCCCGGTTGCCTGCAAAGTCACCTCGGCACCGGGGAATACCGTCTGGTCGCTGCCTGCATCCACCAGCAGCATGGTAGCTTCGTCATACCGCCACACCGCGACGTATGCCTCAGCATTGCCCGCTGGCTGCGGTTGCAGCGCCTCAATGGTGATCAGGCCACGGGTGCCGTTCTCAGGCGGGTTGAACGTCAGGCCAATCGCCGCCAATCCATCGCCCACAGCTACGCCTGTTGCAGGCGAACCACCCGCCGAGATATCCGGTTGTGCAAAGGGTGTCCAGATCAGGCGCTGCTGGAAGTCGGACGAGACCGCCAGGAAGAAGCCCTCACCGCCTTCGTAGTTGCCAACCGTAACACCGCCGACCTGTCGATCATTGCGGTTTTCGATGCAACAGGCGGTATCGCCCACCAGAAACACGCGGCCCTGTGCATCGGCGGTTATCTCACGCGGCGCTATCGAGTTGCCGCGCCCGCTGCTCAGGCGGGTCAGCAACGACTGGCCCAGTTCCAGCGTGCCATCGGCGGGGTTGTAGCGCCCGTACCATGTCATCTTCACCGAGCCAACATTCGAGGGAGTGTTGAAGCGGTCGGTGGCTACGCCGTTGACACGCTGACTGATGTCTTTCGGGTCGCGCGAGAAGATCGAAGCGCCGGTGCCACCGTTGATGGTGCCCGCAAAATAGAGCTTGCCATCCTGCCCGATTGCCACGACTTCGCCGCGTGTGTCTGCGCCCAGGTTGGCCCCTTCAACGGCGCTGCGTGCAAAGTCGTAGCTCGTCCAGGCCAGCGTGCCGTCGTAGTTCCACGCCTGAAGATAGGCCACCTGAAGCTGGCTACTCTTCTGCTCGTAGCCGCTGACGATGACAAGGCTATTGCCACCCGCCACCGCCACATTCTGCGCCACCCGGTCGATCTGCCAGTTGGCACGCGGTGAGCCATCGCTATGAAAGACCGAGACAGTATTGCCCACCAGCACGGCGGCGGTGCCCTCGTTGCCGATAGAGCACTTTTTGCTGTCGCCAGGTGTCGCCGTCCAGATCAGCTCGCTGGCGGTGGCGTTGAGCAGCGCAAGGCCAAAATCACCACAAACGAGGATGCGTCCGGCTCCGTCCAGTTCCATATCATTGACCTGACCGCCAATACGGGTGAACGAGAGCAGGCTCCGTCCGGTGTTGTCGAAGCGCACAATCGCGCCGGTGCCGCCGCCCAGCAGATCAATGGGTGTGATGCCGGGTGGGGTGTAGCCCTCGAACTGTCCCGCGAGAATAACCGCGCCATCCAGACCAACCGCCATCGCATTGGCACGGTCGGAACCTGCCCCGCCGAGGTAGGTTGCGGCTGAAACGGGCAGATTATTGGAAGGTGCAAGCCCTTGCGCCAGAACACTGCCGCTAAGCAGCAGGGCCGCCATCAAAGCCAGAACAATACAACGCTGCATCATTGCCCCCTATTGTGTGCTATGTGTGCGATATTCCGGAGATCAGGTAGTATACAATGGGTTAAAGAGTACCCTCCTTTTTCTGCGATCAGACTAGCACACGCGGGTACTGTACCGCCAGTGTACTTCTGTCCTATGGTAACACTACACCTTATCGTAACACTACACTCTATCGTAAGCTTTGTTTATCAGTTCAGTTCCAAACTTGACGTCTGGCGAGAGTCAGGTACACTTAACGTGTCCTGATCTATCAGTGTGGATAGTTGTCTTCTCCATATCCGGGTGGAGCTTGAACCCCACCCTTTGGGGGAGGGCTTTCCGTAAAAAGAGGGAGTATAATATCAAAGATTGATGATTCAACTGGTCAAGAATCATCGATCTACTGTTCATAAATGGAAATGAAAGGATTGATTTTCTGTGAGTAAAAAAATCCGTGTTGCCATCATCGGTGTTGGAAACTGCGCCTCTGCCCTGGTTCAGGGTGTTGAATATTATCGCCAGACAAGTGATGAAACCGATGTACCTGGCCTGATGCACGTGAACCTGGGGGGCTATCGTATCCGCGATATCGAGTTCTCGGCAGCCTTCGATGTGGCCGAGCGCAAGGTTGGGCGCGATCTTGCAGAGGCGATTTTTGCCCATCCGAACAACACCTACAAGTTTAGCACCGTGCCCCACCTGAATGTGCCAGTGTCGCGGGGGCCAACCATGGACGGACTGAACCGGTATCTACGCAATGTGGTGCAGGAGTCGCCGCTGGAAGCCGATAATGTGATGCAGATTCTGCGCGAGACCCGTACCGATATCGTGGTATCATATTTGCCGGTTGGGAGTGAAGAAGCATCACGCTGGTATGCCGAGCAGATCCTGGAAGCAGGCTGCGGGTTTATCAACTGTGTACCGGTCTTTATTGCTAGCCAGGAACACTGGCGCAAGCGCTTTGCCGAGCGCAACCTGCCGATTATCGGCGACGATATCAAGAGCCAGGTAGGTGCTACAATTACCCATCGGGTGCTGACGCGGCTGTTCGAAGATCGCGGCGTGCGCCTGGATCGTACTTATCAGCTCAACTTTGGCGGCAACACCGACTTTCTGAACATGCTCGACCGCGACCGGCTGGAGAGCAAGAAGATCAGCAAGACCAATGCTGTCACCAGCCAGCTCCACACCAATCTGCCACCCGACCAGATTCATGTTGGGCCGAGCGATTATGTGCCGTGGCTGGAAGATCGCAAATGGGCCTACATTCGCATGGAAGGGACAACCTTTGGCAATGTGCCCCTCAATATGGAATTGAAGCTCGAAGTGTGGGACTCGCCCAACTCGGCGGGGGTGGTTATTGATGCGATTCGCTGTGCGCGGCTGGCGCTGGATCGCAAGCTTGGTGGAGCATTGCTGGGGCCGAGTTCGTACTTTATGAAATCGCCGCCGCGCCAGTACAACGATTATGAAGCGCACGAACTGACCGAGGCATTTATTGCAGGAGAAAGCACCCTTTAAGCACGTACCAGTGTGTAGCCTGCACGTGGGCAACCTGTACGGTGGGGGGCTGCATACACGATGAAACTGGTTATCCAGATACCTGTCTTGAATGAGCGTGACACCATTGCAGCGGTGCTCGATGATTTGCCGCGCAGTATTCCCGGTGTCAGCGCAATCAGTGTACTCATCATTGATGATGGCTGCACCGATGATACTATCCGCATTGCCCTGAAACACGGGGCCGACCACGTTGTAAAACACACCAGCAACAAGGGGCTTGCCGCTGCTTATCAAACAGGCATCGACACAGCCCTGAAGCTGGGTGCCGATATTATTGTCAATACCGATGGCGACCACCAGTACCCCGGCAGCGAGATTCCGCGTCTGGTTGAACCGATCCTTAAAGGCGAGGCCGATGTGGTCATCGGTGATCGACAGGTGCAGCAGATTGAGCACTTTTCGCCGCTTAAGAAATTTTTGCAACATATGGGGAGCACAGTGGTGCGCTGGGCTTCCGATACCAACGTACCCGACACGGTGAGCGGCTTCCGTGCGCTCTCGCGGGAGGCGGCGCTCCGCACCTTTGTCACCTCCGACTTTTCGTATACCGTCGAGAGCTTGATCCAGGCGGGCAAGCGCCGCCTCACCGTGACGACGGTGCCCATTCGCACCAACCCGACTAACCGCCCCTCGAAGCTGCACCGGGGTAACTGGAACTTTATCAAGAAGCAGGGCGCAACGATTGTCCGCACCTACGCGACGTATGAGCCATTCCGCACCTTTACCTATATTGCGAGCTTCTTTTTTGTGCTCAGCATTCTGGCACTGGGGCGGGCGGCCTATGTCTTTGTTGGTCGCCGGTTTAGTCTGGTGGATGCCTCAAACGATCAGGCACTCCTCATTGGCAGCATCTTGATGGTGATTGCCATCTTCACCTTTTTGATCGGGTTGCTTGCCGACCGGGTGCGGAGTGGGCAGCGGGTCAACGAAGAAGTGCTCTACCGGGTGCGAGCGATGCAGGTTGATCAGGAGCACTGGCAGCGCAACATTACCACCCGTCTGGATGAAATGGAGGGTCGGCTCCATCGGCTTGAGCACATCACGAGCGAACAGGCGCGGCAGGTGGGCGATGTGCAGGGGTGAACGCTCAGGTATCCTCTGTGTTCCCATCATCCGATGCGTTGGCGGTGGCGTAGATATCAAACCAGATCGCCAGGTTGAGCCGTGCCAAGCGTTGCATTGCGCTGTTATCCAGCCAGAACTGGATATTCTCCTCGCCCGATGCATACCCCACGCTGATGGTGGCGGTGTAGGTGCGGGTCAGTTCGGCCAGCACGGGCGGCAGTGCCTCCAACTGCTCCAGCAACTGGGTTACCTGGGTCTCAAACGGGTCGTGCCGGGAGCAGCGCGGCAGGATGGCCCAGCGCCCGAACATGTGCGGAGGACGACGACGGAGCCGCGAACCCGGTTCTTCGCGCCAGGGATCACCCTTCTTCCAGGCTTCGTCCGGCTCGTGTCCGAGCATCTCCGTGATCAGCACCGGGTCAAGATCATCACCAGACAGCATGAAGCTGAGGACTAATTCTGGTTCTCCATCGTAATGAAGCATATAACTCATTGCATCACTCCTCTGCTACTGGTCTTCCTGGCTATCATCTTCAATCAGACCTTCAAGCGTTCCAACATAGTTCGCGGCTGAATCCTCAGCACCTTTCCGCTTGATCCAGACAACGCCATTGTCATCGATGTACAGATCGTGCTGAGAAGCACCACGTGGATAAAAGAACCGCTTGACATCGTGCGGGTTGATGCCGAGATTCTTCCAAAAACGATCTGGTTTGAAGCGCAACGTACCCGCTGGCTGGTCGGGAATGGCGGGCAGGTCGGGCGTGGCCTCGGCAGGGTCGGCGGCAGCGTGGTGCCACACCCATCCGCCTGTCGCCGGAGCCGGGGCAGGCTGTGGTCGTACCCCATACGCCAACCCAACCACGACCAGCAGTGCCAGCAGCAGCCAGGGCAGCGGGAAGCGGGTTCTTGTCTGCATTGGTACCCTCCGCGTTGCCATCGATGTTATGTCGATTGTTATTGTAGCATACGCCCCCGTGCCGATACGATATGTTATAATCATTCTTATCATATACCCCTTTGATATGCGACTGCTGAACGCCGCACCTGTGCGACGTAATGCGGCAGGGATCATGACAATGAAAGATGGAGGATTGGAGATACGTTATGACAAATAGCTTTGGTGCTCGCTCGACGTTGAGTGTTGGCAGTCGTGAGTATACCATCTACCGCCTGGATGCGCTGGCGAAGCAGGGCTACAACCTCACCCGCCTGCCCTTCTCGCTGCGTATTTTGCTTGAAAACCTGCTCCGCACCGAGGACGGCAGTGCTGTGACCGCCGACGATATTACCTTTCTGGCACAGTGGGACCCGCAGGCCACGCCAAGCCGCGAGATTGCCTTTACGCCGGCCCGTGTGCTGCTGCAAGACTTCACCGGCGTGCCCGCTATCGTTGACCTTGCCGCCATGCGTGCTGCCATGGCAACCCTCGGCGGCGATGCGGCCCGTATCAACCCGTTGCAGCCTGCCGAACTGGTGATTGATCACTCGGTGCAGGTCGATGCATTCGGCTCGGCGGCGGCGATGTTTATCAACACCGGACACGAGTTCGAGCGCAATCAGGAGCGCTACGCCTTCCTGCGTTGGGGGCAGCAGGCCTTCCAGAACTTCAAGGTAGTGCCGCCCGAAACGGGCATTGTGCATCAGGTCAACCTCGAATATCTGGCGCGGGTCGTCTTCTCCACCGACGAAATGAAGGGGCAGAGTGGCTTTGCTTCACCCGTCGCCTACCCCGATACGCTGGTTGGCACCGACTCGCACACCACTATGATCAACGGGTTGGGCGTGCTCGGTTGGGGTGTGGGTGGTATCGAAGCCGAGGCCGCCATGCTTGGTCAGCCGGTCTCGATGCTCATTCCGCAGGTGGTCGGCTTCCGGCTGACAGAGCAACTACCCGAAGGCGCAACTGCGACCGACCTTGTGCTGACGGTTACCGAGATGCTCCGCAAGAAGGGCGTGGTCGGCAAGTTTGTTGAGTTCTACGGCCCCGGCCTTGCCAACCTGCCACTGGCCGACCGTGCCACCATCGCAAATATGGCCCCCGAATATGGTGCTACGTGTGGCATCTTCCCGGTTGATAAAGAGACGCTGCGCTACCTGCGCTTTAGTGGGCGCGCCGAAGAGCGGGTCGCGCTGGTTGAGGCGTATATGAAAGAGCAGGGCCTCTTCCACACCCCCGATGCGCCCGAAGCCGAATACTCGGATACGCTGCACCTCGACCTCGGCACCGTCGAGCCGAGCCTTGCCGGGCCGCGCCGTCCGCAAGACCGGGTGACGCTTGCGCAGGTGAGCGCTTCGTTCCGCGCTGCTGTGCCAAGTATCATCAACCCGAACGCACCCGACAGTGTGCAATTGCCCGCCGACTTTGCGAACGATGCAGATAGCACAGCAACGGCCGTTATCGAAGGCGACGAAGACACGCTGCATCACGGCTCGGTGGTGGTGGCGGCTATCACAAGCTGTACCAATACCTCCAATCCATCGGTGATGGTGGCGGCGGGTCTGCTGGCCAAAAACGCCGCTGATCGTGGCCTGCAAACCAAGCCCTGGGTTAAAACATCACTGGCCCCTGGCTCGAAGGTTGTTACCGAATACCTCAAGCAGTCTGGTCTGGATGCCTACCTCGATCAGTTGCGCTTCAACACGGTCGGCTACGGCTGCACCACCTGTATCGGCAATACTGGCCCGCTGCCCGATGCGATTTCGGCAGCGATTACCGAAGGCGACCTGATCGCCGTGTCGGTGCTATCGGGCAACCGCAACTTCGAGGGCCGCATTCACCCCGAAGTACGCGCCAACTACCTGATGTCGCCGCCGCTGGTGGTGGCCTTTGCGCTGTTTGGTCGCATCGATAGCGATATTCACACCGAACCGCTGGGCACTGGCTCGGATGGGCAACCCGTCTACCTGCGCGACATCTGGCCTACGCAGCAGGAAGTGAACCGCGTGGTTGAGGAGTCGGTGCGCTCGGAGATGTTCCAGAAGACCTATGCCGAGGTGTATGCGGGCAACGAGCGCTGGAATAAGCTTGATGTCCCGCAGGGCGACCTGTTCGAGTGGGACGATAGCTCGACCTATGTCAAGTTGCCGCCCTTCTTCCAGGATATAGCACCCGAAGCGTCGGCGACGGTCAGCGAATTGGAGGGCGTGCGGGTGCTGGCGGTGCTGGGCGATAGCGTCACCACCGACCACATCTCGCCAGCAGGCAACATCAAGGTTGACTCGCCAGCGGGCAAGTACCTGATCGAGCGGGGCATTGAAAAGAAAGACTTCAACTCCTACGGCTCGCGGCGTGGCAATCACGAGGTGATGATGCGCGGCACCTTCGCCAATGTGCGCCTGCGTAATCGGTTGGCACCGGGTACCGAAGGCGGCTTCACAACCTACCTGCCGACGGGCGACGTGACCACTATCTTTGATGCCTCGATGCAGTATCAGGAGAACGGCATTCCGCTGATGGTGCTGGCGGGCAAGGAGTACGGTTCTGGTTCGAGCCGCGACTGGGCCGCGAAGGGCCGGCCCTGCTGGGTGTCAAGGTCGTTATCGCCGAGAGCTATGAGCGCATCCACCGCTCGAATCTGGTAGGGATGGGCATTCTGCCGTTGCAGTTCCAGGAGGGCGAGCACGTCGAAAGCCTGGGCCTGAGCGGGCACGAAACCTTCGCGATTGCGGGGCTGACCGATGGCATCGCCAACGGCTTCGCGAATGGGCGCACGGTGCAGGTGACCGCCACAAGCGAGGACGGCAGCACGAAGGAGTTTACCGCATTGGTACGCATCGATACGCCGAACGAGGTACAGTACTACCGCCATGGTGGTATTCTGCACTATGTGCTGCGCCAGCTTGTGAACGCGTAAGAAACGGCTTGTGTTGGCCCCCTCTTCCACGGTGGAGGAGGGTTTTTATATTCAGGGAGCAAGTACGATGCACCAATCAATCGCGTTGGTCGCGCTGGTTGTGCGCGACTATGATGAGGCAATTGCTTTTTATGTTGATACACTCGGCTTTACATTGGTCGAAGACACGCCAATGCCTGCCCAGAATAAACGCTGGGTCGTGGTTGCGCCGCCGGGGTTGGGCGGGGCGCGGCTATTGCTAGCGCGGGCGGTGGGCGACGAACAGATCGCCCACATCGGCAACCAGACTGGCGGGCGTGTGTTTCTGTTTCTCGATACCGACGACTTCTGGCGCGACTACCACGCCTATACCACAAAGGGGGTGGTGTTTGTGCGCGAACCGTCCGAAGAGAGCTATGGTACGGTTGCGGTCTTCAAAGACCTGTATGGTAACCTGTGGGATCTGGTGGCGCGGCGTGGGTGAAGGTGACCCGCGCCGTGCCCTATTACGTGATATGCAATCCAGGGTACAGCAAGGAGATGACAGGCAATGAGCATTACACCTGAAACAAAAACCGACTGGACAATTGCTGATCTGGATCCGGCGCGAGCGTCTTGCAGAAGTACTCCATAGCGACGGGAACATACATGGCACACCCGATCTGATTATCGAGGCGCTATTGGAGGGCAGGAGCATATCAAACGCGACCGAGAAACCAAACTCCACACCTATGACCGATGGGGCGTACAGGAATACTGGATTGTGGATCGCTTTCAGCAGACCATTGATGTCTATAGTAGGGATACTGAGGGCCTGACATTAACACAGACCTATGGCGCGGCGGATACGCTGACCTCACCATTGCTGCCTGGATTCGCCTTTGTGGTGGGCGATGTGTTTGGCGAGCAAGAAGGCGAAACCCGGCGCAGATGCACCGGGTAACGTTATGTCTCCCTCGCCTATCGCCTCTGCTAGCTCGCAAGCATCAGTGCTTCGGGGTCTTCCACCAGATCCTTGATATGCACCAGGAAGCGTACCGCGTCACTGCCGTCCACGATGCGGTGGTCATACGTCAGCGCTACGTACATCATCGGGCGCACCACAATTTCGCCATTCACCACCACCGGGCGCTCCATAATCTTGTGCATCCCCAGAATACCAACCTGCGGCGTGTTCAGAATGGGCGTTGACATCAGCGAGCCGTAGATGCCGCCGTTGGTGATACTGAACGAGCCACCCTGCAACTCGGCCAGGGTCAGCTTGCCGTCGCGGGCACGTCCGGCGAGTTCGGCAATGCCCCGCTCGATCTCGGCAAAGCTCTTGCGGTCGGCGTCGCGCAGCACGGGCACCACCAGACCTTGATCGGTGCCAACCGCCATACCAATATCGTAGTAGTGTTTGATCACCACCTCGTCGCCCTGGATTTCGGCATTCAGCAGCGGGAAGTTCTTCAGCGCCCCGACAACCGCCTTGGTGAAGAAGGACATAAAGCCAAGCCCGATACCATGCCGCTCCTTGAACGAGTCTTTGTGCTTCTTGCGTACCGCCATCACCGCGCCCATATCAATCTCGTTGAAGGTGGTCAGCATGGCAGCCGTCTGCTGAGCTTCCACGAGGCGGCGGGCAATCGTCTGGCGGCGGCGCGACATGCGCTGACGCTCTTCGCGGCGCTCTACTTCGACAATCTCTGGCATCTGCCCTGCCGGAAGCTGTCGCCCTGAGTCGGTGGTTGGCGGTGCCTGTGGAGCAGGCGCAGCAGGCGCGGGCGCAGATTGGCGGGCGGGTGCGGCAGGG
>JAAUSQ010000009.1 GCA_012033195.1 Chloroflexaceae bacterium
GCGCCAACCCGACCCGCCGCTTGAGATCGACCCAGCCTTTGCTGGTGCGGGCTATTTCCAGGCTGCCCACCTGATGAAAACACGATTGACCACGCAGGCTCAAGTTACGATAGAGCTGTATCGACTGCTGCGCCAGCACGGTCAGCGTGCGCGACTCGTGCAACTGAAAGACCAGACCGGGCGAAATAAAACTTGAGCCGCCGGTCTTGAAGAGCGTGCCTTGTTCAAGCACGATGATATTACGCCAGCCTTTGAGGGCCAGAAAAAAAGCTGCAGAACAGCCAACAATGCCAGCGCCGATAATGACAACCTGGGCGCGTTCACGATCCTGCATGTCTGTGTCCTTCCGTTATCGCTACGATGTAACCGTGCAAAGCGGGCACCGAACAGGCTGCGATTCCCTGCTCAATAGTATATACTAAACCAAACTGAACTAAAAAGGATTATCCAGCAACAGCAAGCGCCTGTTCCAGGTCGGCAATCACATCGGCGGCATGCTCACCACCGACATTCAGGCGGATCATATGTGGCGGCACCCCTGCCAGGTCGCGCCCACCATCGCCCTGCTGCTGATGGGTTGAAATTGCCGGAATAGTGGCAATGCTCTTGATGCGGCCCAGGTCGGTGGCACGCATAATCAGTTGGAACTGATCGAGTACCGCACGGCACGCTGCCACACCGCCACGCACTGTGAAGCTCACCAGATGCCCATAGCGGTGCTCAGCTTCACCAGTGCCGTTGTTGCTATCAACCAGTTGCATATAGCGCCGCGCCAGATGATGGCCCTCAGCATTCGCCAGACCAGGATAATAGACCCGCTCAACATTGGGGTGCTGGTCGAGGAACTGCGCGACCTGCATGGCATTGTGGCTGATATAGTCCATCCGCTGGCGCAGTGTTCGCAGGTCGTTGATCGTCATCATCGCATTAAAGGGGCTGATTGAGGGGCCAAAGTCGCGGGCGGGCAGTACCTTGGCATACAACGCAAAGTTCTCGCGTAGCTCATCTGGCCCCACACGGCTCGGAATATTGTGGCGCGCAACTACGGCCCCGGCAATGCCCAAACCGCTAACCGTCATACTCTTGCTAACCGAATGCACCACAATATCGGCACCGTGGCAGAGCGGACGCAGCAGGGCGGGGGTAGCAACCGTGGAGTCAACAATCAGGGGCAGGTTGTGCTGGTGCGCCAGGTCTGCCAATGCCTGAATATCGATGACATTGAGGGTCGGGTTGCTCGGCAGTTCACCATATAGAAAGCGGGTGTTGTCATCGATGAGCGCGGCCCAGGCATCGATATTTTCGGGTTCGGGCACCCAGCGCACTTCCACGCCGCGCTCTTTTGCATAGCGTTCGGTAAAGAGCATAAACGTGCCACCATAACAGCGTGGAGTCGCTACCAGATTGGGGCGGGCCATGCTGCGGTGTCCGTTCTGTATGGGGCTGTCGTCCAGCATCAAAAAGGGACTGGTTGCGATAAAAACCGCTCCCATACCCGATGCCGCCGCATACGCGCTGACCTCCCCATCAAAGCCGTAGCCCTCCATCAGGGCCAGTGTCTCTTCGAGGTAGTGAACGGTCGGGTTGGCAATACGCGTATAGATCCAGCCTGGCATCTGCAAGGATACAGCAGCTTCCATATGATCGCTGCATTCGAAGTGCTGCGCCGAACTAAGGTAAATCGGTTCGTTGAGGCTGCCCTGATTGGCAAGTGCCGCCTCCATGCCATAAATGCCATGGACAGCAATCGTATCAAATTTCATCTGGCGCATGGTGGCGCGGCGGTGGGCTTCGGCGGCGGCAAGCTCTTTCCCACGCTCGATATAGGCTTGCACACCGGAGGAAACGACATCCGACATCGCAGGCTCACTTTCTGTCTGTTCAAAGCGATATAGCTTGTCATCAGTATACACGGGTCTGGCAAGGAGTGGATGGTAGGTATTATACCTACTGGCGGCGCACCTCGGCGGGCATCCGTTCGAGCCACCCCACCGCCAGCACGCCCCATAGCCCGATCAGGATTGCTTCGGCGGCATCGTGGCGCAACGAGGTAGGCCGCGCCGCACCCGACCACACAATCACGCGGCGGGCCAGATCGTCGGCGTGCTGTTTGGCCTTCACGCCGCTGCGCTGTTCGCGTTCATAGAGCAACTGAGTCCGCCACGCTTCGGCGCTAATCTGCTGGATGCCAATGCCGCGCCGCTCAATGTCGCGCAGCCAGACGGTTGCCAGGTCGCCGCCACCTTCCAGGACGACCCACGCAAGGTCGCCGATGGTATCGAGGAAGGGCCGCACGCCACGCTTGAGACGGGCCGCACTGCCGAAGTGCTGCGAGCGATACCAGCGCAAACGCCCATCGTCGCCGTACAGGGCAAAGCCAGTGCGTAGTCCGAGATCAATAGCAAGGAGGGAGGGCATAGGTTGTGTTTCCTGCGCATACTACAACCAGCATTATGTGATTATTATAGCGAGTTCTTTTGCATAACGGGACACAATCGTTTGTTGTCCACAGTAGGCGCAGGTCAACTCGTGGTACTATAAACTCACGCTTACAAACACTGTTCCAGGATGGAGTAACGATGAGTCAGCAGCACGCGCCTGCCCCTGGCACAGGCAAACCATCACCACCCCGCCGTTCCTGGTGGCAATCGCTGCGGCACGGTTTTACTCGCGGCAGCACCGGGTTCTTCGCTGGCGGATGCACTCTTGGCAGCGCAATGGCTTTGATTGGCGGCCTGATCGGGTTGCTTGTTGGTGGGTTCGCGGCGTGGAACGCCTTCTCCAATGATTTTGGTCTGGAAAACCTCGCAGCCGGTCAGGGTTCGGGTGTGTTTTTGCTGATCTGGATACCCTCCTTGCTAATCTATCTTGCTATTGGTGGTGGTTTCGGCATGCTGGTCGGTGGCGTAAGTGGGATCATCAGTGGGGTGCTCATCGGCACGGTGACTGGCGTGCTCATTGGAAGCAGCGCTGGCTCTGGTGGCAGCAAGGCCGGAGGTGACGGATTGCAATGGTGGCAGATGGTGCTCGTCATTGTTGCGGCGCTGCTGGTGGCCGCTGCCCTTGCGTTCGGCATTGTGACGCTGTTATCACCGGGCACTGCGGATACCTTCGAAGATGCTGCCCCTGCCACCGTCAGCGTGTGATACCCCGATGTGCGGGCACCTGGATACTTATGCTGTTGCTCATCCGGGAGAACTGCCGCCGCCTATCGAGTTGTTTGAGACGTTCGCCGCAAGCCCCCGATCAGACCCGCGAATAGTAGCGCCCCGCTCAGTTGGGCCACGCCCCACCAACCAGCACCACCCCGACAATTGCTATAGTTGAAGATCAGGCACTCCTTATTATGGTTAGCTCGATAGTCTTTATTATTAGTATTATGTGTATGAATATATCTACAATACTTCTCTTTATGCCCGGTCATACTGCCTCATAACCAGAAATCAACGATATAGCCTCTTGACAGGCGTATATTTTCGTGTACACTGTTAACTAAGTTAACGATGTTAATGTTAGTGATAGGTGTTAGACATGCCCCAGAACCGCCGTGAACGATTGCACGATGCTGCCCGGGAAGAAATCAAAACCACTGCCCGCCAACTGATGGCTGAAGAAGGCACCGCAGCTATCTCAATTCGAGCGATTGCACGCCGCATGGGGATAACAGCACCGGGCCTGTATCGCTACTACAAAAATCGGGACGCTATCATTACCGCCTTGATTGTCGATGCCTATACTGCCCTTGGTGATGCGCTCGATACGGTATTGCAATCATTTCCGGCGGGCCAGTATGCTCACCAGTTTATTGCTGTTGCCGAAGAGTATCGGCGCTGGGCGCTGGCCCATCCGGTCGATTATGCGCTGATCTTCGGCAACCCCATTCCAGGCTATCAAGCCCCGCCCGAAGTGACCAGCCCCGCCGCGCAGCGGGCGCTCTCACCGTTCGGCGCAATTGTGCAGGCGGCGTGGGAGGCGGGCGAGTTGCACCCCCGCCTGCCCGATGCCCCGATTGATGAAGAACTGCACTGCCAGCTTGCAGCCTGGACTGATCGCAGCGGTTATACCTTCCCGCCCCATATCACGCAGAGCTTTTTGCGCGGATGGGGGCAGGTACAGGGTCTCACCACCCTGGAATTGTATGGTCATCTCCAGCACTTACTGGATGCACCGGGCCGGCTCTTTCGGGCAGAAACCGAGGCATATGTTCGACAGTTGGGTTTTGTGATGGAACAGGTTGTACGTTGATATTGTTTCTATTCTACAGAAGGGATGACATACCTATGCAGGCGACAATGCATATACAGACAGCGCAGGCACACACACAGACCGGTCTTGCACGTATCGTCGGGGTATTGTTTCTGGTTCAGTTCGCACTGTTTCTCATTCCGTTGATCGTGCTTGGCAGCGCCATCAACTGGCCTGTCAGCCTCGGCGACCCGGCCTCGGAGGTACTGCCGCGCATCGCAGAGCAGGCCAGCGCCGTGACCATCGGCTATAGCGGCTACTTTGCATCGGCGCTGCTGCTGCTGCCTATCGCGGTACTGGTCAGCCAACTGTTCGACAAACGCTACAGCGGGCTGATCCTGACAGGTGCGATCCTGGGCAGCATCGCCAGTTTCGCCAAGTTGTTTGGCATTGCGCGCTGGCTGGTGGCTATGCCATTCCTGGCCGATATCTACCTCGACCCGGCAGCAACCGATGTCACCCGTGAGGCGACCATCGTTGTTTATACCGCGCTCAATGAATATGCGGGCGGCGTGGGCGAACTGCTTGGCGTGGCGCTCTTCAGTGGCCTGTGGACGCTGGCGGTTGCCGTATTGATTATGCGAACACGGCAGCTTCCGGTATGGCTCGGCTGGTTTGGCCTGGTGGCGGCGGCCATCTCACTGCTGCTCAGCACGGGCCTGCTCGGAGTGCAGTTTGGCACAGCGCTACTGGTCGGGCAGGGGGTGGTCTGGCAACTGTGGATGATTGCAATGGGCGTGGTGCTGCTGGTCAATCGGCACACCGCATCGGCAGCAGTTGCACCATCGGCAGCATAAAGATACACGACAATCCAAGGAGCAAGACAATGCAAGCATATCAGACGATTGTTGGCACCGGGCCGCTTGGTCTGGCGGTGATGCGGGAACTACTGGCACAGGGCAAGGCCGTGCGGATGGTTAATCGGAGTGGCAAAACAAAAACAAGCCTGCCGCAAGCCGTCGAACTGGTACAGGCCGACGCAAGTAACCCGACCCGGATGCGCGAGGTATTCAAGGAGACAGCGGTCGTGTACCACTGTGCGACCGCCCCCTACACTGGCAAAGCTTGGGAGACGTTGCTTGCGCCGCTGATGCAGGGCATTATCGCTGGAGCCGCTGCCAATGGAGCAAAGGTCGTTTATGGGGATAATGTGTACGCCTACGGGCACGTGCGCGGCCCCATTGCGGAAGAATTGCCAGAGACAGCCACCACCCGCAAAGGGCGTGCCCGTGCTCGCATCGCGCAGATGTTGCGGGATGCCCATACACGCGGCGAGGTACAGGCGACCATCGGGCGCGGCTCCGACTTCTTCGGGCCAGAGGTGCTCCTCTCGCTCCTCGGCGACCGGGCGTTTCCCGCAGCGTTGCAGGGCAAGGCTGCGTCGATGATTGGCAACATAGATATGCCGCATACCTACACCTTTATTGATGACTTCGGCAAGGCCCTGGTCACACTGGGTGCTGCTGAGCAGGCGTACGGCGAGACGTGGCACGTGCCAACCCGGAAACCTTGACCACGCGTCAGGTACTGCAGATGGTGTATGAAGCGGCGGGCCATACGCTCAAGGTAAACAGCCTCAGCAAGCCGATGATACAGGTACTCGGTCTGTTTATCGAGCCAGTGCGCGAGATGAACGAGATGTACTATGAGTTTGGCGAAGCGTTTGTGATTGACCACCGCAAGTATGCTGGAACATTTGGCAACCACGCCACGCCCTGGCGCGAGGCGATCCGCCGCACGCTCAACTGGTACCGCCAACACCTGGCAACCAGCACCGCCGTACAGGTTGCATAACAGTTGTTCTAACACTGCAACAACCGGCAGGCACCAGAACACCTATCTACGCTCGTTCTGGTGCCTTCTAGTGCATACTGAAACAAGAAAGAAATGTAATCATGCAACATATTTTATCGTAGCAGGCAGCGTTGAGCCAGGCACAAGCCCAATCGTTGACGGTTGGGTACCTGACAACAAAGAGAAGCTACCGCAGGAAGCGTACCATACTACTTATCTGGTCGTCGGTCGGCTCAAAGCCGGTGCCATCAATGGTCACATGCTCAATGTGGGGCAATGCCTTCACCATCTCTTCGACTGCCGTATGCTTGTAGGCTGCACTCTCCGCACCTACTAGCAGCAGTACTGGCACCGCTACCTGCCGCGCCACGGCCACCGGCACACCGCCATCACCCAGCACCGTATAATCGTAGGCCAGGGTTGGCGCGGTTGCTTCTAGAACGGCCCAATCCGCCGATGCGCGCCACTCGTTGAGCATGTCAGGTGGCATAATATCGCTCAAAAAGGTGAATACGGCCTCGTCGTACTGCCCCCGTGTGACCAATCCGACAATATGCTGCCGCTCCTGCGCGAGCTGTTCCTGTGCTGCATCACCCACCGAAAAGGGTGGCTCGTTGAGGACAAGCCTGGAAACGGTGGTTGCACCCAATGCGGCGGCAGCATGCAATGCCAGCACCGAGCCAACCGAGATGCCATAGACAATTGCCGAACCACCCGCCGCCTCGATGACTGCGGCAAGGTCTTCGATCTCGCGTTCCACTGCATAAGGCTGTGTATCGGTGCTTTCGCCGCGTCCGCGTCGGTCGTAGGTATAGACAGCAAAATGGGGGGCGAGGCGAGCCGCCTGTGCTGCACCTGGCCCGAACGCCCGCGAACACAACGCACCATCGACGATAACAAGCGACGGCCCGCTACCAGTGCGCTCGTAGGCGATGGTGGTGCCATCTTTAGATATAACAGAAGACATGTATCATCCTTTCAATGTTATTCCAATTTCCAGGTAACCCGTGATGGAAAAATCTGGCTCAGCTATGGTCCTTGAGCGCGGTGCGTAAGTCGGCAACGATGTTGCAGGCAGCATCTATGGCCAACCCGCCCCTGGATGTGCCACCTCGGTATACTCGATGCAGCCATTCGCCGTAGGATCGGCGGGGTTCAAGCTGCTGGTCGTTAGCACAAACAGTGTGCAGCGCGCAGGCCCGCCCAGCATACAGGCCAGAGCAAAGGTAGCGAGCGTGATCCGTTCGGTTACGGTGCCGCCCTCCTGAATGCGTAACACTTCTTGCAGGGCGGCAACCCAGACCGCTCCCGTACTGTCCAGGCACAATCCATCAGGCGTGAAACGCCCGTCAGCAAAACTCAGCGTATCATCGAACTGTGCCCATGTGCGGCGCGGCCCCAACGAACCGTCGTCTGCAATAGCAAACGCACTCAGGCGTGCGGCATAGCTCTCGGCGACCAGCAGGGTTTGTCCGTCGGGAGTGATAGCCATACCGTTGGGAAAGGCCAGACCTGTTGCTACGATCTGTGCGTTGCCATCGGGTGTGATCAGCAGAATCGACCCCGGCGCGGGATCGGGCGGCTCACTGCCGAAATCAAAGCCGAGGTTGCCGACATAAGCACGGCCCTGCTGATCAACGACTATTTCACCACAGGCGTGGGCGACCATACCGGACAGATCGGCGACGGTGACCGGACCATTGGCTTCCAGACGCAACAGGCGGCGCTGGTTCGCCGCGACAAACAGCATATGCCCGTCGGGTGTCCACGCGAGCGCCGTGGGCAGGTCCTCCGCCTCCCAGACCACATGCACATTGCCAGCAAGGTCGGTACTCTTGATTTGCCGGGTAGCATAATCACTGAACCAGAGACGGTTTGTGTGCCACCGCGGGCTTTCTGGAAACTTGAGACCATCGACCAGCAGTGTCGTCTGATATTCCATAGGCACCTCCACTATACTGGACTACTTCTGATAACCAGTGTAGGTCGATCAGGACGGGATGTCTTGTCTATTCGTGCGCGTGCTGCTACACGATACTATATCAATAGAGCATATGTTCGCAGGAACATACAAAATACGAGCGACCCGCCCCGAAGCCCATAATCACAAGGGGTATCAACTCAGGGTTATGAACTTGTGCAGGTTGTGAGGATGATCCACCACTCGGCGCTTCAAAGGCGGTATAATGGAATACATGGCTTACCAGCGCCCACACATGACACGCCAGGAACGCGCCATGGAGAGTCCACTTTCAATTTTGTTGCCCTACATTCCTGCGCCGTTGCTCCATCGCCTCGCTGCCCATCCCGTGCTACCCAGCGAACCTACTAGATACACTACACCCGCTGCGGTATTGTTTGCTGATGTATCGGGCTTTACCCCGCTGACCGCTGCGCTCGCACACCTTGGCACACGGGGAGCCGAAGAACTCACCCACCTGATGAATAGCTATTTTGTGCAGGCGATCACGCTGATTGAAGCTGCTGGCGGGGTGGTTGTCAAGTTTGGGGGCGATGCCCTCACCGTCCTGTTCCGTGCGACTGCCGAGCCGCTGCCGCTGGCGATTCGCCGCGCCTATCAGACGGCTGAAGCGCTTCAAGCCGCCATGGGTCAGTTTCACGCTGTGCCAACCAGTGTTGGCAGTGTAGCGCTCAGCCTCAAGGTCAGTATCGCGGCGGGTGATGTTTATGAACTGACCGTCGGTGGAGTAGATGACCAGTGGGAATATGTGGTAGCAGGCGACCCACTACGCCAGATTGCGCTTGCCGAAAAACAGGCGCAGCGGGGGACAATTGTTGTGAGTCCCGAAGCCGCCGTGCAGATCCATCCGCAGGTTGTCTCGGTACCCTTGCCTCCATCGGCTAAACTACCATCCTCCACTGCCGTAAGCACACTGGTAGCAGCGTGTGCCTGCTTTGTCCCGCTGCCGGTACGTCATACGCTCGAAACAGGCGCACATAGTTGGTTAGCGGTGTTGCGTCCAATGACCCAGCTTTTTATCAACATCGGTGGCCTGAGTGCCAGCGATGATCGATTGCTTGCAACACTGCACGCAGCGGTAGTGCGCATCCAGGCGACGATTGCACGCTACCAGGGGAGCCTTGCCCGTGTATCAGTAGATGATAAAGGTGTGGTTGTGCTGGTGCTCTTTGGTGCGCCGCCCTTCGCACACGAAAACGATGCACTGCGGGCGGTGCGATGTGCCCTCGATCTTCAGGCGCATGCGGCGCTGCTCCCCGATGGCCTGATATTGCGGATTGGCATTACACACGGGCAGGTATTTGTTGGGCCTGTCGGCAGCACGACCCGCCGCGAATATACCGCCATGGGCGATGCTGTGAATATCGCGGCGCGGTTGATGACCCATGCCGATGGTGGGACTATTTTATGCGACTTCGCCACCTATCAACAAACCCGCCAGCAGATAGCCTACGCAGTACTGAATCCGGTACGCTTGAAAGGTCAGGCCCAGCTCGTCGCTATCTACCACCCGCTGCCCCACCAGTCACCGCCTGACTACGCCCCACGTGCTGCTGCACGGTCGCTCATCGGGCGTGTACACGAACAGCAACAAATTGCTGCAACACTCGATGCGCTGGCACACGGGCACGGTCGGGTGCTGCTGCTCGAAGGTGAAGCTGGCATCGGAAAGTCACGCCTGGTACACGAACTGGTAGAGCAGGCGCATCAGCGCGGATGGCTGTCGCTGCTGGGCGCAGGGAACAGCATAGAGCAGCACACGCCCTATCATATCTGGCGGCAAATTTTGCGTGCCTATTTTGCAGTGAGCGAAACCGCACCGCGTGCCGACCAGCAAGCGCGGGTACAGCAGGTGGTCGGCGATGTGGCACCCGCCGAAGGCAACCGCCTGCCACTGCTCAATGATGTGCTTGATCTGGAACTGCCCGACACCGAACTGACTGCGACGCTTGATCCCGCCCTGCGCCAATCGCTACTAGCGCTGCTTGTCCTCACGTTGTTGCGTGCATGGGCACACGAACGCCCGCTGCTTATTGTGCTGGAAGATGCACACTGGTGTGATGGCCTCTCGTGTGAATTGACCGTGCGCATTATCCGCGCCCTCTCGGTCGATACAGCCCCCCTGCTCATCACCGTGGTACAGCGCCCCCCTGATCCCTACACGCGGCCCGCCGTGCAGTACGCTGCGCTTACGGCATTGCCCAACCTGACCAGACTCGCGCTTGCACCGCTCTCGCCCCCGGAAACACGCCAACTTGCTGCCGCCTTTCTAGGGGTACCGTCCGAGATGCTGCCCGATGCACTCGCCGATCTGATCGTGCAGCGCACCAGCGGCACCCCTTTCTATGTTGAGGAACTGCTACGCCTGTTGCGCGACCAGGGCATGCTCAGAGTAACTCGCGATGCGATCAACCCGGTGCAGCACACGGCACTGCCCACCCTGACCAAAGTATTACCTGCCACCCTGCAAGGTCTGGTGCTGGCCCGCCTGGATTACCTACCGGCTGATGCGCTGATTACGCTGAAGGTGGCGGCTGTTATTGGGCGCTCCTTTGCGTATACGCCGCTGGCTGCGGTACTGCAACGGGAACGTACTATCGGCGAACCGACGCTCCAACTGCATCTGGATGAACTGATGCACCGTGCCATAACTGTGCTGGCTGGCTTCGATCCCGACCTGCTGTATACATTTCGGCATAGCATTGTCCACGATGTAACCTATCAAACAGTATTACATGTCCAACGCCAGAGCCTGCATCGTGCCGTCGCGCAGTGGTACGAGCACACCTATGCCGCACGTGGTCTGGCACCATACTATGCGCTGCTGGCCCATCATTACCGCGCAGCAGGTGATACACACCACGAGCGCCACTATGCCGCGCTGACCGGCGTGTGGGCCGCCGACCGCTATGCTAATGCCGAAGCTGTAGATGCCCTGTCGCGGGCACTTGAACTGACTCCACCTGCCACCTATGCTGAACGCTATCGCCTTGTGCTCAAGCGTGAGCAGGTGTATGACCGCCTTGGTGAGCGTGCGGCACAGGCAGAAGATCTGCTCACATTGCAAGCTCTGGCAACCCACCTAGGCGAACCAGAACAGCAAGCCATGGTAGCACTACGCCGTGCTCACTATGCTATCGTCACCGATGACTACCCGGCGGCGCGGGCGGCAGCGCAGGATATGATTGAACTGCTGGCGGGGAAGCCTGCGCCACGTTTGCGTATTCAAGCACGGTTGCAATGGGGCCGTGCTGTGTCGTATCAGAGCGACTATGCGGCGGCGCGTCTACAATTTGAAGCCGCACTGGAACAAGCCCGCGCCTACCAACTGCGCGACCTGGAAGCCGAGAGCCTGCGCCAGCTTGGGGCGGTGATCTACTATCTGGGCGACTACGAGACGGCACGCCACCACGAAGAAGCAGCACTGGCCCTCTTTCGCAGCCTGGACGACAAGCAGGGCGAAGCACGAATGCTCACAGGATTGGGTTTAACTGCGCTGGAACAGGGCGACTTCGCTGCGGCTATTGCCTGTTATGAGCAGGCGATCCAGCGCTACCAGGAGATTGGCGACCAGTTGGGAATGGCGGTTGTGCTTGGCAACCTGGGATTGCTGCATAATAAGCAGGGTAAGTATCACCAGGCTACACTCTGTTATCGGCAGGGGCTTACCATTGTCGAGCAATTGATAATCAGCACCACACGGCGCTGTTGCTTGGCAATCTTGGTTGGAATGCACTTGAGATTGGTGACTATGCGGTAGCCCACGACTCACTGACACAGGCGCTCGCTATCTATCGCAGCACTGGTTCACGTAGCAGCGAGGGTTGGTTGCTGGTGTGCCTTGCGCTGCTGCATTTATTGAAAGACGACCCGCTAGCAGCACAACATTATGCAGCAGCGGCCCTGACGCTGGCACAGTCTACCGGCGACCAGCACACCCTTGGCGAGGCGCTCATCGTGCTGGGGCATGCACAGACAGCGTTGTCCAACTATAACGAAGCACTGACCACGTATCAGGAAGCGCTGGCTGTATGGGGGATGCTCAATGTCGCCAATCGTATCCTCGAAACACGCACCAGCATTGCGCGCCTGTGGCTGGCCCAGGGCAATCTTCCGGCGGCGTACCACGAAGTTGAAGCAATTTTGCCCGACCTCAGCCCGGCACAGGTAACAGGTGCCGACCAACCCCTGCTGCTGTTTCTGACGTGCTTCGATGTGCTCCAGGCAGCCGACGACCCACGTGCAACTGCTGTGTTGCATACGGCCTACCATATGCTCCAGGAACGGGCAGCAATGATTGCCGACGCAGATACACGCCGCTCCTATCTGGAACGGGTGGCGGCTCATCGTCGCTTGCTGCAAGCATGGGCCACCACCCGGTTATCGATAACGGCTACCTGCTAACCCGTGGCAAATAGTTCAACACAGGTGATGCTGTGCCTGGGAGCAGATCCACCGCCTGTGCGCCGCTCCCCTGCCAGCGTACCGTTGCAGTTGGGGTAGTACCAACTTCAAGGACAACCGTGGCACCCGGCGTACCACAACCTGCCCGCTGCTGGGCACTTACAACATCCACAACATAGACGACCTGACCCGCAATGCGCTCGGTAACACCCGCACCACACTGGACACCGCCAATCCGGGCATGCACGGGTACACCTGCACCGACCCCGCCGATTTCCACCGCTCCATAAAACGTTGCAGGGGGTAGCGGCGCACTGTGCTGCACCAGACTTGCGGCTGTCGTTGGAGCGATAGCCACATTGGTGCCACGGATCGACCATGTTATTGTCTCGGTGGCGCTAATCCAGTAGCCCCGCCCGAACTCTAGCGCTGTCAGATTGTTGACATACGCAGGCGCATCCACAATCGAACGTTGCCAGACATCGGTGCTGTCGGGCAAATCGGCACGGTAGCTGTACACTGCCGCATAGCTCCCGACAATCGAGCGCAACGCATCGGTGATCGGTCGTGTTGTTGCAGGATACGCCATCAGATTCCAGCCGACTTGTGTCAGCGGCAGATCAATGCTGCTCATCAGGGCATACGTGCCGACCCCCTGGATCGGCGCGGCGGCCTGATTAAAATCCTGGTTCAGGATTGTTGGCAACGGTCGCCAGCACGGGGCAGGCTGTGGCGCACATCGGGTAGTGGCGGTGTCATAATAATACACCTTGATCCATTGTTCTTCACCGGGCACCACGGCACTACTGAGATAGCCGATGTTCAGCGACGACTGCCCCACCAGTTCGGGGGCGTTGGCCGTCGCCGTCAGACGATACGCCGGCCCAACGACCGTGGCCCATGGTAGGGGATTGGTGACAGCTACCGTCTGTAATGTGTAAAATGCACCTTCCACAAAATCAAGGTCGCTCCCATACAGAATAGCCTGACCATCGCCGGAAATAACCGGAGCCTGTCCCTTGCTGCCTCTGCCGCCCGGATTGCCATGCGGAGCCTGTCCCTTGCTGCCTCTGCCGCCCGGATTACCACCAATTGCATAATCGCTGACTGCCCAGAGCGTTGCCCCGTCCACCTCGGTGCTGATAGACACATAGCCCTCGAACGCGGGTTCGTCCAGGGTCATCTCGGCAGTATACCTGCCTGCGCTCACGTTCATGGTTACCGGCTCAGTAGCATTGGCACTTATTGGGAAGAGTTGCGCCCGCAACGTAAGATCGGCAGGCAGGTTGGCAACTGCCAGGGCAACCGTGCGCGATGTAACCGGCGTGATCGTTATGTCGGGTTGCCAGAATGTTGGTACCGGTCGCAGCGTTAGTTGCTGATCGTTGGTGGTCAGCACTTCACATCCATACTGTTGCAGGTCTGTGTCCTGCACACAGAGCCGATCCCCAACACGTGCACCGCGTGCCTCAACTTGGTCGCCTACAGTGCGTCCGAGGTCGCGCAGATAAACGTCACCGCGCACAAACAAGAAAGCGCGGGCATTGCGGCCCGGTACCGTGCTCACACCTGCTTCGTTGGTCAGTACAAAGAGCGGTGTTTCGAGTGTGGTTGCTGCTATATCTGGCTCGATAAAACGTATTTGTGTGACTGCCAGCGGCAACACCACAGGCCCTGGATTGGTATTGAAGGTGGCGGGTGCCTGGAGTGCCGGATAAAAGCGCGTAATGGTTTCCCAATCGGCACGCTGGCGGGTTTGTTGTGAAAGCGTCTGGTTACAGCCGGGCAGCCAGTCGGTCTGCGGGCGAAACTCGCTATTATTGTCCAGATAGGGATTGCTCATCCCACCGGGACAGGTTTCTACCGAAATGAGCAGGCCGCTTTCAGGATCGAGGCCCAGATAGTTATCATCGAGGAATAATGCATAATGTCCCAGTTCGTGCGCCAGTGTACGGGGCCAATCTTCGCCAAGCACATTTTCTGCGTCGCCATAACGGTTCCAGATAGCACCCATTCGCACCTGACCGGGGCCATAGCTCAGGCCAAGCGTCGGCTCTTCACGCACATCCGGCAGGATACCGCCAATGTTTGCATTCGGGCGCAGGCGATTGCTTGCATAAATACGGATATCTGCATCATTCCAGTTTTCCCGTTCGTAATAGATGGTTACATCGCCGAGCGTCGCCTGTCCATCTGTCCAGTCATAGAGCGTGGCAGCAGTGCGGTGCAGGTCGTTGGTCAGGCGCGCAAGATATTGTTGATCATTGCGTGCATCCCATTCCAGTGATATCGTGAGATTAAACAGGATCAGCGGGTTTGTTGCCTGCACACGCAACTGCTGTACCGCCGCTTCAGTCACCACATCTGCTTCCACGCCCGCAGCGGTAGGCGCGGCACTGGTGTGATACAGGGTGTAGGTGTTCGTGGCTGAGATGGGCAGCAGCGCTATCAGCCTATCCTGCACAGTCACCACACTACGGCCCTGCAAAAAGCCCTGTCCATCGGTGCGGTAGGCGGTGCCATCGCTACGCGCAAACGGCAGTGCTCCCGTTCCCTGGGTAGCAGGCAACCGATACACCAGCGCAGCCGCTACAGGCGTACCGGCACTGTCGGTCACCTGCACCTGGGTGCCGCGCACCCGAAATGGCATACTCTCTGCTGCGGCATAGGGCCGCTGCATACTGTCGGGCAGCAGGCTGCTCGCTGTCAGCGCCGGGTAAACTTCAATCCGAAATACGACATTGTCTGATTGTCCATAGAAGCCACTGCGGAACAGGTCCCAGGTAAACGTATGGGCAACAGGATCGCCATTTGCAAGCGTTGCAAGATTGGTCAGCGGCGTATCATTTGTGGGCAGGGCAGGCTGCCAGTTGTCGCCGCCATCCAGCGAAAAGAATGCCCGGATCATCCGCGCTGGATCGCCCTCTGTATCAAAGAGCGTGTACGGCACGGCCAGTACCTGCTGCGTTGGTGCAAAGCGTTCCGGTGTGGAAAAGAACGGTGCAGCGGGCACAGCTCCCGGACGCTGCACTGTGACGCGGGGCGGTGCGTTGGGGAGCAATGGCCCAGCGTTACGCCCATTGAAGAAAACCCGGTTTGTTTCGGGACTGGAGGGGTAGCCATTGCTTACCAGCACATCCAGATCACCATCGTTGTCAATATCGCCCACCGCTACCGCGTAGGCTGCTACAACAGTGGTACCAAACGGGTACATGGTATCGAAGACCCCGCTCCCATCATTCAGGTGGATAATATCCTGTTCGCCCTCCACGAAGCCGTTCGCGGCGATAATATCCAAGTCGCCATCATTGTCGATATCGCCGACTGCAATACTGGTGGTACTGGTGCCGCTCACGCCGAAGGCACCGGAGGTATCAAAGATACCGTTGCCGTTGTTGAACCAGACCCGGCTCTGCTGGAAACTGGCAGCAACAATATCCAGGTCACCATCACCATCCATATCGCCCAGTGCAATGCTGCGGGTGTCGTTGGTGGCGCTGCCGACTGTGCGTGCTGTGGGGAATGTGCCATCGCCTGCATTGAGATAGAGCCAATCCTGCTGGCGATTGCCAACAACAATGTCCAGGTCACCGTCGCTGTCGATATCACCCACGGCGATATCACGTGTGACATCGCTGGCAGACGGGTTGAGCAGGGTTTCGGTGGAGAATTGACCGCTGCCGTCGTTCAGATAGAGAGCATCCGGGGCGGGTGTGATTCGACCGTTGCCCGCCACAATATCCAGGCTGCCGTCGTTGTCGAGGTCGCCCAGCGCCACTGCGACAGTGTTGGCATCGGCGGGGCCAACTGTCGCCATTGTTGGAAAGGTGGGCAGTGTGGTCGCGCTGTTAAAGTAGACCTGACTCTGATCAAGATCACCCGCCACAATATCCAGGCTACCGTCGTTGTTCAAATCGCCCACGGCGATACTGCTGGTCGTGTCAGTGCCTGTACCAAAGAAACTTGCGCCAACCATGGTGCCGGTACCCGTATTTCGATAGAGCTGATTTTGGCTACCGAGCAGGCCGCTAACGATATCCAGGTCGCCGTCACCATCCATATCGCCAAAAGCAACACTCGCGCTGGCGTTGGCGGTGCCAACCGCCCTGGTACGCTGAAATGCATCGGCCCCCTGATTGAAAAACAGGAGTTGCTGTATATTGGTGGCGTATCCGGTAAGAATATCAAGATACCCGTTCGCGTCCATATCGGCAATATGCAGGCTTGCAACACGGCAACGGCGGCCCCATATGGCAGCGGTGGCTCAAAGGTGAGTAGTGCTGCACCTGTATTACGATAGATAAAGCTCTGTGCCCCCCCAACTCCCGTGCTGGTGTTGCCCGTGACAATATCCAGGTCACCATCGTTGTCGATATCAGCAACGCTAAGCTGATGGGTGTTTTCGGCATCGGTACCCACGGTTACAGAGGTGGCGAAGGTTGCAGCGGTGTTGAGATAGACGGCGTTCTGTTGCTGGGTGCCAACACCACCACCGTTGCCCGTGACAATATCCAGGTCGCCATCACTATCCATATCACCAAGCGCGATGCTCTGGGTGCTATCGTTGCCCGTGCCAAACGGCTGCTGACTAGCGAACGTATTCGTATTGGGATTAAAGTTAAACCATACAACGTTCTGGCTATTCCCCCCGACGACCACATCGAGAACGCCGTTGTTGTCCAGATCGCCCAGAGCAATACTGTACGTCGTGGTAGCAGCACCAAACGGGATACCCGCCGCGAAGGTGCCGCTGCCATCGTTGAGGTACAACCTGTCGGGAGTATCTTCGATACCGGTGACAATATCAAAAGCACCGTCATTGTTGAGATCGCCAATGGCAATACTGGTAGTACGTGTATTGGCAGCACCAAATGGGATACCTGCCGCGAAGGTGCCGCTGCCATCGTTGAGATAGATCGCATTCTGGCCCCAGTTGCCGACTACAATATCCAGGTTGCCATCGCCGTTCAGGTCGCCTACGGCCACGCTGTGGGTGACGTCCGTGCCGGAACCCAACGGGCGCATTTCAGAAAAATCACCCCGCCCATCATTGAAATAGATTGCGTTCGGCTGACCATCAGGGTTAAGATTACCAGGTTCGGCGCTGCCTACGACGAGGTCGAGATCACCGTCACCGTCAAGGTCGCCACTTGCCATCGTCTGTGCTGTATCAGTTGTAGAACCGAACGATACAGGTTGAAATGCGAGTGTTGTATGTGCATAAGAATATGATGGAGAGAGTATCAACCAGGCCAGGAATGGTAAACCCAGACTCAGACACCAGAGACTGAAACGAACACAAACGCTTGGCATGAGAAACTCCTTGGTACTTGTTGCAGGTTTGTTGGGCATCGGTTATGTAGCAGCAATTGCTTCTTTTAACTTTAGCATACCAGTATCGTGCAACAAACTGACTATGAAGCACTTCATATACGCTACCCAGGGAAGGCCAGAGCCGTGTGATGCGGTACGGCTGTTATTATTGATCTGCTGCTCCTATGCTACAATAAGCTACCGATACCCATGCTTTGCGTATAGGGGAGCCGCAATGTGACCAGTGAAACAGCACGCAGTGCCGTTCTGCGTCAGGTCTTTTTTTTCCAGGGGTTGGACGATCAGCAGTTGCACCAGGTGGCGGCGCTGCTCAAAGATGTGCGATATCAACGTGGTGCAATTATTGTTCACCAGGGCGACCCTGGCGGGTGTCTTTATCTCATTGTGGCCGGGCGGGTTCGGATCTATCTGGCGCACCCCGACGGGCGCGAAGTCACCGTGCGCGTGTATGGCAAGGGGGCGTTTTTTGGTGAGTTCTCAGTGATTGATGCCGCTCCTCGTTCTGCCAGCGTTGCCGCACTCGACGATGTGCTGTTGCTCGTCCTGTATCGGAGCGATTTGATGGATGTGCTCCAAAACAACTTTCAGCTTGTCCAGCATCTGCTCACCATCCTCACCGAACGCCTGCGCTACACAACCCAGTATTCGGAACAACTCGCATTTATGACCGCACCACAACGGGTGGCTGCTACGCTGCTCCAACTTGCCACGGCGATTGTTCCCGACCCATCTGCTCCAATCCGGCTTGAACTGACCCAGCATGAACTCGCAACCCTTACAAACACCACCCGCGAATGGGTCAACCGTTCCCTCCGCGATTTTGCCGCTCAGCAGCTTGTGCATGTTGAACGTGGAAGCGTTAGTATCCTCGATCAGAACGGGCTACGTCGCCTGCTTGACGGGTAGGTGCTCCTCCTCTCATTACAGTATGCACTCTGGTGCCGCCGGTCTGACAGTTGTGCACTGGCCTCGGTGTCGTTGGTGCGGTTTGTGATCAGACCCGCGACCCATACCATGTCATTGCGTATCTGGAACAGTCTATGGTACAATCTGCTGAATTCGTCATCATTACCCACAATGTGGTGCAGGAGGAAGATATCGAGCATGAGCGCAATTCAGATTTCGTCACGATCGGTGTATGACCTGTTGGAGGAAGTAACTGCGCTACGTACAACCATTGCCCATCAAGGGCAGACCCTATTTGATGCACGAAAACACGATGTTCAGCGGGCCGACTTTCAAGATAGTGCGCTCAATCTGTTCCATTACCTCGCGCTGCGGCACCACGATTTGCAGCCGCTCCAACTTCAACTCATTCACCTCGGTCTGGCCTCACTGGGGCGCATCGAAGGCAATGTCGTAGCATCGCTCAGTGCGATTGAACGTGTGTTACAGACACTGTGCAACAACACCCTGTTTGAACCGCCACCATCAGAAACGGCCTTCGCTGGCTTGAACCGCCTACGGAGTGAGGCGGAGTGTGTTATGGGGCCGATGCCCCAACGTCGTGCCGTGCGTATTATGGTTACGCTGCCCACACACGCCGCGCAAGACCCGGCCTTCGTTGCACACCTGATGGACTGCGGTATGGACTGTGTACGCATCAACTGTGCTCATGATGATGTCGCTACCTGGCAGGCAATGATCGCGCATGTACGCAAGGCAGCAGCAGAACGTGGGCGGCGCTGTCCTGTGTATATGGATATCGCAGGGCCTAAGATCCGCACCAGGGCTATCAGCTTCTCCAAAAAACACCTGTTCCAAACGGGTGAGATCCTTCTGCTTACGCACGGTAACCCGGAGGCAACCGATCAATTCCCGTATCAGGTTAGCTGCGAGACACCCGAAGTACTCGACCAGGTTGAGATGGGGCAGATGGTGTGGTTTGATGATGGCAAAATTGGTACCCGCATTGTTGACCGTGTTCCAGAGGGGTTGGTACTGCGCATTGAAAAGGCCAGTCCCGAAGGTACGCAGGTGCGGCTCCGCAAAGGCATCAACTTTCCAGACACCAAACTGAACATATCACCCTTGACGGCAAAAGACCTGAAAGACCTAGATTTTATTGCTCGGCATGCAGATATGGTGGGCTATTCATTTGTGCAGGTTGCCGACGACATTTCGCTGCTCCAGCATGAACTCGCACAACGCATGGACGATCCAGCGCACCTGGAACAGATTGCCATCATCGCAAAGATCGAAACAAAGCTGGCGGTGTCCAACTTACCAGAGTTGATTGTGCGGGGTGCCGGACGACAACCCTTTGGAGTGATGATCGCACGCGGCGACTTGGCGGTTGAAATTGGCTTTGAGCGGCTCGCCGAGATGCAAGAAGAGATCCTCTGGATCTGCGAAGCGGCCCGTGTGCCCGTCATCTGGGCAACCCAGGTATTGGAAAGTATCACCAAACACGGCATACCATCGCGGGCCGAGATTACCGACTCGGCGTCAGGCATTCAGGCTGAATGTGTGATGCTGAACAAGGGCGATTACATCGCTGAGGCAGTAAAAACGCTGGATGATGTGCTCACCCGGATGACTCGGCACCAGTATAAAAAGTTTAACATGCTGGAGGCGCTGCACTCGTGGGAGCGGTATGTTTGCGATTAATCGTGAGAACAGTATGGCCTCCTGCCCGCCCCTCACAGACACAGCCGAATCAGGGCTTTCTGCCACGATGGGAAGGGTGCAGAATAGCTCAGTCAGCCGGATTGCTGCGCTCAGCCACCGCTGTGTAATCACTGGCGCTGGTGGGGCGTGGCGTGGTACGTGCTACAATCTGCTGCAAATAGCCCTGCCAGTGCCGCTGGTTCTCGCGGGCTAGGTGGCGCAGGCGCTCAATATCACCCTCATCGCTTGCTTCAACTACTGCGACCAGTGCGGCCTGAAAGGTGCGTGCAAGGTCGGCAACGGCACGCCGCACCTCGCTATTTATCTGGCGTTGGCGCTCTACTTCGGCCTTGAGCCATTCGATCAGGCGCTGCTGCTCAGCCAGTTGCGCCGCCAGATCCTGATCAGGTTGATTGTCTTCGTTCATCGCACGCAACAACTTTCTTGTATTGCTCGATTGACTGATAGGTGCATATGGATGAGTATGGACGACACAATCCGGATTGTCAAATACAATCCAGATCAGACAGTAATTTGTTGTCACAGGGTAGAAGATATTTCCACAACAATACAAAAGAATATACTAACAAAAAAGATTAGAGTTATTCGCAGGCGTTACAAAGCCACAGCGTTACCTTGCACATCATTTGAAACTGCGCTATACTGAACGTAGTTTGAAGTAGGAACACTATTATCATTCATAAAGAAAATATTGACATATTTAAATATACCTGACCATGCTGCTACAGTACAGGTAGATATAAGGAGCAGAGCTATGGCAATCGGTATTGCTGTAAAACGTGAAAATCCACGCCGCCGCCGCACCGTGCAAGAAGGCCCAACCTCAAAAGAGCGCGAATATCTAGAAGTAATCTATTATCTATCGATGCGCGACGAGCCAGTCATCTCGGCGCAACTTGCCCGTTGGATGGGCGTACAGCCGCCAACCGTCACCCATGCCGTCGGGCAACTCGAACAGAAATCGTATATTCTGCGCAAGGAACGCGGCGAAATTGTGCTCACCGAGGCGGGGCGTGTGCTGGCTGAAGATGTTGTGCGCCGCCATTGTCTGCTCGAATGCTTTTTGCTCGATGTGATGGGGATGCCCTGGCATATGCTGCACGAAGAAGCAGTACGCCTTGAACACGCCCTTTCTCCGACTATGGAGCGGTATGTTATTGCGCTTGTTGGTCAGGCGACCACCTGCCCCCACGGAAACCCGATTCCCGGCACCCCAGCCGACCGCACCGAACTGGTCAGCCTGGAAAGTGGCAAACCAGGAATGCAGTTCACAATTCGGCGTATTCTAGAAGAGGCCGAAGAAGATAGCGACCTGTTGCAGTACCTTGCTGCCAACGAACTGATACCGGGTAATCGCTTCTTTATTACCGACTCGCTCTCGACCTACGGTATCACACTGCGCGGCTGCAACCACGATATCACCATCTCACCCGAAATTGCCGCCGTATTACAGGGTGAAGCGGTCTCGCTTATTTAGGCGCACCGCTGTAGCGGCGCTGAAGCTGGCGGGCATTCAGCATGTGTGTGACACGAGCGTGCATATTGCTCAACTGCGTGACGGCAGAGCTGGCATCACTTTTGCTTAGTTGCTGTTGCATCGCAAGCTGTTCGAGTTTGCGCGCTTGCTGTGCTAGCCCGAATGCCCCGACATTGTCACTGCTCAGGCCAAGCTCGTGCGCCGCACGGCTCATCCGCTGCACATCATAGTTTGGTGCACTGGCAATCTGACGCAACTCTTCCAGCAGTTGCGACGAATGGCGGCTGAACAGTGCAATCAGATCGTTGATTTCTTCCTGCTGCTGTTCGTCTTCAAACACTTCGGCATACTCATCCAGCACGCGCCAGTCAATCACCGAGTTATCCAGTTCAACCGCTGCTTCCTGTGCTGTGCTGCGCTCACCAAGGCGCGGCGTGTTGCGGAGGATTTCATCGAGCTTCTCACGCTGTACGGGCTTGCTCAGGTATGCATCCATCCCTTCGTCCAAGTAGCGGGTACGGTCTTCGGGCATCGCGTGGGCCGTCAGCGCCACAATGCGTGGCTGCTGCGCTGACGGGTAGCGCTCACGGATGCGATGGGTTGCTTCGACACCATCCATTACGGGCATCTGCACATCCATCAACACCACATCATACGGCTGTTGTTCGAGATACGCCAGCACCTCGGCTCCCGTGCCGACGATGTCCGGCGTATACCCCAGGTTCTGCAACATCCGTGAAATCACCACTTGATTGACGGGATTATCTTCTGCCAACAGAATCCGCAGATTGGGCGGTGGCTTGACCTGGTTGTTATCGTCGTCATCTACGACCGGGGCAAGCTGTTCAATAACATTCGCATCGGGCAGATCGAGCACTCGCAGCAGGGCCGCCTTAAGCATATTCAGCTTGATTGGCTTGGTGATTGTGCCTTGGAATGGTGCATACCCATTGAGCGGTTGAGTCTGGTTGAGCGTGTCGAGCAGCACCAGCGCTGTACTATGCAGTATTCTATTCTGACGGAGCACCTGCGCCAGTGCAATACCGTCCATCGTGGGCATCTTGCGGTCGAGCAGCGCCACATCGCAGGGGGGGTGCTGCTTGGTCCACGTCAGCACATCGAGGCTGGAAGAAAATGTGGTAACGTGCATGCCCCAGCGTTCCATCTGCCGTTGGAGATAATAGCGGCTCGTGTCGTTGTCATCCACCAGTAAGGCTTTTTTCCCGGCAAGGCGCAGGTCAAGCTGATAGATTGAATTGGTCTGGCTCTCGGCGGGTACTTGCAGATCAATCAGGACATAAAACGTTGAGCCGACTCCCTCCTGACTTTCCATCCAGATGACACCACGCATCAGGCGGGCAAGCCGTTGACTGATGGCAAGGCCGAGACCGGTTCCACCATAGGCGCGTGTTGTTGAAGAGTCAACCTGGGTAAACGATTGGAACAGCCGACCCTGCCGATCTTTCGGAATACCGATACCCGTATCGCGCACCATAAACAGAAATGGTGATGCCGTTATCTCCAGCAGGTCGCGCTTTTCAGGGAAGAGCGAGATGATACGCTCGTGCAATTCGGCGGGCAAAGCGTCTCCGTTATACACCTCGATAGCAACTTCGCCCTGCATCGTAAACTTGACCGCATTGCTCAGCAGGTTCACCAGGATCTGGCGCAGGCGGGTACTGTCGCCCATCACCCATTCGGGCAGGCTCGCATTAAAGAGCGCCATCAACTCCAGGCCCTTGCTGGCAGCCTGAATGCCCACCATCTCAACCGCCTCTTCTACACACGTACGCAACTCGAAGCGGCGTATTTCCAACTCCATCCGGCCCGCCTCAATCTTCGAGAAGTCCAGCACATCATTAATCAACGATAACAATGCATCGCTGCTGGTGCGGATGGTATGGGCATACTCTTGCTGCTCTGTGTCCAGGCTCGTATCCCGCAGCAGGTCGGCCATTCCAATCACAGCGGTAAGCGGTGTACGCAACTCGTGGCTCATATTGGCAAGGAACGTACTCTTGGCTTCGTTGGCAGCCTCGGCAGCCTTGCGGGTACGCACCAGTTCGGTGATATCGTAAAAAATCGTGATATACCCCATCCGGTTGCCATCGAGCAAGACCGGCACACCCAGCAACTCAATATCAACCATACTGCCATCTTTGCGCGTGCGGCGAGTGGTATGCTGGATCGTTGCACCCTGCAACGAGCGGCGGTCGTGGTCTTCGGCTTCCTGCCGTATCTCGAGCGTGTTGGCAACCAGATCAATCAGGCGCTCGCCGACGGCCTCTTCAGCAGCGTATTGGAACAGCCGCTCGGCAGCCGGACTCCACGATGAGACCCGTGCTTCCAGATCGGTCATCACAATCGCCACAGGCATATTCTCGACCAGTGCTTCGGACAGGCGTTGTTCCATCCGCACCTGCTGATAGAGGCGTGCATTTTCGATGGCGATGGTAGCGTGACTGGCGAACGCTTGCAGCACCAGTGCATCGTATGCGTCATACCGATCGACAACAAAGTGATCGGCAGCCAGCACACCGATTGTCCGGTCGCTGATTTGCAGCGGCACACCAATCCACGAGCGCAGTTGCTCACCACCGGGCCACATCTCCCATTCGGAATCTTCGAGCAAGTCGGGAATAAAGATAGGCCAGTGTTTCTTGTACACCCGGATAACTGGATCGTTGTTATCAAACGGAATGCGTGTACCAACGAATTCGGGGCCACGCACACCAGAGGTGGCCGACATCACCATACACTGCTCTTCTTCATCAGCCAGGAAGATCGCAGCACCATTATGATCGAAGACTTTGCGCAACTGCTCCATAATCTTTTCGAGCACGGTGTCACGGTCGAGACTGGTATTCACAATATGCGCCACACGCCGCAGACTTTCGGCAAGCTGCCGCTGCTGCTGTTGCTCGGTAAAGAGACGCGCATTTTCAATCGCAATCGCGGCGTGGTTGGCAAAAATCTGCAACAACTGAGCATCTTCAGCGGTGTATTTGCCAACCACAGTATTATTGACTGTCAGCACACCGATCACATTTTCGCCCACAAACATGGGCACTCCCATCCAGCCGCGCACCATTCGGTTGCCGGGCAGCGGTTTCCAACCAGGGTCGTACAGCACATTATCCAGAATCATCGGCTGGCATTCGAGGAAGGTGCGTACCACCGGGTCATCGCTGGAAAACAGCAGTTGTGTCCCGATATGGTCTTCGCTGGCGCTGTCGTTGGTCGCCGAGAGCACCAGCATATCGCCGTTGGTCAGGAAGATGAAAATAGCTGAGTCTGCAAACGAGGCGAGCCGACTGAGCTGGTGGATAACCTGATGGAGCACCGTGCTGCGGTCGAGGCTGTTGTTAATCGTCTGGGCCACCTTGTGCAGGCTTTCGGCAAGTTCGCGTTGCTTGCGTTGCACCTGAAACAGGCGAGTATTGTTCAGCGCAATCGAGGCATAGTCAGCCAGAATCTGCATGCGGGCAAGGTCGATGGCCGTATAGTGTCCGGGGACTTCGTGGGCAATTGCCAGCACCCCCATGCTCTGCCCTTCCACAATCAACGGGACACCCATCCAGGAACGCAGGTGCGATGCAACCGGGTAGACCGTCCATTCCGTGGTGGTGTGAATATCATCAATAATGAGTGGCTGCCGATGCTGAATAATCCAGACGGCTGAGTTGGCGCGATCAATCTCGATATGGTCGCCAATACTCACATTACCCATACCAATGACCACGGCCAGTTCAAGTGAGGTATAGCTTGTCAGGAAGATCACCGCGCCGTCGCAGCCGAATTGCTCATAGGCCTGTTCAACAATTTTCACCAGAACCAGATCACGATCCAGGCTGGCATTAACAATACGCGTTACACGCCGCAGATTCTCAGGGTGTTGCTGTTCCAGTTCTTCAATCTGGCGGCGCAGCGCAACGTTTTCAGCCTTGAGATCCTCATAGGAAGGGATGAATTCTGGCACTGAGCTTTCTGCCATGCGTGTACTACCTTACTATATCTTTGAAGATCAACGATCTATGAGCGCCTGTACAACTATGACTCGTCGTCGACACAGAATGTACAAATGGTATAGGGACACTATTGTACGTATGTCATTATCCCTGTGCAAGCCGTGTATGTCAATTAAAAAAGCCTGCGGTTCTATCAATACAAACGGTTAAAGTGCAAAAATCTGACCGTTTTCGACACGCAAATGGTGGGCCTGTTGCAAAAAGTCCGGCTCAAAGTCGCTCAGGTCGGTTGCTGTCACCAGTGTTTGCTGTCCAGTATGCCGAATACTGCTGAGCACATGCTTGCGCCGCTGCATATCAAGCTCACTTAAAACGTCATCCAGCAGCAACACGGGCATATCGCCGCTGCGCTCGTACATCAGCCGCGACTCGCCCAGCTTCAATGCAAGCGCCACGCTGCGCTGCTGCCCCCGCGAGCCGTAAATGCCTAGGTTGATACCCCCCACGGCAAACGTCAGGTCATCGCGGTGTGGCCCGATCAGCGTTTGCCCACGCTGGACTTCGTCGCGGCGCAGGGCACGCAGGCTCTGTAACATGCGCTGGCTGAGGGCCGCCCCTTCAATGGTATCGGTGGGCCGCTCGAAGCTCGAATCATAGCCGATAGCCAGTTGCTGCCCGCTGCCGGTAATCGTATCATACAGCGTTCCTGCAATGGTGTTCAGGTCGGCAACAGCCCGTAGCCGTTCCGCCAGCACATAGCCGCCTGCCGCAGTCAGTTCGTTATCCCAGTAGCCCAGTTCGTCATCGATGCCACGCAGGGGGCGGCGGCGTTCGCGCCATGCGCGTAGCAGGCTATTGCGCTGCTGCAACAGCTTGTTGTATTGCGCCAGGGTTCGGACATAGTGCGGGTCGAGTTGGGAGAGCGTAATATCAAGGTAGCGCCGCCGCTCGGCAGGCGAGCCATACACCAGCACCAGATCGGCGGGCGTGAACAGCACCACGCGCAGCTGCCCCACCAGATCGAGCGCACGCACCGGCTTACGATTGATGCGGATGAGCTTCTGAGCGCTGCCCTGGGGCCGAAGTTGGGGCCGCTGGGTGCTGCTCTCGTCGGCACGCAACTGGATCAGCACTTCGAGACGGGTACGGGCATGCGCCTGCTGGACATCGGCGGCGATGCGAGCAAATGGCAATGCTCCGGCCTCACCTTCGGCCTGCCAGTTGACCAGTTCGCGGTCGCTGCTGCTGCGCGGGGAACGGGTTGTTGCAAGGTAGTAGAGCGCTTCGAGCAGGCTGGTTTTCCCTGCTGCATTCACGCCATACAGCAGCGTTGTGCTGGAAGCAAGTTCGAGGTCGAGCCGTCGATAGTTGCGGAAGTCGCGCAGGCTAAGGTTGGAAACATACATGAATGGCCTGGTGCGGGATGCGGCGGTTACCAGCGGTGCAGTTGCAACATCCGCAGTGCCTGCAGATCGGCGCTGCCAGTGCAGAACATTGCTACCCGCAACTCATCGATATAGGTTGTAATACTTCAACGACTGCTGCGCTGCCACGTTCGTCAATCGCCGGGGCCAGCGCAGGCCGTGCGGTTCCTGCCAAGGTTGCCCCCAGGACAATCGCTTTAGCAATATCCACACCACTGCGAACGCCACCGCTGGCAATCAGCGGAATGGTGGGCAGCACCTGCCGCACCTGCCGAATCGCTTCGGTGGTGGGAATGCCCCACCCAGCAAAAGCCCCGGCGACTCTGGCACCGTGGTCGGTTTTGTGGCGGAAGCGCTCCACCTCGCTCCAACTGGTGCCACCGGCCCCGGCAACATCAATCACTTGCACGCCCACTTCGTAGAGCCGTAGCGCATCGGCACCGCTGATACCGTTGCCCACTTCTTTTGCAATAACAGGCACGGGCAGTGCTCGACACACTTCCTCGATGCGACTGAGCAAGCCCTTGAAGTTGACATTGCCTTCTGGTTGGACGGCTTCCTGGAGCGGGTTAAAATGCAGGATCAGCGCATCGGCCTCGATCATATCGACGGCCCGCTTGCACTGCTCCACCCCAAAGCCGTAGTTCAGCTGCACTGCGCCCAGGTTCGCCAGCAGTGGAATACGCGGCGCAACACGGCGCACCTGATAGGTATTTGCCAGTTGCGGATCGGCAACGGCGGCCCGCTGCGACCCGACCCCCATCGCCATACCCAGGTGCTCGGCGGCTTCGGCCAGCGCACGGTTGATGCGCTCGGTGGATTGCGCGCCGCCCGTCATCGAGCTAATCAGGATTGGCACTCGTAGCGACTTGCCCAGGAAGGTGGTGGTGGTATCTACATCAGCCAGATCAATGTCGGGCAGAGCGGTGTGGGGCAAATGGTACGCAGCAAAGCCTGGCGCAATGCCTTTTGCATTAACATCTTCGCCAAGGACGACCCGTATATGGTCGAGCTTGCGCCCCTCGATATTGCTTGAGTCTGGCATTCCGGGCATGCTTTCTAGACAGTAGCTAGCTCATAGAATTGTCAGCATCATACCAGTAAAGCAAGGGCGCGTCAAACAGTATAATGGTGGCGAGATACGGGGAAGGAGTATGCATGCAGATCAATGTCTTTCGGATAGAGCGGATGACAAGCCGTGAGGCAGCGCAGGCCATCACAGGGAGTTTGCAGATGGTGACTGGCGTGCAGCAGGTTGAGGCGAACCTGGCGAACCGTTCGGTGCGGGTGGACCACCTGGAAGAGACAACCCTGAGCGAGTTGATCCGGGCGATCAATGCGGCTGGGTTTACAAAGGTGGCAGTGCTGGCATAGGTGAGGGGTGGGCGCGGCTTGGAGCCGCGCCCGCGAGCGACACACAGGCTACCCCTCGCAGTCGATGCCCTTCGCGGCATAGTAGCCTTCAACAAAGCTGTTGTTGGCGACTTGCTCGAAGGGGATGGGTGCTTCGAGCACACCAATATCAAGCAGCATCTGGTGCTCGGCCTCCCATACTGCCGGGTCGCTGTAGCCCACACAGCGTGCACCGGGGCCATAAGTCAGCAACTCAATCGTCTGGCTCGCTTCGAAGGTCAGTTGATCGCGGTCAAGTTCGGGGTTATATTCAGCTACCAGATCAACCGCCGCGTCCGGGTTGGCAAGTGCCCACTCCCACCCGCGTAGCGAGGCTTCGACAAAGGCCCGCACGGTGTTCGGGTTCTCCTCGATAAATGTGCTGGTTGCAAACAGCACATCACCCATCATTACCACGCCATAATCACGGGCAAAGATCAGGTCGATCTCGGCTCCCTGCTGGCGTACCGCACGCGGCTGATCGGTTGCGTACACGGGCCATACATCCACCCGCCGCCGGAGGAACGGCTCCATACTGAACTCGCCGGGTGTTTCGATGATCGTGCTACGATCTACGCCTGCCGCCGCCAGCATTGCCCGGTATTCCACCTCCACCCCACCACCGTAAAACACTGCTACGCGCTTGCCGGGGAAGTCTTCCACGCCACCAATGCCCGAATCGCTATGCACCATATAGGCCGTCGGGTTCACCTGAAACAGCGTTGCCAGCGCCACCAGTTCCACACCCTGCTGCCGTGCAGTGTACATCGAGTCGGCCCAGGCTACCCCGAACTGTTCGGAGCCACTGGCAACAATCTGTTTGGCGGGGAACTCTGGCCCGCCACCGTTGAGCGTCACATCCAGGCCCACCTCATCGTAGTAGCCATTCACTTCGGCAGCAATATAGCCAACAAATTGCCATTGCGGTATCCATTGAAACCGCATAATCACCTCGCGCTGTTCGGGCGCGTTGGGGTCGGTCACGGCAGGCGCGGCAGTGCCACAGGCCACCACCAGTACTACCAGCACCAGCAGGGGTGCTATGTGTCCCTGATACAGATATGCCATTTGAAGACCTTTCTAGCCATTGCACTGTATTCATATGAAAACCGGGCAACAGTCTGGCCCAGTTATATTTGCATGGGTACGGGTGAATATATGCTCTATGATAAAAGAGATTGTGCTGTGATGCAACATAACTGCCAATCTAGAATCACTCCTACCAGCGAATGCCTGTACTATACATCACAAAAATATGCTATACTGTCGGCTAATCCACAGTCCTGGCAATCAGTGTTATGTCGCCTTGCTATCACTGTGGCTAGATACGCCGATTATGCACGAAGAACAGCGGTACACCCGCACCCTATCACCTATGCGTCAAACATTACCACGTTCGCAGCCTTCCGAGCAACTTCGTGCTCGTAATGCCCGTACCAGCATCTGGCTGGTGCTGATTTCAGAATTGATGCTCTTTTTCGGGTTGCTATCGTCGTTTTTTTTCCTGCGCGGCGCACTGCCCGAATGGGGGCCGCCCTCTGGACAGAGCTACGACCTGACCCTGCCGATCATCACGTCCGTGATCCTGTTTGCCAGTGCCGGCACCATGCACCTGGCCTACCGCGCTATTCAACACGACCAGCGTCAGCGCTTTGAGCAGATGTTGACCGTTACTATGCTGCTTGGTGCGCTGTTTATCGTCGGGCAGATCTACGAGTTCTCCACCATCGGCTTCAACTTTCAGGATGGAGCGTATGCTGCGATTGTGCTGTTGACGATAGGCACCCACGCCGCGCACGTTGCGATAGGCGTGCTTATTTTTGTTGTTGTCCACATCCGTGCTCGCTCGGCCTGTTCAATGCACAGCGCCATATGGCAGTTGAGATGTGTGCGTTATACTGGTATTTTGTGGCGCTCATCTGGGTCGTCATTTTTGCGATACTCTTTTTTCTCTAGGTAAGGCAAGGAGAGGGAATATTTTATGGCAGTTGATCAGGCAATGGCACCGGGGCAATCGCACACCGCCGCGACCGCAACGGCACAGACTGTTGGCGTCAGCAACCGGAAGCTTGGCATCTGGATCTTCCTGGCATCAGAAGTTATTTTTTTTAGTGCCCTGATCGGCGGCGGCATCCTGCTGCGCTTGCAGACGCCACCCGACCAGTGGCCCGTACCGGGCGAAGTGCTGAACGTGCCGCTCACTTCGCTCAACACATTCATCCTGATTGTCAGTAGTGTGACAGTCGTGCAGGCGCTTGCCGCGTTGCAGGATAATATCCGCTGGCGGTTTCAGCTGTTTCTGGTCTGCACCTTTATCCTCGGTGCAATCTTCCTCGGCATTCAGGTGTATGAATACAACCTGCTGATCGGTCACGGGCTGACCTTTACCGAATATGTGCCGTACACCGCCCACGGTGCCGAACACGGTGCCGCCGAAGCAGTGTCGAGTGTCTACGGGACGGCCTTCTATATCCAGACGGGCTTCCACGGCGCACACGTCTTCCTGGGGGTGATGTGGCTCGGCTTTGTGATGATTAAAGCCTTTTTTGGTGGCTACAGTCCCGACGATTACGAAGGCGTTGAGATCTTCGGCCTGTACTGGCACTTTGTCGACCTCGTGTGGATTCTGCTGTTTACAATTGTGTACCTGATTTAAGCGGCGAAAGGATAATGCTATGGCAAGCATAAGCAAACATAATACCCAGACCCCCACGCACGAGGAAACAGCGCACAAGCACAAGCACCCACCTTATATGTGGGTGTTCCTGTGGCTCGTTATCCTGACGGCGATTGAGGTTTTCCCAATCTTCACCGAGATCTTTTTTGGGTTCAGCCCGGTGCCCCACAACATCTGGGTACCTGTGCTGCTGGTGCTGGCGGTCCTCAAGGCCGCACTGGTGGCGCTCTATTATATGCACCTGCTGTTCGATAAGTTTTGGCTCGGTGCGCTGATCCTTAGCCCGTTGGCTTTTGCCATGTTCTTTGGTCTGGTTATTGCAGTGCCGTACTAGGCAAACCTGCACACTACCTAATAGATAGCAACCGATCGATTCAGGTACAGGTCACGCCGGGGTGCGTGGCCTGTGCTCTTCTTATCAGTACCATACAACCATATTATGATAGGACATGCTTATGATCGTCTATACCACCGACCTCGGCACAGGGCAACGGCTGTACCTGCACAACACTGACACCACCACCACCCTCACACTGGTCGCATCCGCAGCAGGTCAGCAGCAGGCGCAACGCAGCGGTTTGAGCACGGGACCATGGCAGAAGCCGCCGACCGTGTTTCGCACCGCAGGCAGCATTATCGTCCGGATTGAAGCGCAGGGCGGCGAGTTTTTTGTGCAGGTGCAGGGCAGCAGCATGCACGTGTTGAGCAGTTCGCCATCACTTGGCACTGCCGAAGTATTGCCTACCCAGCGCAGCAGCGAAGCAACAGTACCCGGCGGTATGCAGCCGATGCAGCCGATGCAACCGATGCAGATGCAGATGGGCGATATGCAGATGCAGATGGAACCGATGAAGATGCAGATGGGTGATATGCAAATGCAGATGCCGCCCATGCAGCAGGCAACGCCCGCATCAGCCGCACCGAAGCCATCCCGCCGCTTCTGTCCACAGTGCGGCACTCCGGTCAAGCCCACCGACCGCTTCTGCTCATCGTGTGGGCATCGTCTGGTTGAAGCCGATAGTGAATGAGGAATGTGTATGAGTGCGCCGAGAAAACGCAACGCCTATCGCAGCCAGCACACCCTGAATAAAGAACGACAGGTCGCCGCCGCCCTGGAACAGGCAGTAGCCCACCTGGAGCAGCGCCAATTTGAACGGGCGATCCAGATTTGCCAAAGTGTGCTGCCCCTGACCGATGAGCGCTCGTATCAGCGGGTAGAATTGCTCAACTGCATGGGCGCGGCCCAGATGATGCTGCGCAGCTACGACGAAGCCTACCGCACCTTTTCGGATGCGCTGGAAATACTGCCCGAAGACCCTTATCTGTGGTACAACCGGGGCTTTGCCAGCCGTCAGACAATGCGCTCCGGGCGCTCGCTGCTCGACTTTGAGCAGGCCGTTGCGCTGGAGGGCGATGGCCCCGCCGCCGCGCAGTATATGCAGGAGTTGCAGCAGGCGGCCTATCTTGTAGAGCGCTACATTGAAATGCGCGGTGCAGGCTTCACGCTCGAACAACTTATCGAGCAGGAAGATCTGTTTCAGCAGGCAGTTGTCTCGATGGATGCTCAGCAGTGGCCCGCAGCCGAGGTCGCCCTGCGCCGTGTGATTGCGCTGAGTGATAGCCTGCCGCAGCCGTGGAGCAACCTGGGGGTATGCCTGATGATGCAGCAGCGTTGGGACGCAGCCGCAGACGCACTGCGGCGGGCACTGGCACTGAAACCCGACTACCAGAATGCCGCTGATAATCTGGCGACGCTGGCAATGTTACGAGCACAGGGGGAATAAGCCATTGATGCAGTCTCCAATCTTTAATGCAATTACTGCCGTGTTTATCACGGCAATCGGTGCCCTCAACATTACACAGGGCGAATACTGGTTTGCGGTGGGTTGTTTTGCGCTCGCCGGGTCGTCGGCGCTGTTTGCCTGGAAGCGGCAGCGCGGCGGTATCTTACCGGGGCGGCTGAATGGTGTGATGAATGCGCTCACCATTCTCGGCCTCGGTCTGATAGTGCTGGATCTCTTAGGGGCGCTACCATAACCATCACATAAGTATGTCATCTTATACACACTATATTTTCGGCTATGGCTCACTCGCGCATACCGGTCAGCTACGCACCTTTCTACACCGCGCTGAGTGGCACCCTGGCGACTGGTTTTTCTGTCGGCTGCATGGCTACCGTCGCGCCTGGAATGTGGCGATGGATAACCGCGTGCTACGTCCCGGCTATAAATATTATGTTGATAGAGCCACAGGCGAACGTCCGGCGGCATATGTCACATTTATGAACGTCTATCCAATGGCAGGAGCCAGCATTGGCGGCGTGCTGTTTGGTGTGACACCCACAGAGCTAGCGCTGCTCGACCGTCGCGAGGCCAACTATCAGCGCATTTCGCTCGGCGCGGGGCGCAGTTGAGCAACCGGTATCTGGTCGGCTGTGGCTATATGTGGGCCTGCCCGCCGCCGAGGAGCGCTTCAAGGCGGGGCTGCACGATGGCACTGCCGTCATCAATCGCCCATATTACGAGACAATTATGGCAGGTTTTCAGGCGCACGGTGCCGCCGCCCTTGCCGATTTTCTGGCAACCACCGACCCGCCCCAGGTGCCTCTGCATGATCTGGCGCGGCGTGCCCCCTGAATGGGCAGGTTGGAGAACTGGTCTTTTGACGGATGCCCGCCCCTAGCGCAGCAGGTACAATAGAGCACAGGATAACCAATGATTCGCCTCGCCCCTTGAGAGGGGCAGGGGTGAGGGGTGTCGGACGGTAATGAAAGGCACCCACAAGGAGCATGCCCGTGCAGAACCCGGACGAACAGCCCCCCTCCTGGCAGGCGCAGCCGCTAGCGCCGGCCCGCAGCACGACCGAAGCGAAGGCCCGCCACGCTGCCAACCGTGCTGCCTGGAACGAAGGCGCAGCACAGTATACTGCCGAACTTGTCGATACTATCGATTTTTTGCGGACAGGCGGCAGCAACGTGCACCCGATTGAGCGGGCCAACCTTGCGCGATACGGTACCCTGTCGGCGTGGTGCCATACCGCTATTCATTTGCAGTGTGCTTCCGGGCGCGACACGCTCTCGCTCTGGAACGAAGGCGTGCGGCGGGTCATTGGTGTGGATATTTCGGATGTGCATATCGAAAATGCCCGCCAGACCAGCGCGGCACTGGGTGCGACCGCCCGCTGGTATTGCTGCGATGTGCTGGATACCCCGCAAGCACTGGATGGCACGGCGAACCTTGTTTATACCGGACGCGGTGCGCTGTGCTGGCTGCACGATCTGGACGCATGGGCGGCGGTGGTGTATCGCCTGCTGAAGCCGGGAGCCATATTGCATCTGTTTGATGATCACCCCATCACCTGGCTGTTTGATCTGGATGCGACTGCACCCGTCCTCACGGGAGCCAACTACTTCCACCAGAACGAGCTTTCACGCGGTTGGGCGGCGGGCTACCTGGGCGATATGGGCCGCCCTGTTGAGCAGCACGCGCCCAAGTACGAGCGCGTCTGGCCCGTCTCGGCAGTCTTCCAAGCGCTCTACAATGCCGGGTTGCATATCGAGCAGTTTGGTGAACACGCCGAGGGCTACTGGAATATCTTTCCCAACATGGCCCCGGAATGGTATGGACGTTTTCCGTTGACTTTTTCGCTGGTAGCGCGGCGGCCTGTATCGCGTGGTTAATCGGCTTTGAGTGTGGTACCATAGGTATTATTCACAATTTGCCTGGTATATGACTGAACACGGATATAGTATGACGACAGTTTATGATGTTATTCTTGACACTCTGCACGAGCGCGGTATTCAGTTTGTTATTCACGAACACAACGAAGTGCGCACCGTGGCAGAGGCACAAGAAAACCTGCCGTTCCCAGTTGATCATTTGCTTAAAACGATTGTTTTTAAAATAAAACCAGATCGCTGGGTCCTGGTTGCGTTACGTGGGGCTGATCTGGTGGATTATGCGCTGCTGGCCGAAGTGCTGAATGTGCGGCGCAATCAATTACACACCGCAGATCGCGATGAAGTTGCCGAATGGTTCGGGGTTGAGGTTGGCAGTGTTAGCCCGATCCCAACCATCGAAGACGTTCTTGTTATCATTGATGCCAATGCAACCGACCTTGATGTAGTGTACTGTGGGGTAGGGCGGAGCGACCGGACGCTGGAACTACGGCTAGTTGACCTGATCCACATTACCGGAGCACAGATCTGCGCCATTGTACGCGATGCGCACGACGACGCAGAACGGTAACACGCCGCTAGACAAACCGGTGTATAGAGGTGCAACGCATGGATGATTTGTATCATATTCCGCCTTTTGAGGGACTGACCGAACAGGAACTGACCTGGCTGATTGAGCATAGCAGCGATGTACGCCTGCAACCGGGCGATACCTTTTTTGTTGAAGATGGGCCTGCCGAACAGTTCTACATTATGCTTGAAGGCGAGTTGCAGGTCATTCGTCGGGTGAACGGGCGCGATACGGTGCTTGGTACCACGCCGCGTGGGGTGATCGGCGGCGAAATGGCCCTGCTCGAAGGGACGGCCTCCAAAATCACCTCGCGGGCGCTTGCACCAAGCCGCTTGATGGTATTCGACCGGAACGCCTTCCGCGAAATATTTGCAGCCGTGCCAACGCTCGGCAACTATATTTTTAATATCGCCGCGCAGCGCACTGCCAACTATGCACGCAATATCGTCAGCCAGCAAGAAAAAATGGTTGCCCTGGGCAAGCTCTCGGCAGGGTTGGCCCACGAACTGAACAACCCGGCGGCGGCGGCGCGGCGGGCAACGCAGGAGTTGCATCATGTACTGCCCGGTTTGCAAGTGCGGACCCTGCGCCTCAACGAGCTTGGCCTGACCAACGCTCAGATCGAGCAACTGGTGCGTTTCCAACCCGAAGCGATGGCGAGGGCAGTTGATGCGCCGCCGCTCTCGCCGCTCGAACAGAGCGATATGGAAGGCGCGATGGGCGACTGGCTTGACGAGCGCGGCGTTGAAGATCCCTGGGACGTTGCCGCGAATCTGGTATCGGCGCGTATCTCTAGCGAAGAGCTTGAGCAGTTGCTGGAGCCGTTGCCACCTGCCACGCACGGCGATGTGCTGCAATGGCTGAATGCCACCCTGCATATTGCGAGCTTGCTCAACGAGGTTGAGCAGAGCACAGGCCGCATCTCCGATCTGGTGGGGGCGATCAAGTCGTACACCTATATGGACAAAGCCCCGCTCCAAGAAGTAGATATTCATAAGGGCCTTGAGAATACACTCACTGTGCTGACCTACAAGCTCAAGAGCGTGCATGTAATGCGTGAGTACGACCCGAACCTGCCGCGAGTGAATGGGCGCGGCAGCGAACTGAACCAGGTCTGGACAAACCTGATTGCCAATGCGGTAGATGCCGTGAATGGCAAAGGCACTATCTGGCTGAAGACGCGCTGCGAGAATGATTATGTTATGGTAGAGGTTGCCGACGATGGGCACGGCATCCCGCCCGAAGTGATGCCGCGCCTGTTTGAGCCGTTCTTTACAACCAAAGATGTCGGCAAGGGCACCGGCCTTGGCCTTGATATCAGCTACCGCATTATTACGCAGCACGGCGGCACCATCGAGGTACAGTCCGAACCGGGAAATACCCGCTTTATTGTGCGTATCCCGGTGGAAGGAATAATCACCGGGTAGGTTGCAAGCCTCCTCTGCTGTTCCTCGATGCATACACTGCTCAGCCCGTGCAGGCGGGCTGTATGATTTAGAACGGCAATACCTCTATCCCACCCCCTCCCCTCAATGACTCCCTTCACCACACTGGTACCCGCGTTGCAACGTTTGTTTTTGTGGTAGGATATTTATATGTACTAACAACATCGACAATTATTTTTATATAAAGCTATGCACTACGACACGCCTTCACAACAGACCTCGGCCTTACTCGTCCCTGCGACCCGGCATAGCCGACAGCAGGATATTGATGTGCTCCTCGCTGAAACGTTCGACCAGATGATGGCTGCTCTCGGCCTTGAACAGTCGCCAGCGGCATGCTGGATATTGCGGCTCCTGCTTCAGCAGCGGGTGCGCCGCTTTGTAGAAAAGATCTACCAGTTTGATCAAATCGTGGGCACGCTGGGCTTGCAAGCAGGCTGCCAGCATGTTATGCAAACCTATATCCGTCGGCTTGAAGTGAGTGGACAGGAACACGTTCCCGCCACTGGCCCGCTGCTGCTGGTAAGTAACCATCCCGGTATGTACGACACGCCCGCAGCGCTGGCGCACCTGTCGCGCCCCGATGTAAAAGTGATTGCTGCCGAACGCCCCTTCTGGGAGGCGCTGCCCAACGTTTCGCGGCTGATGCTACACGTCACCGATACGCCGATGGGCCGTATGCGGCTGATCCGTGACGCAGCCCGCCATCTGCGCGACGGGGGCACGATCTTAAATTATCCGGCAGGTTTTATTGAAGCTGACCCGGCCTATTATGTCGAAGCACTTGATACGCTCGATCAGTGGTCGGAAAGCATTGGGCTGTTTACGCGCATGGTGCCCAATGTGGCGGTACAACCTGTTATCATCAGCGGTGTGTTCAATCCGGCCTTTCTCAAGCACCCACTGGTGACACTGCGGCGTGATCAACGCGACCGGCGCTGGCTGGCAGCAACGTTACAATTTGTGCGTTCGAGTATGCAAGATATTACCATTCAGGTTGCGTTTGGGCGTCCCGTCTATGCCAGCGAGAATGGCGACGGGGCGGCCCATGTAACACGTGCCGTGCTTGAACAGGCCCATACGCTTATCACGCGGGCGCGGCGTACAGCGCAATGTGTTCAGTGACGGCTCCCAAGCCCGAGGGCTTGGGCTTCTGAGTGTGCCGCCCCACACTCATTTCGCTACAACCGCAGGGTTTGGAGACCCCAATGCAGAATGTTGAGCGCCGCATTGTGATCGCGTCCCAGCACCAGCCCGCAATGGGGGCAGGTATGGATGCGCTCGCTCAACGATTTCTGCACCAGGTTGCCGCAGGACGAGCACCGCTTGGACGTGTTGCGGGGGTTCACCAGAATCACCCGCCGCCCAGCTTCTTCCGCTTTGGCGACGGTCATACTGATAAACTGGCTCCACGCCACGTCCAAGATGCTTTTGCGCATCCCACGACTACGCCCCATCTCCAGTGGGGCCAGGTCTTCAAACACGATGAGCTGATAGGTGTTGACAATCTCCCAGGCTTCGCGTCTTGTGGGCAAGTCAGCTGCGCCGGTTGGCAATTCGCTCGTGAATATGGGCCAGCGCCTTCTTGCGGCGACGGTTTTCATCCCACCGCTGCGCGTTCTTGGCCGCATCCTTCAACTGCTGGACGCGCTTGAGGTCGGCCTCATTACGGCGATAGAACCGAGGGTTGGCGATCTCGTCGCCGGTCGAGAGGGTCGCAAACGAAGCCAGTCCTACATCCACGCCGACGATCTCAGCCGTGGGTTCAAGTTCGCACGGCTCTACCTCACACGAGCAGCAGGCGTACCACTTCCCCGTGCGCGACCGGGTAAGCGTCACCGTCTTGGGTGTGCCCTCCAGCGGGCGATGCAGCACGACATGGACGGCCCCAACTTTCGAAAGGATCAGCCGGTCGCCGTCCAATCGCACGCCGTTGCCGTACTGCGGATACGTGATCGAGTCGTACCGACCAACGCCTTTGAAGCGCGGGAAACCGACTTCTTCGGCACTTTCCCGCACCCGACGAAAGAAGGCTTTGCATGCGAGATCCACCCGCTCAGTGACGTTTTGCAGCACCTGGCTATGGACGAGTTTCAGCGTGGGCCGAACATTTTTCCAAATGGGGAGCTGTCGCTTCGTCTCGTACCAGTTCGCCGTGCGCTGCTCCTCCGCATAGGCACGCTTGCGATAGGCAAGCGTCTCGTTGTACACCCAGCGGCATTCCTCAAGCTGCTGCCCAAGGATACGCCGCTGGCCGTTCGTGAGATAGATGCGGTATTTGAAGCTCTTACGCATAGTCTTAGTGTAGCACATCCCTGCCTAAAAAGCAGGTCTGTGCTACTGCGGACTGAAGCGGCTGAAGCGAGCAAAGGGCTTCTATCCCAGGGCGAAAGCTCCTGGGGTTTACGCCCTCTTTTTCTAAATCTGTACCTTGCTTGATAGAACCTGTGGTACCATGCAGGTATCCTGTTCGTATTTTGTACCTGGAAGGAATACGCGCATGCGCCGATTGCCTGCCCTGTGTCTGGTGGTGCTGGTTACGCTGCTGGTGGCAAGTTGCAACCCAGCCAGCCAACCACAACCCACCGACGATGCCGCTGCACCTGCCGATGCTACCGAACCAGTGGTTGTCACACTGGCCTACAACCGTTTTTTGCAGACTTCTTTCACCGATTACCCTGCACCGATTGATGTGATCCGGACAGCAGTTGCCGAACAACACCCCAACATCGAGGTACAACTGAATATTGTGCCCGACGCGATGGGCGCATACCGTGATGCGCTGGCAGTCTGGATCTCTACCGAAGACCCGACAATAGATATTTATGGCATGGATACACCATGGGTGCTGGAGTTTGGCGAGGCGGGGTGGGCCGAGCCACTGAACGAGCACCTGCCCACGCTCGAAGAAAACTTTTTTCCAGTCGGGCTTGACCTGTTCTCATACCAGGGGCAGCGGCTTGGCGTACCCTTCTGGGGCAGCATCGGCGGCATGTTCTATCGCACCGACCTGCTTGAGCAGTACGGCTTTGAGCCACCCGCCACCTACGACGACCTGGAAGAGATTGTTACGACCATTACCGCCGATCAGCCCGAATTGACCGGCTTTGTGTGGCCTGGTGCACGCGAAGAGGCACTGGTGCAGGTGTGGGCCGAGTTCTTTCTTGGCTTTGGTGGCGAATACTTCGATGAGGCAGGCACCTGCACCATCAATTCACCTGCGGGCATTCAGGCAGTCGGCTTTATGGTCGATACTATTGAGAGCGGTCTCTCGCCGCGTGAGACACCCGGCTGGAATGCAGAAGAGGCTCGCACGCGCTTTGTGAGTGGCGAGGCGGTGTTCTTGCGACATAACCAGGATATTGTAACGTGGCTCGATGACCCGGAGCAGTCGCAGGTGGCGGGCAACTGGGGCTTTATGCCAAACCCGGCCCAGCCACTCGGTCGCCCGACCGGAGCAACAGGCGGCTTTGCATTTGCCATCAATCCATATACCGACAACCTTGAGGCCGCCATCGACGTACTCGCAGTCATCGCCTCGGAAGAGGTGCAAAAGGGCTTTGCGCTGGCGTGGGGGCCGGTGCAGTATTACGAGGGGCTGTACAAAGATACGGCGGTGCAGGAAACCAACCCGAACGTGCAGTTGATAGAAACCGTGCTCGACAGCGCCGCACCCCGCCCACCGAGCACCAGCTATACGCAACTTTCCGATATTATCCAGGAAGAAATACACGCGGCGCTGACGGGCATCAAGCCCGTAGAAGCAGCGCTGAACGATGCGTGCAGCCGCATTGATACCTTGCACGAGCAATAGCACAGCGCACCAGCAGCAACAGATCGGCTGGTGTTGCTGGTGCCGTATTCTTTCCAATTCACTATGCAACGTTTTTTGCGCTGGCGTGGGCTAGGTGAGCCGCAGATGGCAGTATTGTTTTTGCTGCCGGCCTTGCTTGGCCTCGCGCTCTTCTTTTATTATCCCATCGGGCAGACGATGCTCTTTAGCCTGTTCGACCTAGAACGCACCACCCAACTGAGTGCTGAGCGCTTCGTGGGCGTGCAGAACTATGCCACTGTACTGCAAACCACGCAGTTCTGGCAGTCGTTCGGGTATACGCTCTATTTTACTGTGGTATCGGTCTTTCTCGAATTCTGGATCGGGATGGGCATGGCGCTTGCGACCTTCTGGGTCGTGCCGCAATTGCGCGGCCTACTGCGGGCCATCATCATTATTCCGTGGGCCATCCCTGCCATTATTCAAGCCTCGATCTGGCGCTGGCTGTTTCATAGTGATGTCGGCTTGATTGGTGATGTGCTGGTACGGCTCGGCATTGTTGCCGAAACGCCACTGTTTCTGTCGTCGCCGCTGCTGGCAATGCATAGCATCATTCTGGCGTATGTCTGGCGCGGGGCAGCCGTTACCAGCATCTTCCTGATGGGTGGGCTGGCGATGGTGCCGCGCCATCTGCACGATGCCGCCATGGTAGATGGTGCGCCGCCCCTGATGCACTTCTGGCGCATTACGCTGCCGCTGCTGCTGCCAACTATTCTGGTAACGCTGATGTTCCGTACCATCGACGCGCTGCGAGCCTTCGAGATTGTGTATGGACTGACCGGCGGCGGGCCAGGTACCACCACCGAGGTACTCAGTTCGTTTGCCTACCGCTACTACTTTTCGTATCTCGACTATGGGCAGGGCGCGGCGTATGCGGTGGTGAGCTTTGTACTGGTGATGGGCGTGAGTTGGTTGTATATTCGGCGCATTGTGCCCCATCTACAATTCCGAGGTTAACGAATGCCTGCTGCCCCTTCCCCGCAACATAAACGTGGCACTGTTCGGCATGGTCTGCTTTCGCTGCTGGTGACGGTCGCTATTGCGCTCTTCAGCCTGACCCCGCTGTACTGGGTGGTCATCACATCGCTGAAGACACCAGGCACCGAGTTTCAGAAGCCGCTCGAATATTTCCCATCAAGCTTCTCGCTCGAAAGCTACCGCACGGTGCTTGGTGCTGATTTTCAGATGCAAGATGCGATTATCAACAGCCTGATTGTGTCGTCGTGTGTCACCGTCGGGGCGCTGTTTCTGGCGGGCCTGTCGGCCTATGCTATCGCCCGGCTCAAGTTTACCTACAAAGTACAATCGCTCTTTTTGATCCAGCTTGCGGGGATGGTGCCGCCGATTGTGGTGATTGCGCCGACATTTGTGCTGGTGCGGTCGCTTGGCCTGCTGTCGAGCCTGCCAGGGCTGATCCTGCCCAATATCGTTTACAACATTCCGCTCAGTACATGGCTGATTGCAGCCTACTTTGCCAGCCTGCCCTTTGAACTGGAAGACGCGGCCAAAGTTGATGGATATGCGCCGTTTATGGTGTTTCTACGCGTGATGCTGCCCCTCGCTGCACCGGGGCTATTCTCGGCGGGCGTGCTGGCCTTCCTCGGCTCGTGGGGCGAGTTTATGCTGGCCTTCACGGTAACGCTGGGGCTACCGCAGGCACAAACCGTGCCCGTTGCCATCCTGAGCTTTAGCCGCGCTTTTGCATTACAATGGGCCTGGGTTACGGCGGGTATTGTATTATCGCTGCTGCCCGTTATCCTGCTTGTGCTGATCTTTCAGCGCTGGGTCGTGGAAGGGCTTACAGCAGGCGCGGTGAAGTATTAGCATCCATACACATTATGACAACTATTCGCCTCGAAGCAGTCAGCAAATATTTTAACAACACGCTTGCTGTCGATACGATTGATCTTATACTGGCAGATGGCACCCTCACCGTCCTGGTCGGGCCATCGGGGTGCGGCAAAACAACCCTGCTGCGCATGATTGCCGGACTGGAAGAGCCAACCACTGGCAATATCTATATCGGTGATCGGCTGGTGAACGACGTGCCCACCTGGGAACGCAACACGGCGATGGTCTTCCAGAGCTATGCACTCTACCCCCATATGACGGTATATCAGAATATGGCCTTCCCCCTGGAGGCGCAGAAGCTGCGCAAAGACGCGATACGCCAGCGCATTCTCCCCGTTGCCGAGGCGCTTGGGATTGCTCACCTGCTCGACCGCAAGCCGCGCCAGCTTTCGGGCGGGCAGATGCAGCGTGTAGCACTGGGGCGGGCAATTGTGCGTCGGCCTGACGTGTTTCTGCTTGACGAGCCACTCTCGAACCTGGATGCAACCCTCCGCATTGAAACGCGGGCCGAACTCAAGCGCTTGCAGCGTGATCTTGCTGTCACAACTGTTTATGTGACCCACGACCAGGAAGAGGCGCTGACGCTGGCGGATATGCTGGTGGTGATGCGCAGCGGACGGCCTGAGCAGATTGGCACACCCCACGAGGTCTATCAGTCGCCGCGCACCACCTTTGTCGGGCGGTTTATTGGCAACCCACCGATGAATATGCTAGCGTGCCACTACATACCTGCTCAGCGCTGCCTTGAGTTGACCACGTGCTGCCTCCCCATTCCGCCGCAATTTATGGCAGCACTGGCAGCAACAAACCCACCGCACAGCCTTGTGCTTGGCTTCCGGCCCGAAGCGCTGCGGCTGCATTGGCAACAACCCAATACCGCTTATGTCTTCCCTGCGACGGTGTATGTGCTCGAACCACTGGGGCGCGAAACACTGATCACCTTGAACATTGGAGACGAGCGGGTTAAGGCGATTGGTGCGCCTGATACGCTGGCAACAGCGGGCGTACAGGTCTGGCTCACAGTGGAACCGTCGGCGTTGCATCTGTTTGATGGGGAAAGCAGCGTGGCGTTGCAGAAGACTTCGTAGTGGTCAGTACAATCTGTCCATATCTTTACTAACACTGTACTGTTTATTGATAGTAGTATTTTTACCCTATGCTATAATCTACATAACCAGTTTTCAGTACCGATGAGCACACTCGACATCGCTGCTCGGTCTTGCTAAAAACGGGCCAGCCACCAGCACCACCGCTACCTATTTATGTGTGTTGACGCACACCTGCTTATCTAAGGAGAAGACTATGTCACTCAAAGGAACGCTGCAAGATATGCCCCTAGTTGATCTCTTATATGTGTTTCGGGCCGAAGAAAAATCAGGCGTGCTCTTCCTGGTGGACGAAACACAGCGGGCGGTTTGCACGTCTGTAGAGGCAGGCCTATCGATGCACGGGTGATCAAGCGCGGGGAGCAGTGCCTCTTGTCGGCCCACGACGAGGCAATTATCCAGATGCTGCTATGGAACAATGCGACGTTTGTCTTTCGGCACGAAGCAGGCATGGAGAAGCGCCCGGTGCATGTGCAGCGCAGCGTCGAGCAGTTGATTATCGAGAGTGTCCGGCGGCACCCCCACCCCTGTGAAGCGCTCCTTAATCAGACTATTACGCCCAACACCGAGGTACGTATTGCCCAGCAGCCAATGTCACCCACCGTGCTGCCCGGTCTGGAAACGGAGCACTGGGACATTATCCGCCGCTTCAGCAGTGCCGAAACACGCCACACGGCCCGCACGCTGAGCACCATGGCAAACTGTGCCGAGTTGCTCACGCTGCGTTTTGTTGTGGAACTGCTGGCGCTCAACATTCTTGAAGTAGCGCCCGTGCGACGAATGCAGCGTACAACGCAGGCTCGCCCTGTGCCACCCGAATATGCAGCGCCCACAACAGACACGCTGGTGCATCCGACGGCCGGGCTGGATACCAGTTCGAGTGAGGCACGGAGCCTGCTCAATGCTATTTTGCAGCGGGTCAAAACGTTGTAATCTCCACCCATAAAACGCAGGGCACCGATCCTGTCGATGCCCTGCTGCTATCACTATCTCTCGTGCAAGGGTGTATGCCCTACCCCATGCCCAGGCTGCGGTCGGGTTCCACTACCATCACCACTCGCTCATCGCCGGGTTGATTGTAGGGGTACTTATCCACGCCCAGATACTTCTTTGCCATCTTGTTGATAAAGTCTTTGTCGGGGTCTTCATCAACGCGCACCACTTTGCCGCGAATTTCCACGTACCGATACGGGTTCTGGGGGTCTACAATCGCGAGCGCAAGGCGCGGCTCACGCTGCAAGTTGCGGTATTTCTGGCGGGTCCTGGTCTGGCTAAAATAGAGATAGGTGCCATCCCAATCGAACCACACCGGGTTGTTCTGGGGTTCGCCGTTCGGTCCGATTGTTGCAACATGAACAAGAACGGGACTATTCAGCAGGTCTTGATAGTGTTCCAATGTCATCTTTTCACACTCCTCATACTCGCAGGGTATTGTTTCATTGTTTACAAGTATACTATACAATACCGGGGAAAGCCAGATCACCCGATCAAGACAAGAGCCGATCAGGTCGCTGCATCAAGAGCAACAGCTATGCCACCGTATCCGACGGAGTATGATGATAGATCTGCAACGGTGCGAGGACTGCGGCATCATCTTGCTGCACAATAGCTAGCAGCGTAGCGAGCCAGTTTTGTTTTTTGCGGTGTGTTTCGTCGCCACTCAAGATCAAGTAGTCGATGGTCCGGGTCAGCGCCACATACAGCAACCGCTCGTGTTCGGCCTGTTCCATCTGTTGCTCATCGTGCAGCGCCAGCCGATACGCCGTTGATGGCGCACGTTCTCCGCGTTCATCGCGCAGGCGTAGCGCAAAGCCATAACTTCGTTGAGCAAGCCACGTCTCACGGTTGGGCGGACTGCCGCGCCCCAAGTCGGGCAGCACGACCACCGGAAACTCAAGCCCTTTGCTGGCGTGGACTGTCATCAGCCGTACGCTTCCTGCCGCTTCCAGGGGGGCCTCACCTTCGCGGGGGCTAGCATTGAGCAACTCTTCCAGGTAGGCACTGAAATCGCCTAGGCTGGTGGTGCTGGTGCGGCGGGCTGCCTCAATCAACTTCTCAACGTTGGCACAGCGCTGCACCCCATTCGGCAATGCACTGATTGTTGCAAGATAGCCGGTCTGGTTCAGTGCGGCTCGCAGCAGTTCAGGCACGGTCAGGTGTGCGCGTTGCTGGTACAGTTCGTGCAGCGTAGCGCGTGCAAACTGCAGCACGGTATCAGCTTCGGCGCTGTCGAGCAGGGCATCCCACAGGCTGCGCCGATTGGCAAGCCGCAAGCGTACAATCGTGGCATCATCCAGCGCAAACAGCGGCGACCGCAGCACCCCCACCAGTGCCAGATCGTCGGACGGATCGCTCAGCACCCGCAGCAGGTGGATCAAGTCCTGCACCTCGTTGCGGATGTAATAGCCCCGTCCGGCAGTCGTCAGGTACGGAATGCCCGCCGCACGGAACGCCTCTTCATAAAAGGCAAACGCCGACGACGCCC
>JAAUSQ010000133.1 GCA_012033195.1 Chloroflexaceae bacterium
CTACAAAGCCATCGTGCGAGTCATCGAGCACCAGCGCTTCAAATTGAATGGGGAAATCTACACGCAGGTTACCATTGCCCGCGACCCGGTCGCCCGGTTCCACAGGACGATTGAGCGGTGTTGAGATGAAGCGCCAACCTGGTTCGCCCGCCACGCCCAGCTTGAGTTGCAGCAGTTCGCCTTCGGCATCACGCACCACGCCCGCAACGTGTGGGTGCTACCATCGCCATACACCCACACGCCAAGCGCGTAGGGCTTGCCGGGAATGCGTACTGGCTGCTCGCGCTCAAAAACGAGGTAATCGTTGCCACGGGTGCTGAAGTTGTAAGCAATGCTGCCTACCCCGCTTTCGCTCAGGGCAAGCTGACCATTGGGCTGTTGGGCGCGTTTCCAGGGCACGCTGGCGGTAAACGACTCGACAGGAATTGAGTCGAACAGGTCGCGCCGCTCGACAAAGGTAGCACCCTCCAATTCGCGGTTGAGGGTACGCATTGCGTTGTAGGCCGGTTTTCGCAGGCTGGTGCTGAAGTCGGTGCGGCCCGCACCATAGCGGTAGAGACCATACGGGTTGTGTGCGTCGTCCTTCAGCATATACCAGAAAATGCGCTCGGCACCGTTGGCCCACAGCAGCAGCAGCGAGCGTACCAGAAAACTGGCCTGCTCTGTCTCATCGGTGAAGCCGATAGCATCGCGGTCGCCGGGGCCACTGGCCCAGCCAATTTCGGTCACCCAGATCGGACGCTCACCGTACTGGTAATTCAGCGCATGGGCAATATCGAGCGCGGCGGCGAGGTTGCCCTCTTCGGGGGTGTACGGGTCAACATACGGATGCAGTGCCAGAATGTCGAAGCTGTCCCATGCGCCCTCCTCGGCAACGGTGCGAACAAAGGTGGTATTAAAGGGGTTGAAGCCGCCGATTACAACCTGCGCGTCCGGGTCGATCTCTTTGATGACGGCACTGGTACGTTTCAGCAAGTCGGCATACGCGACCGGGTCGGGTTCGGGTTGCCAGAAGTAGGGGTGGTCTGGCTCGTTCCAGATTTCCCAGTGCTTGACGTAGCGGCGGTAACGCGCCACCACTGCCCGCACATAGTCGAGGAATAGTTCTGGATCAGGGGCGTAGAATGATACATCGTGCGGATTGTCGCCCGTGTAGGGCGTGGCCCACCCGACCGAGGGACCGAGCACACCGAGTACCTGAATATCTTCTTTGAGTAAGGCCCGCATCGCTGCATCGGTAAAGGTCCAGTCCCATACGTCGCGGTCGTACTGGATACGGTGCCAGTGAAAATCTTCGCGTACCCATGTGATATTGAGATCGGCAAGGGTCTGCGCGGGCACATCCATCGCGGTCGGGTCGGGGTAGCGCGTGGCAAGGTGGCTGTTGATCCCAAACGAGGGCGGCCCGACTGGTTCGCGCATCGCTTCGGGTGCAGCGATAACAGTAGACGACAACGCGGACGAAGAGGCCAGCAAGAGCGCCATTGGCAGCAGTACGAGGCTGAGTATTCTGCGAGACACGGCAATCCCTTTAACACTAGTAGGCGATAAGCAAGAGGCGTCAGGCACGCCCACGCAGGCGGGCTGCGAACAGAAACAAACGTCTCCTGGCGACTGGTGTTGCAGTATTGCGTTTCCTACTGCAACGTTCCCCTAATGCCCAGTAGACAGACAGGTTATGGTATTGTAACGTACAAATGCTGCATCTGGTTCCAGCGTGAAACAAATCGGGTACGTTCAGCGTCATGTATTATGACAAGCTGATAAGGCCACAACCTACCTGATAGTACGATACAACCTCGATATCATTGAACTGCATGCGCTAGCTCTGCTATGCTGCAAAGAGACGTACTACAGCGCGTGTCATCAAGGAATTAGTGCGAAAGGGGTTGCTCGATAATGATGTTTTATTTACGGAATAGACTTATACTCATTGTATTGGTAGCCGTGGTGCTGCTGCAAGCCTGCGCCGCTACCGATGTGAATGTACCGGAAACCAACAACGCCAATACCAGCGGGGTGCAGCCACAGGTGCAGCCAACCACCCCGTCCGATCCGACGGCGCTGCCTGCTGCGCCCGACCTTGCCACACCACAGATTGTACCAACCGCGCCGCCGCGTCCGGCCCAGAACGAGCAGGCCACCGGTGCGGTATCAACCGAACTGGCTGCGCTTGTCACAGCCACACCCGAAGCGAGCACGCCAACCAATGCGCTACCCGTGATCGGTGGCGATACGCCCACACCGGCACCTGTTGTGACGGTTGAGCCAACCGCTACCCCTACACCGGTGCGGACCAATGCGGGCAGTGAAATCTTGTTTTTGCGCAATGGCGTGCTCACGGCATATGCGTTTGATGGTGGACAGGAGCGCAGCCTGCTCGACGGTGTGCGCGAGTTTGCGGCGACGCCCGACGGTCGGCAACTGGCAGCCGTACGCGAAACAGATGGACGGCTTGAGATCTGGGTGCTGGGCCGCGACGGAAGCGGTGCACGTCGCCTGACCACCAACCAGCGCTATGAGGGCGACCTAGCATGGGCACCCGATGGCCTGACCTTGATCTATGCTTCATCGAGCACACCCTACCCGGAACTGTTCGACTGGGAGGCGTGGACGGCATGGTGCCGCACCAGCGAAGTACGCCTGATCGACCTGTCCGACCGACTGGAGCGCTTGCTTGATAGCGGCTGTGATCCGGTCTTCTCACCGGATGGGCGGCGCATTGCCTATGTGACCCCGCCCCAGGCTGCCGCCCTGGAAACACAGGAGGGCATTGTTGGCTCAACCAACGCAGTCCGGCTGGTTAATCGACAGGGGCAGAACGGTTGGAACTTTGCCACAGCAGGCACGGGCGATGATACCAGTGGTCTGCTGGTGTATGCCCCGGCCTGGTCGCCCGATGGTGCACAACTGGCCTATCAGCGCTTTGTTGGGTATCGTGCCCTCACCGACATTGGCTATACCGAAATGGGCGGCTCGTTCCAGGGCGGCGGCGAACTGCTGAACCTGAGCCTTGGCTGGACAAAAGCACCCCACTTCGCGCCGACGGGCGAACAGATGGCAACGATCCAGTACAACTTTAGCGATGCACGCGGCCTGAGCGGGTATGCTGTCTGGACGGTGCAGGTACTGGCCCTCGGCCAGAGCAGCGAAGTGTTTGCACCAAGCGGCACGCTGGAAACCGAGGCAACCGTGACCGATAGCCTGTATACTGCCACGGGTGCGGCCTGGAGTCCCGATGCAACGCAACTTGTGGTAGCGCTGCCGGGTGGCTGGAATAGCGGCGCACCGCTGGAGAATTACCAGAGCACGGACACCGGAACGCTCTGGCTGTGGCAACCGGGCAGCACGCCTTCGACGCAGCTTGTTGAAGGGGTAGACTTTGGCTCGCCGCTGCTGTGGCTGCCGGCGGCCTGACGGCTTGGCTCGGCTGCGCTAACCCCTTTCTATCGCATCCATCGGGCTGTGCTGGAGTATTCCAGGGCGCGGCCCGATGTTTTTGTTTGGGTCTGCCATAGCTTGATACAACCCCGGCGAGCGATGTATAATAGTAGCACACTACCAGCCAAAGCCTGCTCGCTGATCCGCCCTGTGATCGCATTCTCAAAGGAACGATCACGGGAAGCCTGTATCACGAAGCAGTGCAGATGGAAAGTACGTTCGTGGAACCATCCGTTCATGTACTTGTCAGATTTAGATCCATCCGACGCGGTGGTTACATCCATTTCGAGAAAGAAGCGCCCGACCTGCTCGAAGGATTGTACCGCTACGGGTTCGCGTCCGAACTCCTCCCCGGCTATACTAACATCTGGGAAGAACCGGACGATGTGTTCGGTCAGCAGGGGTTTATGCAAGCGCGGCTGTGCAGCAACCCCAGCTTACCCGGTGCACTTGCGCCTGTGCTGGCCCCCACGGTAACCTACCTGCTTGACCAGCGCCCGACTCGCCGCCGCGACCTGCCGCCATTGATCACGATTGATGTCCGGCTGCGACTGGGGCGGGCACAGGTACCGCGTGATATTATCAATCTTGTGACCCGTATCGCCATTACCAACCGCGAAGCAGGCCCCCTCAACGAAGATGCGATGTGTACCCTGTTCGCAAAACGGCTGGTCGATGAAGCACCCTATCTGGCTACCGTCCCGCCCACCGAGTGCCACGTGATGCTCACCCGCTTCGAGCGCCCCGATTGATATACGTTCCATGGGTAATCGTTCTCTGCTATAATACCTACGGTTAGCATTTACATACGATAGGAGTGAGTTTGTCATGCAAAATCTGTGGCATGATCTATCGCCTGGTACGGATATCCCCAATATTATCCATGTTGTCGTAGAAATCCCCAAAGGTTCCCGCAATAAGTACGAGTATGAAAAGAATGTTGGTTATTTCAAGCTCGACCGCGTGCTTTACTCACCTGTTCATTATCCTGGTGACTATGGCTTCATCCCCCAGACATTCTACGATGACGACGACCCCCTTGATGTGCTGGTGATGACCAACCTGCCCACATTCACCGGGTGTATTGTTGAAGCTCGCCCGATTGGGATGTTCCAGATGTTGGACAGGGGCGATGCCGATGACAAAGTGCTTGCCGTGTTGAGCCACGACCCGTTCTTTAAAGAGTTTAGCGACTACACCGACCTGCCACCACACTACCTACGTGAGGTTGAGCACTTCTTCACTGTCTACAAAGACCTGGAAGGCAAGCGCGTCGAGCCGCTCGGCTGGAAGGATGCCGCCTTCGCCAAAGAACGCATTCTGTTTTCAACGGGCTACTATTGGGATTATCGCGCAGGTCGCCTGCAAAAGCAGCCTGCATAGTCGATGCACAATGCTATGGCACCTCACGGCAGCAAGTCCACTGCACCCCAACGCACGTCCTACTCGGCAGGTGGCGTTATCTACCGTGTCAACGAGCGGGGCCAGGTTGAAGTTGCCCTGATTGCCACCGATGGCGGCAAGCGTTGGGGACTGCCGAAGGGGCATGTGCGGCGCGGCGAACGGGCTGAGGCGGCGGCTGTACGTGAGGTAGCCGAAGAAACCGGCCTGATTGGTGAGGTAGTGCAGCACCTCGCCACCATAGAATACTGGTTTCGGGCCGGGGCATCACGGGTGCATAAATACGTCGATCTCTTTTTAATTTGTTATGTACAGGGCGATTTGATACCGCAAGAGTCGGAAGTAGACGATGCACGCTGGTTCACGCTGGATGATGCATTGGATATTTCGTCGTTCAAGCGCGAACGCGATGTACTCTCGCAGGTACGGGTGCTCTGGGAAACCAACGGATTTTTATGACAGTGCCACACCTTGTAGAAGCCCATGTGAATGAGGCGTTTGAGGAACGCGTGGATGTCGCCCTGATCGCGCAGACGGTAACAACCGTGCTGAGTCAGCTTGGCACCAGCGAACCCGTCGAGGTAAGCATCCTGATCACCGACGATGCTATGCTGCAACAACTCAACCGCGATTATCGCGGCGTGGATGCGCCCACCGATGTGCTGTCGTTTGGCGAAGACGACGATGAGCCTGTGCAGCCGTTTGTGAATGCGCCCGATGCGTCACAGCGCTACTTGGGTGATATTGCTATTTCATACGAACGGGTGCAGGCACAGGCCGCCGCGTATGGGCATTCTGAGCGGCGCGAACTGGCCTACCTTGTGGCACACGGTGTGCTGCACCTGCTAGGGTACGACCACGAACGGAGCGAAGCAGAAGCCGCCACGATGCGCACACTCGAAGAGGCGGCGATGGAAGCGCTTGGCTTATCGCTTGGGTAGGGGACGTTCCCGCAGTGGCGTATGGCCCCGCCGAGGCTGTGTTCCCCATTTGCGCTTTGCGGGTGCTCGTCCCTTTGCCCCGCGCCTGATTACAGCAGATCACCAAGCGGCCCCAGATTGATATTCAGGTCTTCGTCGCGCAGGTCAAAGGTCTGCTTCAGTTCGTCCATGCGCTGCTTGAGCTTCAAAAATGTCTGCCCCAATCGCTCAATCTCTTCATCGCTGAGGGAACCATGCTCAACACGCCGCAGGGCTTGCCGCTCCATCAATTGCCGCAGCAGTTCAATCAGCGTCAGCACCAGTTGTGCCAGTCCACGCTCCACCGATTCAGGATCGGTTGCGATACGCTGCGGCAGGGTGGCGGCGCTATGCAGCTTTTCAAGTTCGGCGGCGAAGGCTTCCAGGTCGCCTGTTTCGTAGATCAGTTTGTTGGTGTCCATTGCATACCTGCTCAATCTGCTAGCTTGCTGACAAAATGATACACTGGCCACGGCCCCGTGCAGAGCAATTGTAAATCGGGGTGCTCATGCGCAAGCTCGGCGACTGTTTGCCGAACGTGCGCGACCTGTGTTTGCTCCACCAGATAGGCAGCGGTGAGCAGCATACGCGGCGTTTCGAGCAGCCGTAGCCGAGTATCACGCGCCAGCGCCGCGAGGGGCGTGTGCAGGGCATCGGCGCGGGTGCGGGCCTGCTGTTGCTGCGCCAACCGTCCCAGCAGATAATCGCGCCCGCTCTGTGGGTCGGCGGGTGGCTCCTGCTCCCACAGCACACGCAGGCTTAGCTCGACGCACCCGCGCACTCGTTCCAGGTCCGCTTCGAAGGTGGCGGCGTGGCGGGTGAGCACCTCACGCACGGCCTCCACATCGCGCAGCAGCGTGCCAAAGCGCACGGGCAGAATGGTTTGCTGCTGCATCAGCGCTTCAAGCACGGCCTCGTGCTGCCAGAGATACGCTTCGGTCGGTGGCAGGCTGCGAACTGTCAGCGGCGCAACAACTGCCGCGAGAGGCGGCACTGCAACGGCTGCAATCGGCACCCCTTCGACCCCTGCCAGTGCGGGCAGGGTGGGGCCGTGGTTGTGGGTAATGGCGTAGAGATACTGTGCTGCCACAAGGCAATCTCGTTTAGCGCTGCTCGCCCAGGTGCTGCATCCGGTCAACCGAGGTGAGCAGCACCTTGAGACCGACATAGATCAAATCAACGTCGGCAACTGAAATGACAATATCGCCCGCAATGACCACGCCTTTATCCAACGCTCGGTCGAGCAGGTCGAGCAGCACAATCTCGCGTTCGCGAGGCGCAGCAAGGCTAGCAGCGATAGTTTTCGGCTGATTGTCCATTAAGCATCTCGGCGCTGTTCAGGTTGCTAAAGTTGTACGACGGCCACGGCCCGGTCAGTTCGTAGATCATCCCGCCGGCGGCATAGGTGCGAGCTAGGTCGTCCAGGGCCGCCCGAAACGCAGGCAGCTTTGCACGCTGTATCAGATACGCCCCGTTCAGCAGCATCACTTCACGACGTCCGGTCACTTCAGATGATTGGACAAGACTCTGTACGGCATCGATGGCGTGCTGGCTGAGCATGCGGTGGCTGTGCTGCACAATCTCTTCCTGGCGGCGCTCCAGTTCGCCCACCAGAAACGAGTCGAGGCGGCGCTGCAACATATAGGCCGTACCATCGGCGACCCCGTTAATGCGTTCGCGCATGGCCTGCACCTGCGGGCTGATCGTGCCCACCTCGGCCCGCATCTGCGCCTCGTCGCAGAACAGCTTGACCCCCCACTCTTCGCAGCCTGCCAGCCGTGCCAGCCTATCCTGAAAGAGCAGACAGCGCTCTTCGAGCAGCACGCGCACGCGGTGCTCGCTGGTGTAGATGGTGCCAAACGCAAACGGTAGCAGGTTCACATCGGCCAGAACACCTCCGAGCACCTGCTGATGAATACGCACTTTATCTTCCAGCCACCCGGTATCTTGAACACGCTGCTCCAGCGCTGCTTCGCCAAACTCTTCCAGCGATACCCGGCTCACCAGTGCGCTGATGCCTTCGTGTGGTAGCAGATAGACTGGGTGGGTGGTGTCGATGCCGGCCAGTCCACGCTGCAACAACGACGGCACATTGGTGCCCGCAACGATGCCATAGACATAGTAGCCCTCATCCGGGTCGTTGCCCTCGCCATCGTCAAAGCGGGGGTTGCGCATTGGTTGTGGGGCAGGCATGCGGCGGGCCTCCGAGAGCGCTCGTTCGTTGCGGGCCAGTTGTTCGCGCAGGGCGGCAATCTCCTGCTGTACCTGTGCAGCATCGAGCGCAGGAACAGGCGGCGCAGGTTCGGTGGGTGGTACGTTATCGCGGCGCAATGCTGGGTGCGGCACGGCTTCTTCCAGGTAGGTACTTACTTGATCAAGCAGCACCTCCCCCATCAGGGCACGCAGGCGCGTTCGCAGGTTGTCACGTGCATCATCACGGGCAGCTTCCAGCAGGGCGCGAATGTCGGCTTCGGGCAGGCTTGCTAGCCACGCCGCAAGGTGTTGTTTCAGGTTATATTCTGGTTCTGTCATCGTTCTACCCAATCTATCGGGCCTGCTGTCGCTCCATCACACGTGTTCAGCGCGACGGGCAGCGCTGAAATGTCGCCAGCCAACCTGCAATGTCTCCGGTTCACCATCGGTCTCGGCAAGGTGTTCGCGGATTGCCAGCAGCGCCGCCCGTCGGCATAATCCTTCCAGATCGGCCCCGACCATCTCGGCGGTCGCTTGTGCCAGGTGCAGCAGGTCAACATCGCTGGCAAGCGGCATGCGGCGCGTGTGAATATGCAGGATCGACAGGCGGGCCGCTTCGTCGGGAGGGGGCATCTCGATCAAGAAATCGAACCGTCCAGGCCGCAACAGGGCCGGATCAAGCCGATCAATGCGGTTGGTGGCGGCAACAATCACCACGCCGCGCAACTCTTCAATGCCGTCGATTTCGGTGAGCAACTGACTGACAACCCGCTCGGTGGTCTGGCTATCGCCCGCACTACCGCGCCGGGGGGCCAGTGCGTCAAGCTCATCGAAGAAGACAATACACGGCGCTGCCTGCCGTGCCTTGCGGAAGACTTCGCGCACGGCCCGCTCGGATTCGCCTACCCACATACTGAGCAGTTGCGGCCCCTTGATCGAAATAAAGTTGGCCTCACTCTGCTTGGCCATCGCCTTGGCGAGCAGCGTTTTGCCGGTACCGGGCGCACCGTGCAGCAGAATGCCCTTTGATGGGCGTACACCCGCATGCTCAAACAGGGCGCTGTGGTGCAGTGGCAACTCGACCGCCTCGCGCAGCAGGCGCTTGATAGCGTCCAATCCGCCAACATCATCCCAGCCGACATCGGGCACCTCGGTGAAAATTTCCCGAATAGCCGACGGCTCCACCTCGCTGAGGGCCAGCACAAAGTCTGCGGACGTAACTTCCAACGCCATTAACTTCTCATAGGGAATATGGGCCTGGGCAAAGTCGATGTCGGGAATGAGGCGGCGCAACGAACGCAATGCGGCCTCGCGGCAGAGCGCTTCCAGGTCGGCCCCGACAAAGCCATGCGTGATCGCCGCCAATCGGTCAAGATCGACCAGCGACGCCAGCGGCATGCCACGGGTGTAAATATCGAGGATTTCACGCCGTCCGCTCTTGTCGGGCACATTGATCGCAATCTCGCGGTCGAAGCGGCCCGGTCGCCGTAGCGCGGGGTCAATCGAGTTGGGCAGGTTGGTGGCCGCAATCACAATCACATTGCCCCGTGACTCCAGCCCATCCATCAGCGCGAGCAAACTGCGCTACCACGCGCCGCTCAACCTGCTGGCTGCTGCTCATATCCTCGCGGCGGGGCGCTATTGCGTCAAGCTCATCAATGAAGATGATAGCGGGAGCCTGTCGGCGGGCCTGCTCAAACAGGTTCCGCAGATGTGCCTCGGATGAGCCGTACCACTTATCAATAATTTCTGGCCCATTAATATGGTAAAACTGGGCGCTGGTTTCGTAGGCTACCGCACGTGCCAGCAGCGTTTTACCCGTACCGGGTGGGCCGTGCAGCAGCACCCCACGCGGCGGGTCGATGCCAAGCCGCTCGAATACTTCGGGGTAGCGCAGCGGCAACTCAATCATCTCGCGGATGCGATGTACTTCGCGGTGCAGGCCGCCAATGTCTTCGTAGGTGACGGTGCCCCGGCTGCGCTGGCTTTGCTCAGGCTTGTCGGTGGTTTCACCAGTAAAGCGAATAGTGGTTGTGGAGCGCACTAGCACTGGCCCCGGTGGGCTGGTGCGGTCAACCTGGAAGGTCTGCGGGCGCGTGCCAAGCAGATGCACCCGCACCCGGTCGCCAACCACCAGCGGCGTACTGTTCAGCAGGCGCGCGATGTGGCGGGCTTGGTCGGAGCCGAACGCACCGCGCAACCCATCGAGTGGCTTGAGCACCACCGACTGGGCCGGCTCCACCTCAACCCGCCGCACCTGTACGCGCTCGTCAAGGCCGGTGCCCGCGTTGGTGCGTACCATTCCATCCATCTGGATCAGGGTTTGCCCACGTTCGGCGGTATAGGCGGGCATCACACGGGCGACAGTAGTGCGCTGTCCGCTCACCTGCACAACATCGCCAATCGAGGCACCAAGCTGCTCGATGTCGCGCGGGTCGATGCGGACAAGGCCCCGGTCAACGTCGCGGGCGTGGGCTTCAGCAACCTTCAGCGTTAGGGCGGGGGGTGCGTCGGTCGGCGGACGGGCGGCTCTATCCGTCATTGGGGGTGCCACTTTCTAGCAGGTTGTGGGCACGCAGTGTGGCCTCAAGCTGATCGAGACGCTGTCGCAGCAGGCGGTTTTCGTCTTCGAGTTGCTGGGCGCGGGTCGTCAGGTACGGGTCGCTTTCCCACCAGTTGATGCCCATCTCCATTGCTTTATCAACCGAGGCCACCAGCAACCGCAGCCGGATATTGAGCAACTCCACACCAACCAGCGAGATGGTAATATCTCCTGCAACAACAACGCCTTTATCAAGCACCCGTTCCAGAATATCTGCCAGACTGGACGATGGCGCGGAGTGGCGGATACGGGTTTCAGTCATAACTTAACACTCCTTCAGAGCCTGTCCCCGGTAGTAGCGCCGGGTACGTTGATAACTCACCAGGTTGCCGTCATCATCGAGGATGACTTCGTAAATTGCGAGGACATCCCGCGAGTCGGGCACACTCTTGCGCTCTAGCAAATCGAGCGAGACGTGCCATTGCCCATCTACGCGGTTGAAGGCCGAAACGGTATCGACAGACAGCCCGGTCAACTCGGTGATCTGGGATCTGGCCTGTTTGATGATGTCGGCTCCGGTCATTGCGCTTGCCTTTGATTTCAACGAGTTTGCTTTCCCTCTTGTACCAGTATTGTACACCACGCTTCACGAGCGAACCAGTAACGGTAAATATATCTTTCGTAATGCCGGAATATCGGCAGGAACATCAAACACGGGCAGGCTGCCGTCGTCGGTGCGGCTGCGTAGCGGGTCGTCCGGGCCAATTGTTACTGTGGCGACAGCGCGGGTGCTCTGCACGAGGCTGGTGCTCGGAACAATCTCGATGATATACTGCCCCGGTGTGACAGCATCCGCAAAGCGCACCACCAACCCGAAGGTGCCCCCCTCGGTGTCAATCGTGCCGATGTCGCGGCTGTTCACCCGGACAGTCGCGGTAATATCGGGTGCAAAGTCTACAATCTCCAGCGTAAACATGCTACCGGGTGCGCCCGCGCTAAAGCTCAGTGCGACCGTGGGGCTACCGGGTGTACGGGTTGGCGCGGGTAGGGTCGGCGTGGGCAAAGCCGTGGCAATTGTGGTGGGTGGGGTGGTCGCGGTGATGGTACCTGTCGCGGTTGGCAGCACCATTGTTGCGGTAGCGGTCGTGGTGCCCGTCGCGGTGTCGCCGCGGGCGGCGATGCGCCCGCCGTGGCCCTCGATCACCTGCTTGACGATGGCGAGGCCGAGGCCCATTCCGGTTTCTTTCGTCGTGAAAAACGGCTCGAAAATCTTTTCCTGCAGGTCTTCCGAAAGGACGCTGCCGGTGTTGCGGATCTGCACCAGCAGATGGCCGGCCCCGTCCGCATCGACCGACACCACAATGTGGCCCGATCCCTTCATCGCCTCAAGCGCGTTATCGATGATGTTCGTCAGGACTTCCCGGATCAGGTCAGCGTCGACCTGGATCGTGGGCAGACCCGGCTTGTAGCGCCGTTCGATGTCGACGCCCTGGATCTTGCAGCGGGCCGCGCAATTCCTGATCACTTCATCGGCGAGGGACTCCAGGCGCTCAGGACTTTTTCTGATTCGCGCGCCCGCGAATACTCGACAAAGTCCCGGGTCAATTGCTCAAGTACTTTCACTTTCTCTTCGATCGCCTGAAGGACCTGGAGCTGCTCCTGGTTCGATCC
>JAAUSQ010000134.1 GCA_012033195.1 Chloroflexaceae bacterium
GGTGCAGTCGGTAGCGCTGCGCCCACGGATTGGCAGGCCACAGCCGCGCCAGCGGGGTGCTTTCGAAGAAGAAGGTGCGGCGGGTGGGGAAGCGCCGCCGCGACGATTGCAGGCTGCCATCGCCATAGCGCAGCATTGGCCCTGCCGCCACAAGGTCGGGCGCGGTGGCAAGGGCGTGTACCAGACGGGGCAGCGCATCGCCAACTGATTCGGTATCGGGGTTGAGCAGCAGCACATACTCAACCGGGGCGGCACCCGGTGCGCCAAAGCCAAGCGCCCGCAGCGCCAGATTGTTGCCACCCACAAAGCCCAAGTTGGCCCCTGGTTCGAGCAGGCGCACCGCCGGAAACTCCGTGCGTACCATTGCCGCTGTTCCGTCGTGGCTGGCGTTGTCCACCACCAGCACCTGATAGCTGATGTTGCTGCCTGCCAGCGACTCATCAACTGTTTGCAAGCAGCGCCGCAGCAGGTCGCGCACATTCCAGGCGACAATGATGATGGCAAGGGTCCATGTATGAGCATCGGAAGGCATTCCGTTACCCCTCACCGTCTGGCCCCCTCACCCACAGCGCGGGCAAGGGGTATGCTCGTGCAGTCGTGCAACAGGGTCTAGCCCAGTACGGGCAGTTCCGACAGGGCCGCCTCCACTGCCTCGCGGCTGTAGGCTGTGTTCTGCAACTTGCCCGCGTGGTAGTCGATATAGGCTTGCAGATCGAAGTGCCCGTGCCCACACAGATTAAACAGGATAACCTTGCTGGTGCCTTCTTCCTTGCAACGCAACGCCTCATCAATGGCACCCTTGACGGCGTGGTTGGCTTCGGGTGCAGGCAGAATGCCCTCGACACGGGCGAAGGTAACACCGGCTGCAAAGCATTCGAGTTGCTGCTCGGCACGTGCCTCAAACTGGCCCAGTTCGAGCAGGTGGCTGACCAGCGGGGCCATGCCGTGGTAGCGCAACCCGCCCGCGTGGATGCCTTCCGGCACGAAGGTGCTGCCCAGAGTGTGCATCTTGACCACGGGCGCAGTGTGTGCCGTGTCGCCGAAGTCGTAGGTGTAGACACCTTTGGTAAGGGTTGGGCAGGCGGCAGGCTCCACCGCCACAACTCGTACACTGCGTTCGCCGCGCAGACTGGCTCCCATAAAGGGGAAGGCAATGCCAGCGAAGTTGCTACCGCCACCCGTGCAGCCAACGATGACATCGGGGTAATCGCCGGCCATCTCAAGCTGTGTCAGCGTCTCCAACCCGATGACGGTCTGGTGCATCAGCACGTGGTTGAGCACACTGCCCAGCGCATAGCGGCTATCGTCGTCCTGCACGGCTACCTCAACCGCCTCGCTAATGGCGATGCCCAGGCTCCCCGTGCTATCGGGGTGTGCAGCGAGGATGGTGCGTCCGGCGTGGGTTTCTTCGCTGGGACTGGCAACCACACGGGCACCATAGGCTTCCATCAGGGCGCGGCGGTAGGGCTTCTGGTGGTAGCTCACCTTGACCATATACACCAGCACTTCGAGGCCAAACACGGCCCCCGCCGCCGCCAGTGCCGACCCCCACTGACCCGCGCCTGTTTCGGTGGTCAGGCGCTTGACGCCTGCTTGCTTATTGTAATAGGCCTGTGGTACGGCAGTGTTGGGCTTGTGGCTGCCCGTCGAACTTACGCCCTCGTACTTGTAATAAATCTTTGCCGGCGTATCGAGGTATTGCTCCAGCCGCCGCGCCCGATAGAGCGGGGTGGGCCGCCACTGCCGATAAATCTGCTGCACTTCTTCCGGTATGTCAATCGTGCGTTCCTGGCTGACTTCCTGCTTGATCAGTTCCATCGGGAAGAGCGGGGCCAGGTCGTGCGGGCCAAGCGGCTGATGGGTTGCCGGGTGGAGCGGTGGCGGCAGCGGCGTGGGCAGGTCGGCCTGGATGTTGTACCAGGCGGTGGGCATCTGGTCTTCGCTCAAGACATACTTGATAGTTTCTGGCATTGGGTGCTCCTTCTCATGTAACTAACGATAGCTTATTCAATGACGATAGCATCAGCTTCAATTTCAACCAGCATACGCGGGTCGATCAGGCGCTGCACAGCAACGAGCGTCGCGGCGGGGCGAATGTCGCGGAAGAACTCGCCGTGTGCGCGCCCGATGGCCTCCCAGTCTGCGATGTTGGTGACATACATACGGGTGCGTACGACGTGCGATAAATCCGCGCCGAGTTGCTGCAAGGCCCGCTCGATGATGCGGAGAATCTGCACCGTCTGCCCATAGGCATCGTCCTCGGCCACAATGCGGCCATGCTCATCGACGGAGGTTGTACCGGCAATGTGAATAACCGAGCCGACGCGCACCGCCCGACAGTAGCCGACTATCGCTTCCCACGGCGCACCCGATGATACCGATTGACGATCCATGGTTCCTCCCTCGCTGGTTGCGGGTATAACAAAAAGCCCCCCATCCTAATTGGATGAGAGGCGATACTGGTGTACCGTGGTGCCACTCTCGTTCGCGGACGCACAACCCCGCGCACTCGTCAGGCGCAGCGCAAGCCGTGTTGCGCGATGCCTGTCGCCTGTGATAACGGTGGCGGTTCCGGCGGCTCCTACTGGCAGCATGGCTGCGTTCGCTCCGCGACTCCCAGGGCCATTCCGCACTCGTGTCTGCATCGGCTTTCCAGCTCCCACCGACTCTCTGGGCAGCGGTTGAGTGCGTACTATTCCTGTTCGCTGTCGTTGCTTATTCCGTTCAGGTTGCGAAGAGTATAGCACAGGGCGATGCGGGGTGTCAATCGGGCGGCGAATAAACTATAAGATGCTATTTTTAGTCTGTAGATGTATAGAATGCACATAGTATGCTTTAAGTCATGCAAGACCAACACTTAGCTAAAAACATAGGTGGTTTAGTGCGAAGATTGCGTATAAATAAAGGTTTATCTCAAGAGAAGTTTGCTACTATGTGTAATCTCCATAGAACTTATATTGGTTCTATAGAACGTGGTGAGAAAAGTATCACGATAGAAACAGCACATAAATTGACTCAAGCTCTTGGACTAACGCTAGCAGAATTTTTTAATTTGCTAGAACAAGGTTGGGTGAATCAAAATGACTGAAAAAGAGTATTTTTTGCTACGTTCACTTTTGTTAACTGAAAAACAGGATTATATATTAAACGTGGAATAAAAATACATGAACTTCCTTACGGAAGTTACCCTGAGCAGTGCTGAGCATATTTATGAAGATTTTGATAGAGCAAGAGTACTCTACCCTTTTTGGAAAAATTATCCACCACAGCAAAGAGGAAGAGCACCCAGAGGTACATCTACTCCTTGGGGAGAGGTGGGTGAAAAAGTTGTAGGTTTAAGTCTTACCAGAGCTATCGCAGAACAAGCTCCTGATATTCGATATCCAGGTTTGCCATTAGGCGGTGACATACGATTCTCTACACGTGACGCGATTATACACTTTGATATTAAAAGTACTGGGCCAAATGATAATGCAAATGAAATAGTAGCTAGCCCGCATCAGATATCAGGCGACGGAAAGGAGTGGTTAAATAATGGTATTAAAAACTCGCCAGTAACAATTAAAGGCAGAAGGTCTACAATGAACTTTCAGCCTGAACTTCCTCCTTTTTACTACGAAGCAGATGTATTACTCTGTCTTACATACTTTGTCAAGGTAGTTTACAAAGTACAAGAGATAGGATATCAACCGCTCGAATATCTTGAAATAGTTTGTGTCCCTAATGGGTTATTCATGTTTGACGGACCTGACTGGAATGCTTCGGTTCGGGAATTACTTATCCCAGGAAAAGATGATGCAGCGGTGACGAAAAAACGTACTCGCGTAAGATTAAATCCTTTAGCTTCAATAGCAAATTGGAGATGTAAAAAAATAGAAAAACAACTATCAGGGTGGCAAGTAACCAACAGATCTCCTTCAAGGATTATAAATGGTTAGCAATTAAACTTCATTCAAAAGAGAAAGTTGTGTCGTATGTTCTGCTTCATCTCTTTTTTTGTATTCTAAAGTACAAGCTTTGTTTGCCATATCCACATATTTATTAATAAGTTCAATGCCTATATAATTTCGTTTTTCTCGTATGGCAGCTAATGCAGTTGTCCCACTTCCCATAAAGCAATCTAAAATGATGTCACTAGGAGCAGTCAACAGTTTAATGACTCTTTGCGGCAATTCTATCGGAAACTTTGCTTCGTGATCATCGTTTGCACGAACCGAACGTAAATACCATACCGCACGAGAACCCCATTCTGCCCATTCGGTTGGTGTTAGCCTGTTTCTATCAATAATTGTTGTTCCAGGTTTCCAGAAGAAATAGAGATATTCAAACTCGTCTACCGCACGGTACGATAACGAATGCCATTGTGAGTTTTCCCACGCAGGATCTTTTACCCATATGCGTCGGTCATACAAATACAAACCTGCGTCTTTGCCTGCATCTTCTATTATAGTGCCTACCAGATGAACACGAGTTTGTGTTGCATACTTTCCGCCGCGTATATTATTGCCGTTTAATCTCCTATCTATCGTCTGTTCACTACAGCCAAGGAGCGCAGCTAACTGATACCGATTATAATCAGGATGTTCAGTTTGAGCAGCTACTATCTGTTCCCGTGTCACCTTCACACGTTGTCGAGTAACATTCTGCGCTTGAATACGAGGCATGGTTTCATCAGGAAAACAGAGAATGTCTGCGATATTGACGACGAGGAATCCTCCTGGTTTTAGTACTGAAAAATGCAATTGTATGACGTGCTTTAGTAATTCTATCCATTCATTGTAGGAAAGGTACTTTTCATAATCCTTGCCGAGATGATACGGAGGAGACCATACACTACAAGCTATTGAGTGTGGTTCTATAGCTTGCAGCAGATCACGCGCATCTCCTTGATATATTGTGTTGGTTTCTAAGAACATATGGTATCCCTGTCCTTACAGTGAAATATGCTATTTAAAGATAGCATAACCAGAGTCAAACATGTATTGCTAGCCTTAAGAAGTATACCCGATTTCATCCCCCCCGCCCCATCCCCCAACCTGTGGTAGAATTTTTGAGGAACAGAGGGATCGGACACGCTCCAACTAGCTAGAGGAAGACACTATGACCAGGCATGTTGCCATTGTGGGCGCTGGCCCCGGCGGGCTTGCTACCGCTATGCGGTTGATTGCAAAGGGCTACACTGTTGCTATCTACGAAGCCGAAGACCGCGTGGGCGGACGGATGCGCGGCTTCGAACTGGGGCCGTATCGCTTCGATACTGGCCCGACGATCTTGCAGATGCCCCGTATTTATGAAGAGTTGTTTGCTGATGCAGGCCTGCGGCTCGAAGACTATGTGACGCTGCTGCGGCTCGACCCGAACACCCGCCTGCGCTTCTGGGACGATAGCGTGCTTGACCTGACCTCCGACCTGCCCGCTTTTAAGGCGCAACTGGCCCGCCTGCGCCCCGACTTGCCCGCCGCCTTTGAACATTGGTATATTGAGCACTTCCGCAAAGAGGACGTTGGCTATAAGCCCTACCTGGGCACGCCCGTGCGGTCGCCTATTGGCTACCTGAAGACTAACGAACTTGCGGCGGCCATGCCTTTCCGCCCGTGGGAAACGCTCTACGATCATTACTGGCGCTTCTTCCAGGATGAGCGGCTGGTGTATGGTCTGAGCTACCCTTCCAAGTATCTGGGGATGCATCCAAGCGCCTGCTCAAGCATTTTCAGCCTGATTGCTTTCCTCGAATTTCGGTATGGCATCTGGCACCCGGCGGGCGGCTTCCGCGCCCTCGCGCAGGCGATGGGCCGTGCTGTCACCGACCTGGGCGGGCGCATCCATCTCAAGCGTCCGGTGCGGCAGGTGTGGCTGGAAGGCAAGCAGGCGCGTGGTTTGATTATGGAAGATGGCGAACGGATTGCCGCCGATGCAGTGGTGGTTAATGCCGACTTTGGCTATGCCGTGCAGAACCTGCTGCCTGCCGATGCACGGGGCCGCTACACCGATACCAAGCTGAAGCGCATGCGCTTTTCGTGTTCCACCTTTATGCTGTATCTGGGGATTGATCGGCGCTACGAGGGGCTGCCCCATCATCAGCTTTACCTTTCCGACCACATCCGGCGGCGCGAACGGCCCTTTGTGGATGACTCGGCGCTGGATGAAACCAACCCATCATTTTATGTGTGCAACCCGACCTTGATTGATCCATCGAACGCGCCCGAAGGTCAGAGTACGCTGTTTGTGCTGGTGCCTATTCCTAATACCTCGTATGGGGTAGATTGGCAGGCCAAGCAGCAAAGCTACCGCGACCTGATCCTCGACCGGATGCCATTGCTGGGCTTTGCGAATGTGCGTGAACATATTGTGAGCGAAACGTGCTACACGGCGGTCACGTGGGAGCAGGACTACACCACCTACCTCGGTGCAGTCTTCAACCTGGGGCACGACTGGCTGCAACTTGGCCCCTTCCGGCCCCATATCCGTGCCGATCAGGTGGGCGGGTTGTACTGGATTGGTGGCGCGGTGCATCCCGGTAGCGGCTGCTGACGATCCTGGAGGCGGCCCGCAGTGCAGTTACCTTTATTGAAGAAGATATGCCGCCAGTTGGTGCGGTAGCTGCCACGCTTGCTTAAAAGCAATTGCTTCTTGCTATCAAGAATACCCGCTAGCGCAGCCCGGTTGTACTCGACCGGGCTATCGTTTTTATAAGAAAGCGGTACACAACTTTACCAAATCTTTACAGCCTGCTTATTTTTTCATGATATTTGAACGGTAGAATAAAGGCAATCCACACACGGTTCATACAAATGACTCTCGGGTTGGAACGCATTCTACCCACTTCCCATGGTTGTGTGCCGTGTTGCAGGGCTGCTGTTCACCCGTGGTTGCTGGCAGCAGAACAATCGAAAGCGGAGTAGCTACATGGTAAGAGCATTATCAACAAGGAGGTAAGAGATGGCAGAACCAGTAGGTGGCGCACAGGGAACTGCCCCCGCCGCAAAAACGACAGCAGAATTGACCGCCCGCGAAAAAGCCGAGATGTACTGGCGCAAAAATGTACAGCTCATCACCATTTTGCTGTCGGTGTGGTTCCTTGTTTCGTATGTGTTTGGCATTCTCCTCGCTGTACCGCTCCAGAACATTCGCATCGGTGTGCTGCCGCTGGGCTTCTGGTTTGCGCAGCAGGGGTCAATTGTTACCTTCTGTATCCTGATCCTGATTTATGCAGTAATGATGGATCGCTACGACAAAGAATTTGATGTTGCGGAATAAGGTGTAGCTCAATTAGGAGAAAAGGCAATGGGGCAGACTGAGATTTTAACAATTGTGTTTGTTGTCATCACCTTCGGTGCATACCTGACGATTGGCTACCTCAGCCGCGTGCGCGACACCAAGGGCTTCTACGTAGCTGGTCAGGGTGTTCCGGCATTCGCCAATGGTGCGGCAACTGCTGCGGACTGGATGTCGGCAGCATCGTTCATCTCGATGGCTGGTCTGATTTCAACACTTGGCTTTGATGGTGCAATCTACCTGATGGGCTGGACGGGGGGCTATGTGTTGCTGACGCTGCTGCTGGCTCCCTACCTGCGCAAGTTTGGTAAGTACACGGTGCCCGACTTTGTGGGCGACCGTTACTACTCGAAGACGGCGCGTGGTGTAGCGGCCATTGCCGCAATCTTCATCTCGCTCACCTACATTGCTGGGCAGATGCGCGGTGTGGGGATTGTGTTCAGCCGCTTCCTCCAAATTGACATTGCGCTCGGTATTGTGATCGGTATGGGCATTGTGGCCTTCTTCTCAGTGCTGGGTGGTATGAAGGGTATCACCTGGACGCAGGTAGCGCAGTACTTTGTGCTGATTATTGCCTACCTCATCCCGGCGATTGCGATTGCTGTGATTCTGACGGGCAACCCCATTCCGCCGCTGGCGCTGACGACCAGCGATATTGTGCCGCGTCTGAACCAGATCCAGGTGGAACTGGGCTTCACCGAATACACACAGCCGTTCCGCACCAAGCCGCTGCTGGATGTGTTTGCGATTACCGTGGCGCTGATGATTGGGACGGCTGGCCTGCCGCACGTGATTGTGCGCTTCTATACCACGCCGAGCGTGCGTGCTGCCCGGTATTCGGGCTTCTGGGCGCTGCTGTTTATCGCCCTGCTCTATACCTCGGCTCCAGCGCTGGCCGTGTTTGCCCGCTACAACCTGATTGATCAGCTGAACGGTGCGACCCGTGCCGAGATCGATGCGCTGCCGTGGGCAACTAGCTGGGAAGCAACTGGTCTGCTGGGCTTCAACGATATCAATGGTGATGGGGTCTTCAACCTGACACCAAGCGCCGATACCAGCGAGATCCGCATCGACAACGATATTATCGTGCTCTCAACGCCAGAAGTTGCTCAGCTTTCGCCAGTGGTGATTGCACTGGTCGCGGCGGGTGGTCTGGCGGCGGCGCTCTCAACCGCTTCCGGTCTGCTGCTGGTGATGTCGAGCGCGGTGTCACACGATATTTATTATCGTCTGATAAACCCTAACGCCAGCGAAGAAACGCGCTTGCTTGTTGGGCGTGGTGTTATCTTTGTGGCGGTGGTGTTTGCCGGCTTACTTGGGATTTATCCACCCGGCTTTGTGGCGCAGGTGGTCGCCTTCGCCTTCGGTCTGGCGGCGGCAAGCTTCTTCCCGATCATTCTGCTGGGCATCTTTGATACCCGTATGAACAGCAAGGGCGCAATTGCTGGGATGGTGACCGGTCTGGGCTTCACCATGATTTACATTGTGCTGGACAAATACGTTATTCCTGGCACCCTGCCGCCGATCTTCCTGGGCATTAGCTCGGAAGGCATTGGTACCGTGGGTGCAATCCTCAACTTTGTGGTAGCCTTTGTCGTCTCGCGTACAACCGAGGCTCCGCCCGAAGAAATCCAGGAACTGGTCGAGTCGGTACGTGTGCCGCGTGGTGCCGAGAAGATCCTGGCGGGGCACTAGTTTGCACCACCGCTTCAGTTCGGTACCCTGGGGGGGCAAATCTTGCCTCCCCATTTTGCATGTTTGTGGTATACAATAGTGAAGAATCAACGAATGGTCGTATAAGCGAGAGAGCACCGACTCATACACCTTCGCAAAGGGGCGATGCAATGTTTTCACTGTTTCCCTGGCAAGCGACACAACGGGCGCACCTGCCGCCCTGTGTTGAGGAATATCTGGCGACCTCCCGTCCGGTTGATGAAAAAAGCTGGCGTGATGTTTCGTACAGCGTGCTGGATCTCGAAACAACCGGGTTGATTGCCAACCGCGATGTTATTCTATCTATCGGGTTGGTTGAGATCGATCAGGGCCGTATCCACCTGGAACGCAACTGGTATAGCCTGGTGCAACCACCGCCCGATGTACAAGTACCCGCCGAATCGATCTGTATTCATAAGCTGATGCACTGCGACCTAGTCGATGCGCCGGCCCTGCGCGAGGTGTTGCTTGAATTGCTGGCACGCCTGCGCGGGCGGGTGCTGGTTGTGCACTTTGCCCAGATTGATATTGAGTTTCTCAAGCGCGCACTCCGCAAGCTATGGGGGGTACCGATGCAAGGGCCTGCTATCGATACGATGCGTATCGCGCAGATGATGTATCAACAGGATATGCGGTTGATGGGCGAGGAAGGTATGGGCAGGCGCATGGTGACATCGTTAAGTGAACTTGCCGAAGATGCGCGTCTGCCGATTTACGAACAACACAATGCCCTGACTGATGCCCTGACAACGGCACAGCTTTTTTTAGCACAGGCCACACGCCTGGAACGGCGTGGCATGGGCACTTTACGCGGATTGCTCCGCGCTGGTCGGTGCTTGCGTTAATTGAACCCTTGAGCGATGGTTACTGATCCTGCTCACCGGAAGTGTTCGGGTAGCTACGGTTGCGCTGCACGCGTGGGAAGAGGGCGTTAATCATCCACAGCCCCACGTAGACCACCGTAAGCCAGAATGCAAAGGTGAGCATAATAACAAACAGTTGCGAAAATGAATGCATGTCGTTCCTTTTCTCCTTCTCGACATTGAGATGATAAACAGTCATTCTTTTACGTAACAATACGAGCATTGATGTTTCTAAGGGTCATGATGCTCTTGCACGAACAGGGCAGCGGTGTGCTATCGCCCAGGCGGTAGGGCAGCGTAAAATGAAAGGCGGTGCCGCGCCCAAGGCCTGCGCTCTCGGCCCACATCTCACCACCCTGGGCATAAATCAGGTGGCGGGCAATCGTCAACCCGATACCGCTGCCACCGCTGGCACGTGAGCGTGATTTATCAACACGGTAGAAGCGCTCGAACAGATGCGGCAAGTGTTCGGGTGCAATCCCCACTCCGGTATCATAAATACTGATCAGTACCTGCCCCTCTTTTAGGCGGGCCTGCACGCTGACGCGGCCCCCACGTGCGGTGTAGCGCAGTGCATTACTCAGCAGATTGATCAATACCTGCTCAATACGGTCGGGATCGGCCCACACGGGCGGGAGTTCTTCGGCGTGAAAGACGAGCAGGTCGATATCGGCCTGATCAAATTGCGGCCAGAACTGCATGCGAATCTTCTGCATGACATTACACAGATTGACGGATGTAGGTTTGAGCGGGATCTGGCCTGCTTCGGCGTGTGACAACAGTTGCAGGTCTTCGATCAGGCGTTGCAGCCGCTGCGACTCGCTCAAGACCAGTTCGAATGTTTTGCGGTCGGGTTGCACCACGCCATCAATTAAGCCCTCCATATAGCCACCAATTGTCGCGAGCGGGGTGCGAAGTTCGTGCGTCACATCCGAGAGCAGCGCCATACGGCGGCGCTCGGTCTGTTCAAGGCTGGCGGCGAGATGGTTAATAGTCCGGCTCAGTTCGGCCAGTTCATCTTGCGAGCGGATAACCGTGCGCTCGTTATAGAAGCCCTGCGCCAGCTTGCGGCTCACGGCAGTCATCGCCTGCAACGGCTCGACGAGCCGGGTCGAGACGGACAGGCTCACGATGATGGCGGCTTCGAGCGCAGCAATGGCAGCGACGATCAGGGCATCGCGCAGCATAATTTGCAGGTAGACATTACTGTTGCCATTGGATTGAAATGTTGCTGCAAAGCGCTCAAAAAACTGATTGCTAATCGGGAAGATATTCAAGCCAACGCCCGTGAGAATGTGTGTGGTGACAATCAGCACGCCAATCGAGATTACCCCGATCAGGAGGTGTGACAAGAAGAGCTTCCAGCGCAGTCGGTTGTACCATTTGTGTTTAATCATTGTTTTGTTACAAACTTATAGCCAACCCCGCGCACCGTCTGGATCAGCGCACCATCTTCTTCAAGCTTGCGACGCAGCACACCCACATGCACATCAACAACCCGATCAATCCCCGCGAAGTCGTGGCCCCACACCTGCCGCAGCAACTCTTCACGGCTGAAGACATATCCTGGCTTGCGGGCCAGGGCGTGCAGCAGGTCAAACTCACGGGGGGTCAGTTCCAGCAGCACCCCATCGCGCCAGACTTCGCGGCGGTCGGGATAGATCGTGAGCGACCCATACAGCAGCGTTTGTGGTGCGCCCGACCATTCGGGAAGGTGGCGGCTGCGGCGCAGAATAGCCTTGACACGTGCGACCAGTTCACGCGGGCTGAACGGCTTGGTCATATAATCGTCGGCCCCCACCGAGAGACCAATCACTTTGTCAATTTCTTCTGAGCGGGCGGTCAGCATCATAATATAGGTAGGAATTTCCTGTTGCAGACGGCGACAGACCTCGATGCCATCCATACCGGGCAGCATCAGGTCGAGAATAACCAGTTGGGGGCGCAGTTCGCGGGCCATTGCCAGCGCTGCAATGCCGTCGTTGGCAGCGTGGACCTCGAAGCCTTCACGGGCCAGATATCCAACTACGAGGTCTACGATAGATTGTTCATCATCTACCACTAAGATGGTTGCTGCTTCCATTGCAGCCTCTTTATGTTGATATTGGTCAGGCCAGAGAGATAAAAACGGAGTAAGTGTATCTCTAATGTAACTACTATACCATAGATCGATACCGCATATGGGAAAGAAATGTGAACTTAGCTACTACAACGTTATCTGTAGTATACGTTCCCAGTGGCGGTCCTACAATCGGCACCACCGAAAGGCGCGCCTGACGCACCAGAGCAAAGTCGGCAAAAAAGGGATCAGTCTTCGATGGTGGTCAGTGGG
>JAAUSQ010000135.1 GCA_012033195.1 Chloroflexaceae bacterium
ATTGGCGGTGGCATTTGCGTCCACTGGTGGTTGGGCCTTACAGTTGGGTAGCAATTTTGGCACCAGCTGCGCCCGAACTGGCCGTATCGGTGGCAGGCGGCAGTCGGACGGGCAACCCGATATAGCCCTGGGCAACGTGGTTGGTAGCAATATTGCCAACGTCCTGCTCATCCTTGGCATCTCGGCCCTTGCCGCCCCGCTGCTTGTCTCGCCGCAGATTAGGCGCTTCGACCTGCCGCTGATGCTGGCCGTCTCAGTGCTGCTGATTGTGCTGTCGCTAGATGGCACCCTCGGCACGATTGATGGTACTATGCTGGTGATTGGTATCATCACGTATACCGTCTGGTCTGTCTATAAAAGCCGCCGCGACGAAAAAGCCGCCGAAGCCGAAAACGCGGCTGTTCAACCAGGCGACCATCAGAAACCTGCCTCATCCACACCCTGGTATCTCAATCTGGTGTTTGTCGTGGTAGGACTGGGAATGCTTGTGCTGGGCGCACGCTGGATCGTCGATGGTGCAACCAGCTTTGCACGGGCGTTCGATGTCAGTGAGCTAATCATCGGACTGACCATTGTGGCGGTTGGTACCTCGCTGCCCGAAATTGCCATCTCGGTGCTTGCCAGCATGCGTGGTCACCGCGATATCGCAGTGGGCAATGTCGTTGGCAGCAACATCTTCAATATTCTTTCGGTGCTTGGTGTTGCCGCCATCACTGCACCCGGTGGTATCCCTATTCCTGCCAGTGCCCTGAGCTTTGATATGCCCGTGATGCTGCTGGTTGCGCTGGCGTGTGTGCCCATCTTCTTTACCGGCAGCGAGATTGCCCGCTGGGAAGGCGGCCTCTTCCTGGCCTACTACGTGGCCTACACACTCTATCTGGTGCTTATCGCGGTTGGCAGTTCGTTCCTGCCACTCTATACAACCATCCTGCTCGGTGCAGTGGTGCTGACGGTCCTGCTGCTGGTCGGGATGATGGCCCGTGCAATGCTGAGCAGTCGGCAGCGCACTGCATAATCACACAACGATGCAACCAGAAACACCACCCACGCTGATGCATATCTTTGTGAATGATTTCCGCCTGAATCAGCTTATGGCGATGGCGGCCCTGCTCACCATCCTGGGCCTGATGCTCGCCATCTTCACAACGTACCGCATCGTGGGGGCCGCCGCCGTGGTGCTGGGGGTGGCGGCTTCGGTGGGCATTGTGCTGCGGATGAATAGCTTCCAGGCCGTGCTCGATAATGCTGCCTCCACAACAGGCACCATCACCACCATGGGGCGCTCGTGGTTCAGCCGCCGCCGCCGCTTCCGCTACCGTATCAGCTATACCTACACCTACAACGGCGATACCTACACAGGCCGCGCCGTGGTCAGCCTGATGCCCGAACTGATGACGCTGCAAAAAGGCGACGTTGTCCGGGTGCTTGTCCATAAAGACCAGCCGGCCCGCTCGCTGGTACCGGTGCTCTACCCTGGCTAGTGTCTGCCCGTTCCCCATCATCTCTCGCGCCAGATGCCACCGCCTTTTCACAGCCATGTCATCTTGTTGTAATCGAAGTGCAATCTGCGCGTGCTATCATGAGGTTGTGGAGCGAATCCACGTTCTGGAAAAGCAATAGCAGGTTTGCGTCTGCACCAGCGGCCTGGCTCTGCACCACCATTTTTTGAGCGTTCTGCGAGAGTGGCACGCTATACTGCTTTCCAGATACTATTCAGGGTATTACGATATATACAACAAGGAGAACACGATGAAGCGGACAATTCAACGTGTGTTTGCACTGCTCGCGCTGGTTGTGCTTGGGGTGGGCATGCTGCCGTTCGCTGCACCTGCCAGTGCGCAGACAAGCGAGCGCTGTTTTCCGGAGACGGGCTACTGTATTAGTGGCGAAATCCGGCAGTACTGGGAAACAAACGGCGGCCTAGCGGTCTTTGGCTATCCTATTTCGTTTGTCAATCAGGAGACGATTGAGGGCTGGACAGGCCCGGTGCAGTGGTTCGAGCGGGACCGACTGGAAGACCACACCGCCCAGGGGCAGGGCGTCCTGGCGGGGCGGCTTGGCGCGCAGATCCTGGAAATGCGTGGCAAGACGTGGTGGGAATTTGAGCAGGTCAACAATGCTCCGGCAGGCTGCCGCTATTTCTCGGAAACCAAACACAGCCTGTGTGAACCGTTCCTGAGCTACTGGAACAACAACGGTGGTCTAGCACGCTTTGGCTTCCCAATTACCGAACCGTTCGAAGAAACAATTAGTGGCTGGACAGGGCGCGTGCAGTACTTCGAGCGCCGCCGTATGGAGCACCATACCGAAAATCGCGGCACCCCGTATGAAGTCCAGCTTGGTCTGCTGGGCCGCGATGTCTTCTACAATCAGCCTGGCTCGCTGTTCTGTGATAACGAAGTAGACGAGATTTTTGCGGATGCCTACAACACCATCAACATCGACTACTTCCGCAACCGGATGGGCTGCCCCGGTCGGGTCTACGAAGACATTCCGGGTGCCTACCAGAACTTTGCCAATGGGCAGATGATCTGGACGCAGATCACCGAAGAAGACCCGCGTATCTTTGGCTTCGTTTCGTATGGCGGTGGGTCGGGCTACTACTACGCCTACCGCGACACCTGGACCGCAAGCGATGGCGAAACACCAGCGGGCGATACCGAATGCCAGTTTGAGCCACGGCGCGGCTTTGGCAAGATCTGGGGTTCCGACCTGGAACTGCGTAATGCACTTGGCTGCCCCACCCAGGAACGTGAGCAGAGCACCGATGCCACCGTGCAGATGTTCGATGATGGCATGATGATCTTGCTGGAAGGTACGGCAACGCTCTACATCTTTGGCCCCGACTCGTGGGAAGCCGTCGCCCTTTCGCAGTATCGGCTCCCATAGCACAAACCGCTCTAACCCTTTCGAATGCAGCGGGCAGGCCATCTGGTCTGCCCGTTGAGTGTATCGCTGCGCCGGTTGCATAGCATAGCAGAACGTGCTATACTCAGGCACCATCAAGTTGCACACGGCGGCATGTGGCAGCGTAATGCAAATAATACAGCCTCATGAAAATTTTCTACAGTGCAAGCACCGATACAGGACGGCAGCGGCAGGTCAATCAAGATTCGTTTGATGTGAGCGATGCCGAACGCAGCGAGCAACTTGGTCAGTTGCTGGTTGTTTGTGATGGCATGGGCGGGCATCTGGCGGGCGAAATTGCCAGTCAGCTTGGGGTCGAGATGATTATGAAAAGCTTCTATGAAGCGCCGCACGATGCTATCGACCGAATCTTGCAGCGTGCCTTCCAGGAAGCCAACGACCGGATTTATCGCAAGGGTAAGGGCGCAATGGGCACCACCGGTGTTGCGGCGCTGCTCTTCGATAATATGGTGTATGTCGCCAACGTTGGCGACAGCCGCGCCTACCTTGTGCGGGGTGGCACCATCACCCAGATTACACACGACCACTCGCTGGTGCAGGAACAGATCGATGCTAACCTGCTGACACCCGAAGAGGCCCGCCATTCGCACTATCGTAATATGATCACCCGCGCCCTTGGGCATCGCCCCGATGTGGAGGTTGATCTGTTTGAGCAATCCGTGCAGGAAGGCGATATACTCATTCTGTCATCGGATGGGATGCATGGCCTGATTGACGATGATGAGATTGCCCAGATCGTTGAGACGATGACCCCTGGTCAGGCGGTGTATCACCTGATAGCGCTTGCCAACGAGCGCGGCGGGCCGGACAATATCACCGTCGTGGTTGCCCATATCACCGAGATCGACGATTATAAAGGCAGCCTTACTACCTTCGATGAGTATGAACCCGAAATTGACACCCTGCGGTTGGTCGATCCATCGGCCCCTACTACCGAACTCTCGGAGTATCAGCCGCCTCCCAGTAACCCAGACAACCCATCCGGTATACGTTCCGACCCGGATACTCAATCCCTGTCAGGCGGCGGTATTATACGGAGCCTGTTGCTGCTGCTGCTGCTCTTTGGATTGGGCGGCGGCTTGCTGATCTTCAATACCGTATCATCATCAAACACGCCCCGCATCGAGCGGAGTATCCCTGCCACCATCACCAATGTTCCCACCATCTCTGCTACACCACGCCGCCCCACTCCCACCACCAACACCACCACTGCGGTTACCCTCACCATAACGGCGACCACCCGAACACCCGCCGTGACCACACCCGATCAATAGCATACCTGTTCGATTCAGGCCGCATACCATCAGCGCCCGTGGTACAATAGATGTAGCGCTTATCAGCATTTGTGTGCTTATTTATTGAGGAAAACTGGTGCCTATTCATATTCTGACCCCGACAGTAGCGGCCCAGATTGCGGCAGGCGAAGTGATCGAGCGGCCCGCTTCGGTAATCAAAGAACTGGTTGAGAATGCGCTTGATGCAGGGGCCAGCCAGATCAGCGTCGAGGCACGCGGCGGCGGCTTGCGCGAATTGAAAGTACAGGACAACGGCTGCGGCATTCCTGCCGATGAAGTTGAACTGGCCTTCGAGCGCCACGCGACTAGCAAGCTGCACGAGGCCGATGATCTGTGGGCCTTGCAGACGCTCGGCTTTCGTGGTGAGGCACTGCCCAGCATTGCCAGTGTCGCGCAGGTCGTCTGCATTACGCGCTCGGTCAGCAGCGAATTGGGTACCGAACTGCGGATTGCTGGCGGCGAAGTGCAGTACCGCGAGGCACGCGGCTGTTCACCGGGCACCAGCATCAGCGTGCGAAACCTCTTCTATAACACCCCCGTGCGCCGCGACTATCTGCGCTCGGATGCCACCGAACTCAGCGCCATCAGTCAGGTTGTACAGCAGTATGCGCTGGCTTCTCCTGATGTACGCTTCACGCTGCTGCTGGATGGGCGGCTCGCTCTACAAACCAGCGGCAACGGCGACCTGCGTGATGTGGTGATTGAACTGTATGGTCTGGAAGTGGCGCGGCAATTGCTGCCTATCGCCGCCGACTATGGCGAGGGGCTGGAAGCCGTCCACCTCAACGGCCTGGTCTCACCCCCTGGCCTGACACGTGGCACCCGTTCCTCGATGCATCTGTTTGTCAATCGCCGCGCCATTCAGCCACGCGGCCCCCTGGCGGCGGTCGTTACCGAAGCCTACCACACGATGCTGATGAAGGGCCGTCATCCTTTGCTGGTGCTGGATCTGCGCGTTCACCCTGCTGCCGTGGATGTAAACATTCATCCCACCAAAAGCGAAGTACGTTTTCGTTATCAGGCACGGGTGGCGGGCGTGGTGGGGCGCGTCGTGCGCGATGCCCTGCTTACCCAGAGCGATGCTCAGGCATGGCGCGACAGCATGCCCACCGAAACGGTGCAACGCCGCTTTGAGGTGCGCCCGCCTGCGCCGCTTGCCTCGGCCTGGAATGTAGGCAGTACGGCATGGACACCGCTGAGCCGTTGGGACGTGGGCGGCGCTCCCGCCACACCCGCCGTGCCTGCCGCGCCTGCTGAGCAACCCGACGACCACCCCCCACTAGAAGACACCGCCGACCTTGAGCCGGTGCGGGTGCTGGAACCAGACGAGGACGAAGCCCCGGCGCAGCCTTCGGCACTGCCCCCGCTGCGGTGGTGGGGCAGGTGGGGCTTACATATATTGTGGCCGAGTCGCCTGATGGAATGTACCTGATCGACCAGCACGCCGCACACGAGCGTATCACCTACGAGCGGCTGATGCAGCAGCGCAGCAACGGCCCGGTCGAGGCGCAAGAGCTTCTGATGCCACAGACGGCTACGCTGCCGCCCGCAGCGGTGGCGCTGCTGCTCGCGCACAACAGCACCCTGCAAGAATGGGGCTTTGCACTGGATGAATGGGGCGAAGGATTGCTGCGGGTGCGGGCGGTACCGGCCACGCTGCCCGCCGCCGATGTGCAGCAGGCGCTGCTTGCGATTGCCGACTATCTGGGTGGGCAGGGCGGCAGCGCCCCCCCCGACTGGCGTGAGGCGATGCTCACCACCCTTTCGTGCCATACCTCGGTGCGGGCGGGGCAGGCGCTCTCGCTCGATGAGATGCGCGAGTTGCTGCAACAACTTGAGCGCTGCATCAACCCGCACACATGCCCGCACGGTCGCCCGACGATGGTATTGCTGACACCGGGTCAATTGGAAAAACAATTCGGGCGGCGGGTGTAGGCCGGGCTGCAACCTCGGTGCTGCGCTGGTCGTCGTAACGGCACGCTACCAAATTGCTGAACGACCAGACAAGGAGCATGTATGCATCCGGTTCAATCATATAACGAGCTTCCGCTTGCCCTGCCACTGCTTGGTGTGCTGCGCGGGGTGGTCGGCTGGTTCTGCATTATCATCGGTCTGCCGCTCTTCATCCTGCCTATACCGCTTGGCCTGCCGCTGCTGGCCCTGGGCACCGCGCTGGTTGGGGCCGATGCGCCCGCGCTGGGGTGGCTGCGCTGGCTGCTGGCATGGCTGCACCGCACACCATAAGCGCTATGCACCTTTTCTTAATAGCGCTCACCCGCTGCCCCCCATTGGGCAGCGTTTTTTCTTTACGCTTTTGTACTGATCTCTTTACAGAACGTTAATACTTCGATTACAATTATTTAAAGCACACTACATATAAACGTAGCAGAAAGAATCTGCGCCGAGAAAGGAACACCTTGTTGGAGTGGTACGAGCCGGAGGTACGTGCGCTCGAACAGCGTCGCGCTGGATACCCTACGCCGCCCGGAGCGGTTCTTTTTTATGGTAGTTCATCTATTCGGCTGTGGGACACGCTGGCCGAAGACTTCGCCGCAATCCAGCCGATCAACCTGGGATTCGGCGGCTCAACGCTCGAAGCCTGTGCCTGGTTCTTGCAGCGGCTCGTCGTGCCGTACGCACCGCGCACGCTGGTAGTATATGCTGGCGACAACGACCTGGGCGATGGCAAACCGCCCGAACAGGTGCTGGGCTATTTTCGGGCACTGGTGACCCAACTCGACCAGAGCTTGCCCAATACCATGCTGGCGTTTCTATCGATCAAGCCCAGTCCGGCGCGTCAGTATTTGATAGACCAGATCCGCCTCACCAACCGGCTGATCCGACGCGAGCTTGATGAGCGCCCCCACAGCTACTATATTGATCTGTTTCAGCCCATGATGAATGGAGACGGGCGACCGCTTCCGAATCTGTATGCCGAAGATGGCCTGCACCTGAGCGCCGAGGGCTATCAAATGTGGCGCGAGATCATTGCGCTGTATGCCCCCACCCTGTTTGCCGAAGGCCAGTAATTAGCTGAGCAATGCGCTACTATGAGGATACAGGCATTGTATGAACCGTGAATATCTCAAGTGGTATAGTCGTCGGCTCCAGCGCGATATGGAAATGCTGGTGTTTGGGCACGCTGGCGCACGTCTCCTGGTCTTCCCCACCCGCGCCGGACGCTTTTATGATTATGAAGATTGGGGCATGGTTCATGCCCTGTCGGAGCATATTGAACAGGGCTGGGTGCAGCTTTTTTGTATTGATAGTGTCGATGCCGAGAGCTTCTACTGTGAGCGGTGCCACCCCTACAACCGCATTCGGCGGCACCAGAAGTACGAAGACTATATCATTCACGAAGTGCTGCCAGTGATGAACGAAAAAACCCCAACCCGTTCATTATTGCCCACGGGTGCAGCCTGGGCGCGTATCATGCCATGAACATCACCCTGCGCCACCCCGACCTGTTTAAGAAGGTGGTGGCTTTTAGCGGGCGCTACGACCTGACCCAACCCATGGGCTGGTTCCGCGATCTGTTTGATGGCTACTACGATGATCTGGTGTATTTTCACACCCCCTGCCACTACATCCCCCTTACCACCGACCCGCACCTGCTTGAGAAGCTGCGCCGCCTCGAAATTATCTTTGCGGTTGGCGAAGAAGATGCCTTTGCCAATAACAACCGCCATCTCAGCCACCTGCTGCGCCTGAAAGAGATTTCCCACAATCTGCATATCTGGGCAGGCGAGGCACACAAGCCGCGCTACTGGCGGCGGATGGTTGTACAATATGTGTGAGCGCAACACCCCTCATCCGCTAGACCCGCTCTCTGTACGTTAAGAGCGTGTTGTAGTGAGGGGAGATGACAAACCAAATTATAGACCTATAACCGATAACCCATTGCCCATCGCCTGTAAAATCCCTATGCCACAACCCTACATCACCATTCTGGCCCAACCCGACGACGGCTGCTACCCCTATCAGGCGCTTACGATGGCAGGGGCGCGGATTGTGCAGGTAGCCCGCCATCGCACGCTCGAAGCGCTTGCCGAGTGGTGCGCCGCCCAGACCTACCCCATCTATGTACAGGATGACACCCTGCGTGACTACCTGCATCAGCACGGCATCGCAGTCAGCCCCAACCCGTTGCCATCAGCGTAGCCTATCAAGCAATACTGGCTTGCATGTGGTACCGGTGCTGTGGTACCGTATGCATCGGTATCAACCTGTCACAAACTCTGTTCCGGTGGTGTTGTATATGTGAAAGCGGTAAACGCCGCCGTACATCAGGCACCGATGGGAGCGTATCCTGATGCAGTTAGCTGATATGCCCGACAGCACCCTGTTGGCCCATATGCACCAGCAGCGCGAACAACACCCCCAGGCATGGGTGGCCGCCTTTGAAGTCCTTTTTACACGCCACTACGCACGGGTGTATCGCGTCGCGCACAACCTGACTGGCAACCACGACGAAGCCGAAGACCTGACGCAAGAGACGTTTCTAGCGCTCTATCGTCAGCCGCCGCACCTGCACCCCACCGACGACCTTGCGCCGTGGCTGGGGCGGGTAATGCTTAATCGTGGCTACAATGCGCTGCGGAGCGGGCAGCGCCGCCAGCAGCGCGAGACGCGTGCGTATGGCCTGACTATCCAGGAGCCGCACTCGACCCGGCAACCAGCCTGGAGCGGGCCGAAGAACGCGCACAGGTACGGGCAGTGCTGGCCCGCCTGCCAGAGCGCCAGAGCAAGCTGTTGGTGCTGCGCTATGCTGGTTTTTCGTACACCGAAATAGCCACGACGCTTGGCATCGCAGCAGGCTCGGTCGGCACGCTGTTGGCCCGCGCCGAGCGTGCATTTATCGCACAGTATCAGCAAACACACGGCACCCTTGAAGATGTCCACCTGGCCAGAAGGAGCATGCCATGACCGAGTGTTACGACGAAAGGCAACTGCGGGCCTACCTTGACGACGCCCTGCCCACGCCCGAACAGCTTCGCCTGAATACCCATCTGGGGAACTGCTCGCACTGCCACGCCCGCCTCGACGAACTGCGTGAGCAGATGCAGCAGGTGCATGCACTGCTTGCCGAACCCATCACGCCGCCTGATGCCTACGGTGCGCTGACCCGCTTTCAACAGCGTCATCTCTGGAATACAGTGGGCGCATCTGCCGAGGCAGTGCCCGCGCCCGATACATCATGGAGTACCATCATGTCTAACAAAGCGCCTTTCTGGAGCAGTCCCGCCCGTCGCATCATCGTGGCGGTTGTTGCGCTGGTTGCGCTGGTCGGTGTGCTGATGCTGCCGCCTGTGCAGACCCTTGCCGATCAACTGCTGCAAATCTTCCGGGTACAGCAGGTGGTTTTTGTCCCGATCAGCCAGGAACGAATGGACGAACTGGAAAACCTGAACTTTGATGGCAACCTGTTTGTCAGCGAGCCGACCGTGCTCAACGAGTCGGAAGAAGTCGAGGTTGCTTCGGCAGCCGAAGCCGCCGCCGCCGTGGGCTACCCGGTCCGCGAGCCGTCCAGCTTGCCAGTGGGCATCACCGAAACCGAGTTTCGGGTGTACGATGATATGCTAGTTGAGTTTCAGGTTGATGTTGTAGGGGTGCGCTCGTTGCTCGACCTGCTCAATATCACCGATGTTGAAATCCCCGATGCACTGGGCGAGCAGCCAGTCCAGGCAGCCTTTGAGCCAATGGTTGGCAGCAGCTACGCTAACGAATCGTATGAAGTAGTCGTGATGCAAGGCCGCAGTCCAGAACTGTCGCTGCCCGAAGGCGTTGACTTGCGCCAGATGGGAACGGTACTGCTGCGGGTGCTTGGTATGAGTCCGGAGCAGGCCAGCGAAATGGCAAACACTATTGACTGGAACAGTACGCTGGTAGTGCCCTTCCCGCAGGACATCAGCGACGTGCAGCAGGTCCAGGTCAATGGCAAGCCCGCCCTGCTGATGACTGGCAACAATCTGTCGGAAGGCGGAAGCTATACCGAAGATGTTCAGATCTACTGGCAGGACGGTGATACCTTCTTTGTATTGCTGGTCAGTAGCCTGGATACCGAAATCATTGATGCATTGAGCATTGCCGAGTCGATGTACTGATCGGATGCACCCCGCCCCACTTCGACCATTCAGGAGAGGGGCGGGAATAAAGGGCCTAACACCGTATGACCAGCTACAGCATCGAAACAACCAGCCTGCAAAAGATGTACGGCAGCAAACTCGCTGTGGAAGACCTGACGCTTCAGGTGCCCCACGGCGAGATTTTTGGCTTTCTGGGGCCGAACGGCGCAGGCAAAAGCACCTCGGTCAAAATGCTGCTTGGGCTGGTGCAGGCCACGCGCGGCAGCGCACGTGTGCTTGCACACCCACCGGGCGCGGCAGATGCGGCCCGTCGCATCGGGTTTCTGCCCGAACACTTCCGCTTTCACGAGTGGTTGCAGGCGCACGAACTGCTCGACCTGCACGGCAGATTGTATGGCATGAGCGCCGCCGCCCGCCGCCGCCGCGTGCCCGAAGTGCTTGAACTGGTCGGGCTTGCCGAACACGCCCGCCGCCAGCTTTCAGGCTTTTCCAAAGGCATGCTGCAACGCATCGGGCTAGCGCAGGCGCTCATCAACGAGCCGGAACTGGTCTTTCTGGATGAGCCAACCTCCGCACTCGACCCGTTCGGGCGCATGCTGGTGCGAAACATCATCCGCGACCTGAAGGCACGCGGCACTACCGTCTTTCTCAATTCGCACCTGCTTGGCGAGGTGGAAGCCACCTGCGACCGGGTGGCGTTCATCAAAACAGGGCGTGTCATCCAGACCATGCGCCTCGATGAGGGGCATACCCAGATTACGGTTGAGTTCCGTGCTGCGGGTGTTAGTGCCGATTTACTGGCAGCGCTGGAGAACATGACCGGGCACGCAGTACGGCAGGCCGCACCCGTGCCGCCAGGAGTGAACGGCAGCTATCCGCAACACTACGAGCTACAGCTTACCGACGAGGCATTGCTGCCGCAGATTGCACAGCAGGCGCTGCAATGCGGGGCACAGTTGTACGCTCTGACACCCCGCCGCATGTCGCTTGAGGAACGCTTCCTGGAAATTGTGGGCAAAGAAGATAGCGGGCAGTAGGCGGCACAAAAGCGCAGACGATAAGGAAACCTCGATGCAAACCGTCTTTACTATTACATGGCTGACCTTTCACGAAGCGCGTCGCCGCCGGATGGTGCTGGCGGCCCTGCTGCTGGGTGCGGTCTTCCTGGGGCTGTTCAGCCTCGGCTTCTGGTTTATCAACCGCGAAATGCAAGCAGGCCCCAGCCCCACGCCGCGCCTGATTCAGCAGCAGGGCTACAACTTCCTGATTATCGCGGGGCTGTATGTCGTCCACTTTCTCACCATTATGCTCTCGATCTTTGCGTCGGTCGATACAGTATCGGGCGAGATCGCCAGCCACACCATTCACACCATCGCCACCAAGCCCATTCGCCGCTGGCAGATTATCCTGGGCAAGTGGCTCGGCTACGCCATGATGATCAGTATGTATCTGGTGTTGCTCGGTGGCGGCATCTTCCTCTCGGCCTATGTGCAATCGCAGTATTTACCGCCCAACCCGCTGCAAGGGCTAGCGCTGGTGGTGCTCGAAGCGCTGGTGCTGCTGGCCGTCTCGCTGCTACTCGGCACAGTCTTTTCGACGCTCACCAATGGCGTAGCGCTGTTTATGTTGTATGGACTGGCCTTTGTAGGGGCGTGGGTCGAACAGATCGGCGCAGTGCTCGAATCGGATGCTGCCGTACGCATTGGCATTATCAGCAGCCTGATCATGCCCGTTGAAGCGCTCTGGCGACGGGCCGCTAACGTGATGCAGCCGCCGCTGATGAATGCGGTACCAACGCCTTTCAGCCTTGCATCAGTGCCAAGCACCGCCATGGTCATCGTATGCGGGCGTGTATGC
>JAAUSQ010000136.1 GCA_012033195.1 Chloroflexaceae bacterium
GGGCCGATGCCCTGGACGCAGTACTGGCACGATGCCGACCAACGCGCAATGCTGGCGCAGCGTGGCCCACCACAGGCGGTGCGCTTCTCGTGGCAACGGGCCGCCCGTGAAACACTGGCAATCTATCGGCGGGTGGCAGGGCGATGAAGGGCAATGCCTTACGCGCCGCTGGTACGTACCTGGCGCGTGCAGGTCGGGGTGCAGTTGCAGGGCCGCCAGCCAGCCCTCTATCACTTCGCGGGGCAGAACGCCACGCTCAGTAACGATACCTGTGATCGCATGCAGCGGCGAGTAGTCGAAGTAGTAGTTTTCAACGGTGACATTTTCCGGCGTGTCCGGCCAGACTTGTTCGGCGGGGCGGCGATGTTGCCAGGGCAACGGGTAGCCAGGGGGCAGAAACTTGGTGCTGCTGCACAGCGCATAGACGGGCACTTGGGCGGCCTGTGCTGCCAGCACCAACCCGTAGGTACCAACCTTGTTGGCAAGGCCGCTGTTGGTGAGATGGTCGGCCCCGAACAGCACCAGATCAGCCTCGGCCACGCGGGAAATCGCCAGTGCATCGGTGACAAGCGTAACCTTAATGCCTTGCTCGGCCAGTTCGGTTGCAAGGGTGCGCCCCTCGTAAATCGGGCGCGACTCGGAGCACACCACCTGAAAGCGCCGCTGGGCACGGCTGGCATGGAACAGGGCGGCCCGCACGGTGGTGCTGCGGCTGTGGGTCATCACGATAACATGATCGAGGATCAGGGGCAGCGCGGCTTCGGCTACCGCAGTTTCGTGCATGTGTAACCGCCGCTTGAAGTCGCGTACCACAGTATCAACAATCGTACGCATTTCGGCAAGCGTGTTGCTGGTGCCAAGCCGCCACAGCACCGTATTAACCAGATTGACCAGTGGGGCCATTGCCGGCTGTGCCTCGATGAGGGCCTGCCCTGCCTGCAGAATATTGAACCGAAATGCTTCGGCTGTTTCAGCGCTATCGGTTCGTGCACATCGTAAGAGCACATCTGCGGCAGTTCCGGCAAGTTCAACAGCTCCGGACGAGTTGTTGGCGGCAATCGATTGGATGGCCTGCTCAACCCAGGTATCCACAATATCCTCCAGGACAGATGTCTGCACATCTACACGGTATGACAACCGGGCCATGGTGTTCGTTTATCCAGGTGACTAATCAAACGATGCCTCAACCTTCTTTTCATTCTACACCCAAGCATAAGCCATGACAACGTGTTGTTTCTCCACTAGACGTTTAAAAGTGTTTGCCCGCACAGCACTCCTCGTTTATAATGCGAATGGCATAGACTGCGCTGCTGAACGACACAGGAGCAACATACACACACCCGCTGGCCCGATCTATACGGCAGAGTGGGTCAATTGAGAGGGAGATAGTTTATGGCCCTGTTTAACAATAACCGTAAAGAAGCTGTATCGCCTGCCAGTCCAAGCGTGACCACAGGCAAGCCAGAAACGGTTGTCGGTGCAAATACGCGCTTTGTCGGGACGTTGACATCGGACGGCAATATGCGTATCGATGGCTCGGTCGAGGGCGATATTGAAGTGCTTGGCAACCTGATTATCGGTGAGACCGGGCGTGTCATTGCGACGGTTAAGGCCAAGAATGTGCATGTCTCTGGTGCGGTGAAAGGTGAAATTACGGCTACTGATAAATTGGAAATTTCACCAACTGGCAAAGTGTGGGGTGATATTGCAACGGCTGCATTGCAGATCGATCCCGGTGGCTTGTTCCGAGGTCAGAGTACCATGAGCGCCAATATTGATGAGCCATTGCTGCTTGAAGCCCCGCGCACGTCCGAGGCAACCGGTACATCGTAGGAAGCTTCATGGCAAAACGTAAGCATGCGACCCGGCACCCCACCTGGCTTCAACAGATCTTTGTCTGGCTTGGACAGCTCCAGAAAGCGCTTGCGCTCTGGCTCAGCCTACCTCTGCGCCAGGTCTGGACCCATATTGTTATTCTGGCCCTGGCTGCGCTGACCATTTCGTTGATGGTCAACTTTGTTCATCAGGTGATCCAGAGTGCCAACCTGGAAGCACGGCGCGTCGAATTGCAAGCAGAAGCGGCCCGTATGGAAACCGAAAATCAGCAGTTGCGCGGTGCGGTGGAGTTTGCCGAGTCGGATGCGTATGTTGAGCGGATAGCGCGTGAGCAGCTTGGGTATGCCCGCGAGGGTGAGGTTGTGATTGTGCCCGAACTCCTACTTCCTTCCCCAACACCCCCCACTGCCGAAGCCGAGCCGTCGGCTGCCCCGGTCGCGGCACCCCGCGAACCAAACTGGCAGCGCTGGTGGAATGCGTTTCAACCTGATCACTCGTAACGGGTATGGGTTGTTAGATATAACAGAATAGAAGAGCACAGATGGTACACATAGCAATTGTCGGGGCTGGTGTGGCGGGTCTCGCTGCGGCACAGGTGCTGAAGCGGCGGGGGGTTGCCTGCACTGTTTATGAAAAAAGCCGGGGTGTCGGGGGGCGTGCAGCAACCCGCACCGTGGCCGGGGTGACGTTTGACCACGGAGCGCAGTATGTCAAAGCGCCCACTGCCGACCTAGAGCGGTTGTTTCTGGAGACCCATGCAATTGATATTGAGCGTCCGGTGTGGGTATTTAATGCGGCGGGCACCATTCGCGAAGGCGACCCCAACCAGAACGCGGATCCAAAGTGGGCCTGGGAAGCAGGTATCACGGCGCTGAGCAAGGCGATGGCACAGGGGCTTGATATCCGGTTTGAGGTGCAGATTGACCACCTCGAACTGCTGTCCGGTCAGGGCGGCTATCGCTTACTTGATGCCGCAGGCAACAATATGGGCCACGCCGACGCGGTGCTGCTCACACCACCCGGCCCACAGACAGCGGCGATTGTTGCGGCCAGCACCCTGCTCGAACGCTTCCAGGTGCCGCTGCTGACCGAACTACAAAAAGTTACCTATCGTCGTATTCTGGCGGTGTCGCTGCTGTATGCACAGCGCCCCACCCTGCCGTGGTATGCCCTAGTCAATATCGACCGTCGCCACCCGATTTCGTGGGTGGCCTGCGAGCACGATAAGCCGGGGCACGTGCCGCCGACCATGCGCTGCTGATCGCACATATGGCACACGACTTTGCTACATTGCACTGGGATGCGGCGGCACAAGGCACCTATGGCACGTCCGCTCAGCCGTTGCCCACATACGTTGCAGAATCTGATCGGCTGGTGCAGGCCCTCGTCGGGAGCGACCTCGGCCCGCCGCTGTGGGCGAATGTGCAACGCTGGGGCTATGCGCTGCCCAACGCTGGGGCCGACTTTGAGCGGCTGAACGATACCCGCAGTGGCCTGTATTTTGCGGGAGATTACACCGTCGGGCGGGGACGTGTCCACGAAGCTATTGAAAGTGGCTGGCACGTCGCGGCTCGCATCATTGCCGATTTGTTATGACTGCTCCCATCAAGCTTGTGCATCTGTTTGCATATGGCGGCCCCAACATTCGCGGTCCACAGTCGGGGGTGCTGCTGCGAGTGCGCTGCCCCACCGACCGTAGCCGCCGTATCCGTGATGCGCTGAAAGATGGGGCGCAGTTTATCGGCCTGGTGATTGCCTACCTCGATGTGCAGGCCACCCCTGCTGAGGATGGTTACCTGATAACGGCGAGCTTCAGCACACCGCTGCCTGCCATCGGGCGCGACCTGGCGGCCTATGTGGTGGAGGGCATCCGGGCGCTAGCAACCGGGGATGACGAGTGGGATAAAGACACACCGCTGTTTGCATTGCAGCAGCAGCGCCGCCAATTAGCGCATAGCATCCCCGTGCTGCAACTGTTGGCAGAGGCACACCGCCGCGCCCTGCCGGTGCTCGACCTGCCCGATAGTGTGCTCCAGCTTGGCTATGGTATCACGGCTGGCGCTATGTTCCGGCTGAACAGCACCCACCCACCGACGATGAACGACCTGCCCACCCAGCCGCCGCGCATCGACGCGCCCTGGGAGCAGATCGGGCGGGTGCCGCTGTATGTGGTGACGGGCGAATACGACCGGCCCGCTATGGTACAGCAACTTGCCCATCAGCTTGATGCCGCCGCGCAGGGCTACACCGTCCATCCTCATGCCTCCTATAACACGGTGCTGCACATCCTGGCCGACCCGACCACACGCGGCGCGGTGGTGGGCCTGCATACCGCCGATATTGTGCAGCGTGGTGTGCCCTTCGACCGCTGCACCGCCTGTATCATCACCGATGCAGCAGGCACGCCGCCACCGGAAGCATTGGACGCTACCGAATGGGTGCAGGCGCTTGGTCTGCCAATGCTGCTGACCGCCGGAGCGGTGTTGCTCAATATGGACGATCCACGGCTTGCTGCGCTGCACGACTATGCACCGCCGGGGATATTGTCGCTGGATCGGCTGGATAGCATCAAACCCTTATCCCCCCCCTTCATAGTTTTGTAACAATGCGCCTTGACAGGGGCGGCTGTGCTGAGTACGCTGTAACTACACATCTTTGGAGCGATCCAATGCGCTTTGTTTAGAACAAAACAATACTATCGGAGTGCCTCGAACTACCAGATAAAAGCATAGAACGATAAGGAGAGGCTATGGATACGGCACGTTTGCAAGAACGCTTTGAGGAGCTGAAACAACGACCAAATGCCGACCGCACACTTATCAACGCGATGCATACCTGGATTGTGCAATCGAACCTGCCCCACCGCTATCGTATTAATCCAGCCTATCTCGCTGATGAGTTGCAGGTTGATATCTCCCCACTGCTGACCGAACTGCTCTATGGGGTGCCGGTTGGCCTGTTTAATTTGCACTGGGATGTACACTGTCCGCACTGCTACGGCATTACCAACGAATTCCAACGGCTTGCCGATGCACAGGCAACCAGCAGATGCCCGGCCTGCAAGGTAGACTTTGCGCTGGACTTTGCCGAGCGTGTTGAAGTAACCTTTTCGCTCAATCCCGAAATTGAGCAGGCCGAGCCGCCGCTTGAGTTCTTTGCACCAATCGCTGAGTTTCATCCCCGCTTTGGCATAGAAGCCTGGACCGGTGAGCGCGTATCGGCGGAAGAAGCGATGGAGCCAGGGTTGTATCGGTATATGTCGCCGATAACGCTGGCAAAAGGGCTGTTGTATGTTGAGGGCACTCCCACGACCACTCTGCAAGAGCACGTCATTTCTGAGCGTGGCGGCACCTTCGAGCCGGATACACTCACTGTGCAACCCGGCCCACTCAAGATCACGCTGGTGAACGAAATGGCCCCGCGCACGATGCTCTGGGCCACGCCCGAAGCGCTGCCCTGCTGCCCGATGATCATATGCCGCCGCGTCTGACAGGGCTACACCTCAGCCATCATCCGGTGTTTCGCTTGTTATTCCGCGATCAGGTGCTCTCCGACCGCGAGCAGATGCTCATTTCGTCGGTGACAACGATGTTCACCGATATTACCGGATCGACGCAGATGTATGAAAACCTGGGCGATGCGGTGGCCTACAATATCGTGCGCGACCACTTCACCATTCTGTTTGCGTCGATTGAGCAGCATGGCGGGCGTGTTATCAAAACGATTGGTGATGCGGTGATGGCCTCGTTTATGAGCAATGAGCGGGCAATGCAGGCGATTGTGCAGTTTCTTGAAGAACTAAAGCAATACAACGAAACACGCCAGATACACGAGCAGGTGTGGCTGAAGATTGGCTTGCATCGGGGGCCTGCTATTCTGGTCAACCTGAATGACCGGCTCGACTATTTTGGCTCATCGGTCAACAAGGCGGCGCGTATTCAGGGGTTGGCCCGTAGCGGCGAAGTAACATTCTCGGAGCAAGTCTACCGCGACGAGGCCTTCCGCCGCGTCCTGGATGTCATCTGCCAGACCAAACTGGAGCGCTTGCAGGTCAACTTGAAGGGGTTGGAGGGGGAGCAGACCATCTTCCGGGCCTGCCTGCTGCCGCGCCCCGACGAACCCCAACCGCAGACCGTGCAGCCGGCGAACGGGGCATCACCTGTACAGCGCTTTTTGCAGGGGCTTGGTCTGGGCGCACGTCGGTAGCACTGCACCCCCCCACCCTTGGCCCCTCTCCCAGCGTGCGGGGAGAGGGGAGATCGCACGCAGGCGACCCGGTGAGGGTCTCGCTACACGTTAGAACGAAATGGCTTGGGCCTTGATCTGGGCACCGGGCCATAGCCGGATACCCTTATCCAGGCGGTTATCGGGGCCAACCATACACTCGTCGCTGACAATGGCGCTGCCGGTAATGGTGGTGCGTTTGCCGATCAGGTTGCTGTTGCCGACCACACAATGCCGGAGCGTGGCCTTTTCATCAATGCGGTTGTCTTTCCACAGCACCGAGTCTTCAATCGTCACATCTTCGCCAATGTCGCAGTTGTCCCCAATGATGGTGGGGCCGATGATGGTTGCGCCGCGTGCAATCCGCACATTGTTACCGATGACCAGCGGGCCAACCAGTTGCACCGATTCATCGGCATAAAAGTTTTCACCCACCCACACGCGGCTCTCGATCTCGTTGCCATCAAAAGTGTATTCGGCCTTGCCAATTAGAATATCGTGGTTGACATCCAGGTAGTTCTGGGGGCGGCCTATGTCGTTCCAGTAGGCACGCGAGGCATAGCCATACATCGGGTTTTCGGTTTGCAGCAGTACCGGGAAGAGGCCACGCTCGAACATAAAGTACTGTTGCGGCGGCACATACCGCAGCACCTCCGGCTCGATGATATAGGTGCCTGCGTTGATCATATTGGTAGTGATATCTTCGGGGCGCGGCTTTTCCAGAAAGCGCTGAATACGCTGGTTGCGGTCAGTCTCAACCAGACCAAACTGGGTCGGGTCGTCAACGGGTGTGAGCGAGATAGTCACCTTGCCACCTTTCTCACGGTGGAAGGCCAGCATTGCACGCAGGTCGAGGTCGGTCAGGACGTCGCCGTTAAAGACAAACGTTGTGTTATCGAGCAGGTGTTCAACGTTTTTGACGGCACCCACCGTGCCCAGTGGTTCGGGTTCTTCGACAATATGGAGCTTGAGACCGAGCCGCGAACCATCGCCGAGCACCTCGCGGAAGCGGTCGGCCAGGTATTGTACCGCAAGGATAACTTCGTCAATCCCTTGGTTGCGGAGCCGATTGAGCATATACTCAATAAAGGGACGGTTCGCAATAGGGATCATTGGCTTGGGTGTGTTCAGCGTCAGGGGGCGCAGTCGGGTGCCCAGTCCACCAACAAGGATCACTGCTTTCATAGGGTGCATTCCTGTGAATGATGTATGTTACTTCTAACCAGTCTCCACGTATCCGGTTTCCACTACACAGATAGAGCACAGCATTATATTAAGCGGTAGCAGTATCTGGCACACGCGTGCGCCAGTCAGCAAGAATATCGTGCAGCGTCTGTTCAAGCGGAATGCGCGGCTGCCAGCCAGTGAGCGTGGCAAAGCGGCGGGCATCGCAGGCAACAACCGGTACATTGACCGGACGCATGCGGGTCGGGTCGGGCTGTATCTCGAAGGTGGCTGTACTCGCCGCCGCCAGCATATCGAGCAGCGTGCGGATAGCAACCGGCTGACCGGAGCCAAGATTGTAGATCTGTCCCGCCGCGCCGTGTTGGATTGCCAGTGCATAAGCCCGCACCATGTCGCGCACATCGGTGAAGTCGCGCTGCACATCGAGGTTGCCCACCTGCAACAGCGGTGGCTGCAAGCCTTTTTCAATCTGTACAATCTGCTTGGCAAACGCACTCGTCACAAAGCGCTCGTCCTGGCGTGGGCCAATATGGTTGAAGGGCCGCACCACAACAATATCAAGATTGTGGCTACGATGATATTGTAAGGCCAGCATGCTCTGGGTAATTTTGCTTACACCATATGGGCTGGCCGGACGCAGCGGGGTTGCTTCGTCAATCGGGATATCGGCGGGGGTGACAAGGCCATACTCTTCGTTGGAGCCAACCACCAGCACCCGACAGGCGCGTTGCTGTTCGAGCAGGGCCAGCACAAGATGAAGCAGGGCCAGGCTATTGGTGTGCAGGGTGGTGGCCGGGTCGCGGAACGACTCAGGGACAAACGTCTGGCCCGCCAGATGGATAATAACGTCGGGGGTTGCCGCTGCGATTGCCGCCGCAACCTGGGCCGGGTCGCACAGATCGGCCTGCACCACCTGTACTGCATCGCGCAGGGTCGGCAATATCAGCGTCGGCGTGCGGGTTACACCCCAGACAGAAGCGCCACCCAGCGCTAGCAAGTGCTCGGCAAGATGCCCCCCCACAAACCCGTTGATGCCAGTAATCAGCGTGTGCATAACCTGGATACTATACCGTAACCCGCGTTTCTCTGCAAGCGTGCAGCGCTGTGCGGCGGGCTTTATCCCAAAAACTGAACAGATTCAAAAACTGTGCATTTCTTTGACATGCTCTGTGCATTATGGTACAATATATACTAAAGATGAAAAGAAAAGGTACCTTACAGCGAGTATATCAATAAAAACTTCAAATATAAACTATCAATACTTCCATATCGTCAAGAATCTTATTGTTTTGTAGAACAATCAGGATATTTCGTCAGGAATTGTTACTGCTCAATAATGTTAGCTACTAGGAAAGATGAGGTACCCAATGGCCCCACAGAACTTCCTGACACAGTTCTCGGATATTCCGATCTATAATACCAAGGCTGTTGCACAGGAGACCGGGGTTCCTGCAGATACATTCCGCGCCTGGGAACGTCGTTATGGTGTGCCACGGCCCCATCGCACCGAAGGCGGGCACCGGCTCTACTCGGAACGAGATATTGCAGTTATTCGCTGGCTGCGCGACCGCACTGCCGAAGGGCTGACTATCAGTCAGGCGATTGCCCTGATGACAAGTGGCAACGATACCAACCTCTCGTGGCTCGCAACAGCGGTCGATACCGAGCCGCATAGCTGGGAGCGCTTGAATAGCCAGTTTCTGGCGGCACTGACCGACTACGACGAGAAGCGTGCCGAGCGCATTGTTGGCGAAGCCTTTGCGCTGTATCCGCTGGACGATGTCTTTTTCAAGCTGATTCAGCCGACGATGTTTGAGATTGGCGAGCAGTGGCACGCGGGCAAGCTCTCCGTAACGGTCGAGCACTTTGCAACCCAGTTTGTACGCCGCAAACTCTCCAGCATTCTCAATACGTATTCCATCAGCGAGGGACGCGGCCTGCTTATCGTCGGCTGTGCGCCGAGTGAACAGCACGACTTGGGGGCGCTGCTGCTGTCGGTGCTGCTGGTGCGGCACGGGTGGCAGGTGGTCTACCTGGGGCCGCAGGTGCCGCTGAAAGACTTGGTTGATACCATCCAGCGGTTGCAGCCGGATATGGTCTGCCTCTCTTCGTCCACGATTGAAACGGCGATTGAACTGGTGGAAACCGGGCGGGTGCTCTCGAAGCTGGCCCCGCCTGCGCCCTCTTTTGGGTATGGTGGGCGGGCGTTTGCACTCAATCCGGTCTTGCGCGACCGGGTGCCGGGTATCTATCTCGGCGACACGGCCCAGGAAGGCCTGGAAGTGATTGCCGAGACGCTGAACTCAAACAACTGATCGCCAGCAATGTATCCGCGCCTCTCTCCTGCGTTGGAGAGAGGCGCGTCGTGTTTCCGGCTTGATCATAACCTAAAACCCCCTCATGCACTAACGAGGGGGCATAGCGGGCAACCGGTTGGCAAGCGGTGCAGCGTTTACTGGCTGCCGGATACCATTGAAATCAGATCGCGTTCGCTCAGGCCCCGGTCGAACCACGCCAGGATGAGCAGGGCGTCAATGGCTAACGCGTCGCCATTGGTGGGGGAGATGATAATTTCGGTAATGGACGTGTCGTTCAGTTCCATCAACCCACCCACGACGCTGCCGACTGCATCGACTGCCACTGGTTCGATGCCGCCATCGTAGGTGACAACCAGCGTGCCGGGTTCGTTGGTTTCAACGATAACCCCGCTCAGACCATACAGATTGGTGAGTTGGATGGTCATAATGTCGGCAGCCGCCTGCAATGACAGGGTACGCGGGGTGGGGGTAGCATTGTAGTAGGTGGTAGAACCGTAGAAATTGTCAAGTGGATCACACGCCATGACCGACAGAGAGACGAGCAACAGCAGTACAGCGATTTGCAAATGCCTACGCATCAGGAGGCCCTCCTTTAACTAGAGACTTCGGAAAATTATTTTTTATAGCATTTCTGGTTCTATTATACCAAAGATTGCAGCGCTACCAGTTACGATAGCATACCGTCTATGCATGATCCTTCCCCTTTGCAAGAAGCACACCACAATGCCCCGCTGCGCCTGCTGGTGCGGGCGTGGCCTGTCTTTGCGGGCATTATGTTGGTCATCGGTGTGCTTTTCCTGGCGACCAGCGACCACCCGCGCATTTTCCCGCTGCGTCATATTGTGCTTTATCAGGTAGAAGCCTGGTGGTATGAGCGGGTTGGTGCGCCGCAGCAGCGGGGCACGGGCACGTTGCAGGGGTGTGTCAGTACCGCCGATGGGCGGCCCGCTGTGGCAGCGACAGTGCTGGTGGCTGAGCTAGAGGGCACCACCCATAGTACCACCACCGACACTGCCGGATGTTACATCCTGCCCGACCTGCCCGCCGGAAGCTATGTCCCCGTCGTCGGGGCCACCAATGGCGTTGATATCAGCGTGCGTCCGGCGGTGCGGGTGCAACCCGATCAGCAACAGACCCGCGACATTCGCCTGCCGCCGCCTACGCTGCCTGCCGTAGAACCGGGGCGTGATCTGCGGCTTGGTGCGCCGATCACATTGGCGTGGCCGCTGCCGCGTCCGGGCAGTGCCGTTGAACAGAGCGTTCAGTTTGATAGCGGCGGGCAACCGAACCAGACCATGTTTTATTACACACCAGTCGATGCCGCCGCACCGCTGCCCGTGCTGCTGATTGTGTACCCTGGCCCCGCCGAAGCCTGGAAAGGTGTCAGCATTCCGCTTGCGGCGGCAGGCTACGCCGTGGTAGCGACTGGCCCCGCCTACTCGTTCGATCTGGAAGCCGACCTGGATGAGCTTCAGCGCGTGATTCAATTTGTGCGGGCGGGTGCCTTCCCCTATGCAGATGGGCGGCAACTGGTGCTGATGGGCGGAAGCTATAGTAGTCTGCACGTACTGGCTATGTTGCAGCGTGATGTGAGCTTCGAAGGGGCGGTGCTGCTCGGCCCGCCGACCGATCTCTTTGCGTTGCGCCGCCAATTGGAGGCGGGCACCTTCGCCCCACCATTCGGCCTGGATCAGGCGCTGATTGCGCTGGGACGACCCAACACCAACCCCGAACCATTCTGGCGCTACTCGGCCCGCTACCATGTGCGCCCCGACTGGCCCCCGCTCCTGCTGATGCACAGCCGCAGCGATGAGGTGGTACCCTTTGAGCAATCGGAACTACTGGCGGCAGAACTGGAAGCGGCGGGCCTACCCTACGAGGCTACCTTCTTTGATGGGATGTCACACTATCTGCTCGCCGACGATGCCTCGGAGCAACTGGATATGTTGTATACCATCCTGCTGGAATTTCTGGCAAGTGTGTTTAATGAGCCTGCACCGTAGGCGCTCTCTGTGCATGGTATACTGAACCTGAAATTGTTGAGTTGCTCATTAGCTAGGATAAACACAATGATCGAACTCCTCCTTGCGGTGTTGGTTGTTGTACTCGCCTCCGCACTCTGCTCTGGTTCCGAGGCTGCATTGCTCTCACTGCCCATGTCACGTGTGCGTCAGCTTGCCGAAAATGGAGGATCAGCAGCACGGGTGGTGCTGCGTATTCGCGAAAATATCAATGCGGCGATCTCCACTATCGTTATCTTAAACAACGTTGCCAATATTGTCGGGAGTATTGTGGTGGGAGCCATGGCCGCCGAAGTGCTTGGCAGTGCGTGGCTTGGTCTGTTTTCGGGTGTGCTCACATTTGTGATCATTATCTTTGCGGAGATTGTGCCCAAGACTGCCGGGGTGCGCTATGCCGAACAGATTGCACTGCTGGTAGCGCGTCCGATCCTCTGGCTGACGTGGATCTTCAGGCCGATTGTGTGGTTGCTCGATCATCTGGTCAAGTTGCTGGTGGGGCAATCGCCCACAACCAGTACTACCAACGAAGGCGAAA
>JAAUSQ010000137.1 GCA_012033195.1 Chloroflexaceae bacterium
GTTGCTGGATGGGGTGGCATTACATCGTGCCCATACCGTGATCCTGGATATCACCGGGGTGCAGGTGGTGGATACGCAAGTGGCGAACTCGTTCATTCAGGCCGCACGAGCGGTGCAATTGCTCGGTGCGCAGGTGATGCTGACGGGCATTCAGCCGCAGATTGCCCAGACGCTGGTGCATCTGGGGGTTGACCTAGGGATGCTGACCACCCGCGCCACCTTGCAGGATGGCGTTGCGGCGGTGCTGCGATGACCCTGCACCTACCGTAGGGTGCCGCGTACTTCCTGTGAGCTATTGATGAACCAGCGGGTAATGTTGCGGTAGCGGTCTTCGCGCCCGAAGAAGATATCACGGCGGGCCAGCGCATCTTCAAAGCCCACCCCATTGACAGCATCGCTGGTGGTAAAGGTATAGAGCGGCTGATAAAGCGTGATGCTCGGTGTAAGCTCAACCCAGCGCTGCTGAAACAGGCGGTAATCTTCAATACGCTCCGCCAGTTCCTGGTCGGTGCGCCCGCTCGCCAGGAACTCGTCAATCGTTTCATCCTGTAGCCCGGCATAGTTCAGCCCGCTTTCGGCCTGACTGGAATGCCATAGCTCAAAGACATCCGGGTCGGGGCCTAGGCGTGCCCATCCGTGGATCGCCAGGGTGAAGTCGCGGGTGCGGAGCCGTTCGCGCAGCGTTGCAGCATCCAGCGGTTCAATCTCGACCGCTACCCCCAGGCTACCCCACTGGCGTGCCACTTCTTCGGCGGCGGCAATGCGCCCAAGATCGCCATCGGTGATGAGCGAGAGTTGCAGCGGTTGGCCGTCGCGCACACGGACACCTTCATCATTCAGATTGTAGCCCAGTGCTTCAAGCGCCTGTGCTGCGGCCAGCGGGTCGAAGGTGTGCCACTGTATACCTTCGTCATACGCCCACCAGCCAGGTAACATCGGTGTATCAAGCCGTGCCACCTGCCCACCATGTACCTGCTCGATCAGGGAAGCTTTATCAAGCCCCTGAGCCAGTGCCACCCGGAACGCCAGATCAGCGAGCGGTGCGGCGCGCATATTAAAGGTCAGGATGACATATTCATCCAGCGGCAGCGTCAGGCGGCGTACCGTTGCAGGTAGCGCCACCTGCCCCAGTTCGGGCGCGGCGGCAGTGCTGAAGGCAAGGGCTTCGACTTGGGCATTGACCAATTCCGAAAAAGCCATCTGCGGCGACTCGATAGAGCGCAGTTCAAGCCGGTCGATGAACGGGCGGCCAGCGTAGTAGTCGGGGTTAGCCTCAAGCACAATCTGCTCGTTGGCCCACGTATTCAGGCGGTAGGGGCCAGTGCCGACTGGCTGCTGCGCAAAATTCGAGGTAGCCCACTGGTCAAGCGGAATATCTTGCAGCAGGTGGGCGGGCATCATCGGCTGGCGTGCTGCCGCCAGAAACGGCGCAAAGGGTGCGGTGAGCGTGAAGCGCACCGTCAGGTCATCGATGCGGTCAACCTGTACATTGCTCCAGAAGACTTGCAGCGATGGGTCGCCCGGAAACTGCTCATCTTGAATGCTGCGGATGGTGAAGACAACATCATCGGCGGTGAAGCGCTCGCCGTCGTGCCAGGTAACATTCGGGCGCAGATAAAACAGATATACCTCGCCGTTCTGCTCAATATCCCAGTCCTCGGCCAGTGCCCCTTCGGGCAATCCGTCGAGGCCAATGCGGGTCAGGCCATCAAACAGCAAGGCACCCACATCGCGCCCGGTCGGGTCGGAGAGCGGTGTATTGAGCGGTGGCACGACCTGCACGGGCATGCTCGTAACCGCTTCGACATAGCTGCCACCTGTCAGCGGCTGTGAGACGGCCAGGGTGGTGAAGGCAAGCTGTGTCAGCAGGCCGATAATGAGCAGCGAGCTAACCACGGCAATAACAATTTGCCAGCGAATACGACGTGCCATTAGAGCGCGAGTGTACCTGTGCCGAAGAGGGGCAGGCTAGCAATCAACGATAACAGCAAGAAAATCACGCTGATGACAATCGTTGTCTGGTGCATCGTTTTTTCGAGGCCGCGCTTGGTGTGGTAAACCGAGCTTGAGTCGCGGTTCGAGAGGCCCTGCCCGCGCACCTGCACAATGACCAGCACGGTCATCAGGACGCTCAGGATAATCAATGTTACATGCAGTGCTGCTTCCACTGTTTCTCCTCCTTACAATCGTTATGGTTGCACAACCGCTGTAGTATACCATTATCCAGCGCTGCTGGAAAGGTGTTGAGCAAGCAGATGTTTCTGCACTTTGCCGAGCGCGTTGCGGGGTAGTTCCGCCACAAAGCGCACCTGACGCGGCTTTTTATAGGCCGCCAGTTGTTCGCGGCAGAGTGCTATCAGTTCGGTTGCCAGGGCGTGCTGGGCCGCTGCATCAAGTGTCGTGCGGGCGACTACCACTGCAACCACCTGTTCGCCCAAGTCGGTATCGGGCAGGCCCAGCACTGCCGCCTCGCTGAGCGCAGGATGTGTGAGCAGCACTTCTTCAACCTCACGCGGGTAGACGTTGTAGCCACCGGTGATGATCAACTCTCTGGCGCGGCCTGCTATGGTGAAGTAGCCGTCACTGCTGACCCACCCCAGGTCGCCCGTATTAAACCAGCCGTCGCTATCGAATGCCGCAGCGGTGGCATCGGGGCGCTGCCAGTACCCCTGGAAGACGTGCGGCCCACGCACCTGTATTTCGCCTTCTGTTTCGGGGGGAACTGGCTGGCGCGTTTGTATATCAACAATGCGTGCCTCCTGACCGGGGAAGGGTTGCCCGACGGTACCCGGTCGTCGCTCGCCGTGGTACGGGTTGGTCAGGTTCATACCGGTTTCGGTCATGCCGTAGCGCTCCAAAATGGGCTGCCCGAAGCGCTGCTCAAAGGCGGCGAAGGTGTGCGGATTGAGCGGGGCCGAGCCAGAGACAAATAGCCGCAGCGGTGGCGCGGGACGAGTGCCGTGCGGGTCGCACTGGGCGGCTTCGGCAAGCAGGCGGGTGTACATGGTGGGCACCCCAAAAAAGAGCGTGACATCGCCATTGGAGAGCGTATCATATACCGCAGCGGCATCGAAGCGGCGGCGCAGGTCAACGGTGCTGCCCGCGAGGAAGGTGCCGTGTATGCCTACGCCAAGCCCGTGAATATGAAACAGCGGTAGTGTCAGCAGTAGCGTATCATCGGCGGTCCAGTGCCACGCTGTGGTAACAGCGGCGCTGTTGGCCGCAAGGTTGCGGTGGGTCAGCATGGCCCCCTTCGAGCGTCCGGTGGTGCCCGATGTATAGGCGAGCAGGGCAAGGCTGTCGGGGGCGGGCAGTTCGTCGGGTGTATGCCAGCGCACGCCGCGCCCTTGCGGATCGTCTGCGCTGGTAAGGTGCCCATCGGGGTTGCCAGCCGCATATACAAAGACGTGCTCGGCAAATGGTGCAAGCGGTGCGGTGCTATTGGCATCGGTAATGCAGATACGGGCACCCGAATCGCTGAGGATGTGGTGCAGTTCTACCTGCCGATACTGTGTATTGATCAGCACCACGGTGCCGCCTGCCATCCAGATACCCAGGTAGGCCGCCAGGAATGCGGGACTGTTGGCGAGGTACAGCGCGACCCGGTCGCCGGGGAGCATGCCCATATCAGGGAGATAGCTCTGGTAGGCGCGGGCCGCACCATACACCTGAGCGTAGGTATACGTTTGGCCCTCGAAGGACAGGCAGGGCTTGCTAGGCGTGCGGCGGCATGTTTCGACGAAGGCATGCAGCACTGAGGGCGGCGGGTTGTCGGGTGAGTAGTGCATACGATGATCATACGGCAGATAGGGGCGCTTGTCTAGCGGTGAAGAAACATTCACACGGTGTGATACAGATACATCTGCATCACATATACTTTGTGTTATTATTCACAATGTGAGAGGCGATGGATAGAGAAGGAGCAATACACAGCTATGAAGAACTACCCAGAACTACGTCGCGGCATGCAGGAACAGGTCGCCACCTTACGCGAGGCCAACCCGAAAGCACTGCGGGCCTTTGGGCAGTTGCACCACGCCACCACGCAGGAAGGTGCAATCTCGCAGGTAACGAAAGAACTGATTGCACTCGGTATAGCGATAGCAGTGCGCTGTGATGCCTGTATTGCCGCGCATGTCCACGATGCTTTGAAGTATGGTGCAACCCGTGAGCAACTTGCCGAAGCTATCGGGGTTGCTATTCTGATGGGCGGCGGGCCAGCGGCGATGTATGGTGCTGAGGCGTTCCATGCGCTTGATCAGTTTATAGCCGAACGCGCAATAGAGACCAACGGCGTATCGGCGTAATAGTGCGGCACGGCCCCTCTCCCAGCGATGGCAGAGGGGCTTTTTGATGCTGAGTGAAGTATAATACTAGAGGGTATATTGTTTTTGATACGGTTTATTCGTGTAATAATTCCACCCCCTATCTTGAACTATGATGGAGACACACGCCGGTATGGATGACAGGCTGAAAACGATCTTGCTCACGTTCGGCATACTGGCGCTTGTAATGGGCCTCAGTGTTGGGTATACAGGCCGTGATATGATGCCGCTTGTTACGGGTGCTCAAGCGGTGTACGAGGGAAAAAACCCTTACAGTGCAGATGTACAGGCGCTCATCAAGGCCCGATACGATGCGCCCGGTGTTGGCCGGTGTCCACGCTGTGCCGAGATAGGCCTGGCCTATCCACCCAGCGCCCTGTTGCTAGCGCTGCCAGTGGCGTGGCTTCCACTTGCCGCCGCCGAGTTGCTGCTGCTGACCGCAGGAGCGGTGGTGCTGGCGGGCGCGCTCACGCTGCTGCGCTTCCCCTGGTGGATTCTGCTGTTTGTGCCGATTTTGCATACTACCCACAGTAATAACCCATCACTTATCATTACCGGTGGATTGCTCATGGTGGTATGGATGGTCAGAGCGCGCCACTGGTGGCCCGCCGCTTTTCTTGCGGCCTATCTGCTACCAATCAAGCCGCAGGTCACGGCGATACCCGTGCTGGTGGCGGGGTTGCATCTGCTAGCGGCCCGACAGTGGGGGCCTGTGCTGGTGGCGGGCGGCGTGCTGGCTGCATTCGTCGGCCTGACACTGGGCGCATGGTTAGACTGGCTCGGTGTCGTGCTGCAATATCGCGATGTTGTGTCCAGTGAAAATACATGGATGTGGTGGCTGATTGCCCCTGGCGTTCTGCTGCTGGTGCGGCGGCGCTGGTGGTCGGGCGCGACGGTGATGCAGATGGGCCTGCTGCCGATCAATATTATCAGTCCCTACTCGCTGCTGCCGCTGCTGCTGGCATATACCGAGAGCAACGAGCGCGGACAGCAGTTATCAATAGGGGGGAGCTGGTACTATCGAATTGGCGAAGTTATTCCAGGTGGGGCCGCCTTAACTGCTACGCTTATGGTGGTTGGCCCGTTGGTGTGGGGGGCGCTGCGCGAAGAGTAAACTCCTCATAAGCGTAGGCTGTCATAGCGCCCCTCTCCCAGCGATGGGCAGAGGGGCTGCTTCTTGCTTGCCTACTGCCCAAACTGCTCCCAGAAATCAAAGCGCCATTCGGTCTGAAAGTTGGCTCCGGTTAGCCCCGCCATACAGCTTGTGTCAGGGGCCTGCGATGGGTTGGCAATGAACGCTCTGGTGATACCCTCCGGGCACGCGCCCGATACGCTCACGCCGTGCCCGAAGCCGGGAAACTCGTAGTAATAGCCATTGCTCAGCGTTTCGGCGGCGATCTGCCCCCACTGCGGCGGCGTAATCGGGTCGTAGTCGCCTGCTAGGACCAGCGTTGGTACATCGCTTACAACGGCCTGATTTTCAATGGCCCCCGACTCGCCCGCCTTCCAGATGCGGCACATGATCATATCGAGATCAAAGCCCTCGACAAAATACTTTTCTACTTCGGGGCGGGCAGCAGCGGCGGCTTCGACTGCGTCTTCGGTGGTGAAGGGCATCTCTTCGCGGCAGAGCACCGAATAGTACATCCCTTCGCTGAAGCCATCCACATCAAATGGCTGCATGGTATCGGCCTGGAAGCCGCGCAGCAATGACCAGAGCATCAAGATCTGGAGTGGTTCGTAGTTCTGTTTGGCCGTCGAGTCGATGACCAGCGGCAGCATCGGAATGAGTTCGGTATCGTAGAGCGACAGGAAAAAGATTCCGATCAAGTCGTCGCCAGAAATACGCACACCGCCGCCAAACTCCGAGAAGCTCAGTACAAGCGGGTCTTCGTTCAGATCGGCAATCAAACGGTAAAAGTCGGTTTCGAGGTTGGGATAGTTGGCACTGCATACGGCATTGGCCGCACAGCCAACAAAAATCTGGTTAAAGGCCCGCACGGTATTGCTTGGCATTTCGGCATACAGATCGACGTTCGGCGGGTAGGTCGAGTCGAGCACCACGCTTCGCAAGCCTTCCGGGTAGTCGCGCATCACGGTGAGCGCCAGCCGTGTGCCATACGAAATGCCGTACAGGTTGATCTGCGCGTAGCCAAGGGCGCGTCGCAGGTCTTCCACGTCGGCGGCATTGGCAGCACTATTGTAGGCACGCAGGTTTACATCTTCGCGGCCCAGGCGATTGCGGCACTTGAGCAGCGAGTCGCGCATGAACCATTCGGGGCTACGTAAATAGCGGTATGTCCAGTTGGATACTTCGGGGCAATCGAGCGTCGGCCTTGAAAAGCCAGTACCCCGCTGATCCATCACGATGACATCGCGGTTGCTAGCCAGGCCCATCTGGACCCACCGATCAATGGTATATAGTGCCGTGCCCCCTGGCCCGCCCTCCAGATACAGAATAGGATCGGGTGCTTTGGCCGGGTCGGGGCTGCGGATAATTGCCACGGCAAGCTCAATTTCCGGGCTATCGGCGTTGGTACGGTCTTCGGGCACAACGAGATAGCCACATTCTATAGTGGCATCGCTCTCAGGTTCAAACGGGCACGATGCCACCGCGAAGCGCGGCTCGTAGACGGGGAGCGGCGTCGGCTGAGGCGTTGGCACGGTGGTTGGGAGTGGGTGGGGTATCGGTGGCGATTGCATCGGCAAGGGCGGTGGCGGTGGGTTCGGCCTGTGCGACGGCAGCAGGCGCAGGGGCGGGTGGGGTTGCCATGCGCGGTGCAATAACCATGCGCAGCGCTACAAACCCCATACCACCAATGATAAGCAGGACAATCACCGCCAGCGCGAGCCATTCGAGAAGCGTTCCCTGTTTCTGCATTGCTGTCTCTTTCGTTTGTCCAACTGATAGAATAGTGTGTCGTTCGAGTTGTGCCGAGTTGTTCGGGTCGCGGGCGGTGCGTGGTGCGCCTGCCCTGCGGTTGCTCTGGTAAGCATGAATACGAAGAAAGGATGTTCGATGATACGCGCTTTTGCCCTGCTACTCCTGTTTCAGTTGATTGGTGAAATCGTTGCTCGCACGTTTGTCCTGCCTATTCCGGGGCCAGTCATCGGCATGCTGTTGCTGGTGGGGGTATTGCTGGCGAGTGGCGGTGTGCCCGACTTTCTCCAACGCACTGCCGAAGGCCTGCTGGCGCACCTGTCGCTGCTGTTTGTGCCGGCAGGTGTCGGCGTGATTGCCCATCTCTCAACGTTGCAAGGTGCATGGCTGGCGCTACTGATAACCCTGATTGGCAGTACGCTGATCACAATCGTGATAACGGCGCTGGTGTTGCGGCTATTCATTGGACAGACACCACGAGCATAACATTTTCTTTATACATATTAAACCACATAGCGCACTGAAGAACAGGATAGAAGGGAGTCCCTCAATGCAAGAAAATATTACCGATATCTGGGTGTACCTCGCGCAAACGCCGCTGCTCTGGCTGACGCTGACCCTGCTGGTCTATCTGGCTGCCGATTGGCTCTATCAACGAGCGGGGCGGCTCCCGCTACTGAATCCGGTATTGCTGGCGATTGTGGTGCTGGTGCTGGTGCTAATGGGCACACGCACGCCCTATGACACCTACTTCGCTGGGGCGCAGTTTGTGCATTTTCTGCTCGGCCCCGCCACTGTTGCGCTCGCTATACCACTATACACCTATTATGCGCGTTTGAAAAAAATGTTGCTGCCACTGGTTGGGGCGCTGCTGATCGGCTCGGCAACGGGCGTACTGTCAGCGGTCTGGATCGGGCAGGCGCTTGATCTGCCGCGTGCGGTGCTGCTCTCGCTGGCTCCCAAGTCGATCACCACCCCGATTGCAATGGGCATCTCCGAGCAGGTCGGCGGCATTCCTTCCCTCACTGCCGTGCTGGTTATCCTCACGGGGATGATCGGGGCGCTGCTGGGCAACGAACTGCTCACACTGCTGCGGTTCGGTGATAACAGCGTGCGCGGCTTTGCTATCGGTCTGGCCTCACACGGGTTGGGCACAGCGCGGGCGTTGCAGATCCACGCCGAGGCGGGCGCGTTTGCAGGGTTGGCGATGGGGCTGAACGGCGCAACCACGGCGATCCTGGTGCCGCTGCTGGTGCAATGGCTCGGCCTTTAGACGGAGGCACAGCTACATCGAATCGTGCTATACTGCTTCAAACTATTTAGCAGTGCAAACCAGAAAGGAGCACACATATGGATACCGATTTGTGGTACTCGAACGTACGACCGCCACACGAAACGACCGACCAGCTTGATACCTCACCGCGCAGGCGTGTGCGAACAGCAGTTAAGGCGATTATTATTCGCAACGAGCACCTGCTGACCATCAAGATGCAAGATCAGCGCGGTATTTTTTACACCCTGCCCGGCGGCGGGCAGGAGCGCGGCGAGGCGCTGCCCGATGCGTTGCGGCGCGAGTGCTTGGAAGAGATTGGTCTTGCGGTGGAGGTTGGGGCGTTGCGCTTTGTGCGCGACCATATCGTACGGCGCGAGGTTGATGATGTGCATCAACTTGATCTGTTTTTCCTGTGCAGCATCGCCGCCAACGCCGAGCCAACCGTGGGGCACATTCCCGATACCGCGCAGATTGGCGTGGCGTGGCTGCCCCTGACCGACCTCGAAGCATACCGCTTCTATCCGCAGGTTCTCCGCCCAATCCTCGCTCACGGTTTCGATAACACAATGCCGGTGTATCTGGATGAAGCACGCTAGCCCGATCATGCGCCGGATGCATCGAGCAGCGATGTATTCCCTAGAGGGAGCATCACCAACAATATCCCTCTCAAAAAATTCCCGTAGAGGGGAGGATTCGTGATAGCATACTGAATACATCTATGCGGTAGGCCCAATGTCCTATCCCCATAGCCTTGTAGTATCAGCAAGTTTGCCATGGAGCGGGGGAAATAAATGGCATTTGATGATCGATCACGCCTCGACCCATCGCAAGTCGAGGATCGGCGTGGCCAGCGGGTTGGCACCCAGATTGCTGTAGGCGGTGGTGGACTCGGATTGATAATCCTGGTAGTTGCGCTGCTGTTTGGCGTTAATCCATCAAGCCTGGGAATTCCACAGACCGTGCCAACACCGATATCCTCGGACAATCCCGGTTCGTTTGGCAACTTGGAGGAAGAATGCCAGACGGGTGCCGATGCCAATGCCCGCGAAGATTGCCGTGTTGTAGGCTTTGTGAATAGTATTCAGGCGTTCTGGGATGAGGAGTTTGCTCGGCAGGGAGCCAGTTATACACCTGCCACGCTTGTGCTCTTTACCGATGCAACCGAGGCAGCCTGTGGCTATGCCAGCGCCGCAGTAGGACCGTTCTACTGTCCCCAGGATCAGCAGGTCTACCTGGATCTGAGTTTCTTCGAAGAACTGCGTACCCGCTTTGGTGCTCAGGGCGGCTCGTTTGCCGTCGCGTATGTGCTGGCGCACGAGTATGGTCATCATATCCAGAATCTTGTTGGCACACTGGATGCGGCGGGCGCACGCGATACTGGCCCTACCAGCGATGCAGTGATGATAGAGCTTCAGGCAGACTGCCTTGCTGGGATCTGGATTCACCATGCGACAGAGACGGGCTATCTGACGGCAGTAACCGAGGAAGAGATTATTCAGAGCCTGGATGCCGCCGCCGCAGTGGGGGACGACCGCATCCAGCGCCAGACACAGGGTTATGTCTCGCCTGAAACGTGGACACACGGATCATCCGAGCAGCGCCAGATGGCACTGATGGATGGCGTGCAATCGGGTGATTTAGAGACCTGCTCAACGCCAGGGTGGGATTCGTAGGAAGCCGCTCAATAGCTACCACGGTGCCTGTCTACCTGGGTGAGGCACGCGAACCTGCCCCCGCGCGGGATGCATCGAGCATAATATTATCTATCAGGCGGGTTGGCCCCACTCGTACCGCCATCGAGAGCAGCGCCCCTGAATCACCGACCCAAGCCAGTTCTTGCAGGGTGTGCAGGTCGGCAACGCTCACGTATTCGGGTTGGGCCAGTGGTTCATGCGCCAGTACCTGCTGCATCGTGTCGCGCAATGTGCCTGCATCACGTTCGCCCGCTAGATATTGCTGCTGTGCGGCTGTGAGCGCCCGATACAATACTGGCGCGGCCTGTCGTTCTGTGGCGTTGAGGTAGGCGTTGCGGCTGCTCATCGCAAGGCCATCGGCTTCGCGCACGGTTGGGCACACCACCACCTCAAGCGGCAGGTTGAGATCACGCACCATCTTGCGTATGACCACCGTCTGCTGGGCATCTTTCTGCCCGAAGTAGGCCCGGTCGGGTTGCACAATCGTGAACAGCTTGCAGACCACCGTCGCTACGCCGCGAAAGAAACCCGGACGCGCTGCACCCTCCAGCGTATCAGTAACGCCATAGACATCAACAAAGGTATTGTAGCCCGCCGGGTACATCGTGCTGCTAGCAGGTGCAAACACCAGATCCACCCCTTCGCTCGCTAACAGCGCCAGATCACGATCCATATTGCGGGGATAGGACTCAAAGTCCTCGTGCGGTGCAAACTGGGTCGGGTTGACAAACACACTGACCACCACCTGCTCACACTCGGCGTGGGCGCGGCGGATCAGCGCCAGGTGCCCTGTATGTAAAAAGCCCATGGTGGGCACCAACCCCACCCGACCGAAGGCGCGGCGGGCCTGCCGCATTGCTTCAATGGTTTCAACGACTTCCATGCCATACCTCGCTTTCGATGCGGGTAAATATACCACTTCGTATGAACATCAGTATCTCGCTGCCGCCTACATACAGCCATGCCGCAACGGGGCCGCTGGCCGTCTGGACGGGGGACACCACACGCTCGTACCAGTTATCCGCGCCGCCGGGTACATAGTCTTCCAACACATCGATATGCGCCAGTACTGCATTGTAGACATCCGGACGTACGGTGATAAGCACGCCCTGTACGCGTTCATCAGGCCGCACCAGATCCGGCTCCATCACGAGGTACGGGTACTGCCCTTCAGTATACAGTGCGCCACCAAGCAGCGTGGCCGATTCTTCGTGCAGGGTGCAGCCTTCCAGATAGATAGGATAGTTGCTATACCCTGGTTTCAGGGTGCCATACACAAATAATGGATAGTTCATGGGTTTTACAGCATGCTGCCTCACACGAGGGCAGCGGCGATAGGCGATAGGCAAACACAGCCCGGCTGTGCAGGCTGCGTTGTATACCACACGTGACAGCCTCCCGGCTTATTATACCGATGCTGGTTCCGATGCATGCGCGATGCCGTCGAGTGCTTCGCGCAGATCGTCGTCGTTCATTGCCGAGGCGTTTTCGCTGGTGGGAAAAGTGCTGGCCCGCACATCTGCCGCATACTGCCCGATAGCACCGCTGATTACATCGGCGAGGTTGGCATAGCGGCGGGCGTGGCGTGGCAAAAAATCGGTCAGCACGCCGAGCAGGTCGTGCCACACCTGCACCTGACCATCGCAGCCTGCCCCGGCACCGATACCTGCAAGCTGGGCATTGCCAGTTCGCGCGGCCTGGCCGCTCAGTCGATCCACTCGGCGACGAAGACGTTCGTGTCGCCGCGCTGCTTGCCGTAGCGGTTGCTCGCGAACACCAGGTGTCGGCCGTCCGGCGAGAACATCGGGAAGCCGTCGAACTCGGGGCTGTCCGTCACCTGCTCGACGTTCTTGCCGTCCGCGTCGATCAGGAACAGGTCGAAGTTGCGCGCGGCCGTGTGGTCG
>JAAUSQ010000138.1 GCA_012033195.1 Chloroflexaceae bacterium
GGGGCGATTATGTCGGCGCGCCGAACAGCGCCAGCGCGAAATGCGCGAACAGCTTGAACTGCGCGGCGGACGGCTCGAACGGCATACGCCGGTGCGAACGCTAGAAGATGTGCAGGGCCTGTCGTTGCCCCAACTCGGTACGTATGTCAGCGATATGTTCAAGAAAAATGGCTTTGCCTTTGTCGATTATAAGTTCCTGAGCAAAGACAAGTTCCTCGATATTGAGATGGAGTACGAGGGCGAACAGTATTTGCTGCGGCTCTCGGTTGAGGACAAGGTACGCGGTGGAACACTTCAGGCACTGGTACAAGATATGAAGCGGCGCAACATCCCCAAAGGACTCCTGATTACCTCCACGGAGTTTACCGATGATACCGTCAAGTCGGCGAAGTCGCGTCCGAATGTGGTTATTATTGATGGGAAAACCTTATTTGACATCGCAGGACACTAGGTACCATGCACCTTGACCTGACGGGCCGTGTCGCCCTCGTCACTGGCGCAAGCCGTGGCATTGGGCGGGCGATTGCCTGGACACTTGCTGCTGCCGGGGCCAGTGTCGTGGTGAATTATCGCGGTAATGCTGCTGCTGCCGAAGCGACGGTCGCTGGGGTGGTGGCGCAGGGCGGCACGGCGCAAGCAGTGCAGGCCGATGTCAGCGATGCCGAAGCAGTAGATCAACTTTTTCAAACAGTGCTCGATACGCACCATCGGCTTGATATCCTGATCAATAATGCGGGTATTACCCGTGACACGCTGCTGCTACGGATGAAAGCAGAAGACTTCGACAGTGTGCTGCACACCAACCTGCGCGGTGTCTATCTCTGTACACGGGCGGCCTTGCGTCCGATGACAAAGCAACGATCTGGACGGATTATCAATATTGCCTCGGTGGTGGGCTTGATAGGCAATGCGGGACAGGCCAACTATGCCGCCGCCAAAGCGGGCATTCTTGGCTTTACCAAGGCCACCGCCCGCGAGATTGCAAGCCGCAATATTACCGTCAATGCGATTGCTCCCGGTTATATTACAACCGATATGACCGATGCCCTCAACGAGCAGGTCCGCCAGGCCTTGCTCGCTTCTATCCCATTGGGACGCCTGGGTACACCAGAAGATGTGGCGGGGTTGGCCTGCTTTCTCGCCTCTGATGCGGCGGCCTATATCACCGGACAGACGTTTGTGGTGGATGGTGGTTTGGTGATGCGCTAACACCGCTAGCACAGGCGTGCGTTCCTTGACGCTCTCTCTGAAAACCGTTACAATCATCAAAGGACTCAGGGTGTGTTGTACAGGATGGGCAGGTGCCCGTATCCTGAGATGCAGCAGTTTGTACACAAGCAATTGGGAACAGAGGAACATCGTGGCCGGTCTTCGTCACCGTGTGCGCGTTGCAGCACTTCAAATATTGTTCGAAGTTGATAGCATCGATCATCCAATAGATGTTGTCCTTGAACGACGACTGGAAGAAGAAGCATTCGCGCCAGAAGGCGCGGAGTTTTTACGACATCTTGTGATTGGTGCGTGGGAGCACCGCTACTATCTTGATCAGGTGATCGAGGAGGCGGCCCCCAACTGGCCCGTTTCGCAAATGCCCGGTGTTGATAAGGCAATCTTACGGATTGCGCTGTACGAACTCCTCGTCGATGAGACCGAACGCACGCCACTGAAGGCGGTTATCAACGAAGCAGTTGAGCTTGCCAAGCATTTTGGGAGCGACAATTCCAGCCGATTTGTGAACGGGGTGCTGGGGTTTGTCGCCAATAAGTATGCTACAAAGCGCAAGTCGTAGTATGGTATACTCTCTCGGTATCTGTTTCTAATGGTATTAGGTGGTTTTGCTTAGAAAGGTGGCAACTGTGGTTTCACCTGATCTTGAAACACGTTTGCAGAAGATTATTGCGGATCAGTTGGGCGTCGAAGAAAGCAAAGTTGTGCCAGAAGCTGCGTTTATCAATGACTTGAATGCCGACTCGCTCGACCTTGCCGAATTGATGATGTCGCTGGAAGATGAATTCGGGGTAACGATTTCCGATGAAGATACTGAGAAGATTGTTACCGTTGGGGATGCACTGAACTATCTGCGTGAGCACGTTCAGTAAGAACCACGTCCTATCTTCTGGTACGCGGTCCATCCGGCTCCTTGCCCCGCCAGCAGCATGCAACGCTGCATTGCTGCTGTTCCCGTTCTTTGCCAAATAGAAATCTATGAACTTTTTTGGTGTTGGCGTTTTTGAAATCTTGCTGGTGCTGATCATCGGCCTGGTCATCCTGGGGCCTGAACGTCTGCGTGACCTTGGGCGGCAGACCGGACGGCTGATGGCGCGCTGGCTGGCGTGGCAGCAACAATCGCCCGAATTGCAGATGATGCAACAGGTGCGGCGCGAGTTTGAGGAGGAGATTGTTTCGCTGCGTGATGAGCTTGTACGTGCCAAAAATCAGCTCAACGCAGAAATGCGGCTGCTCGATAGCCAGGTTTCTGAAACGACCAGAACGGTGAATGAGGCATTTAAGCAGAACGAACTGGCTGATCTGGAACGGCTGAAAACAGAAGTGCAGACCATTGGGCAGCCACCCGCGCTAGCGCCTGCCGCCGATACACCAACGGTTGCACCTGCCGAGGCTGCACCTGCCACACCCACGGCAACCATAGCCGATGCTGTGAACGCAGATATCGATGCAAGCCCGTCGGCTGTGCTCGATGTTGTCCAACCAGCGGCTGAACCTGCTGCACAACGGCGACTGGTTGAGCCGACGATCCAGCCGCCTACCGAAGGCACGCCCGTTGCACGCCCTGCGCCAACCGCCAGCCGCACGGTTGCGGCGGTGCGTCCAGGCAATGGCACGGTGGCAACCCACAGCACGGTGAGCACTGCCGATTATGAGCGGATGATGACCCAGTTGCAGGCCCTGATTGCCGATATGCACGCGCTTCAGGAACAGTTGAAGGTGCGCGGCCTGCTCGAAAGCGATTGGCAAGTCCCGTCGGTATATCAGTTGGCAGAAGCTGATCAACAGCCCGAAACAGTAGCATCCTGATATGACACACTCCAACCTGTCGGAACCTGCGCCCCAGACCCCGCCGACCGATGCCGGTGCAATGTCCTTGATGGATCATCTCAAGGAATTACGCATTCGCCTGACCTACGCCCTGATTGGTATTGGCGTTGGCTTGATCCTCGGCTCGATTCTGGTGTTTGGCCCATTTCAGCTTATCGATTATATTATTGCGGCCTTTGTGCCCGCCTCGATGCTCCAGGGCAACGGCGACGAGCCGCTTTCCGCCATTGGTACCGCCGAGACCTTTACCAGTTATATGACTGTCGCCATCGCATTTGGTTTTATGGTGTCGATGCCGTGGCTGGTCTACCAGTTGATCGCGTTTATTGTCCCTGGCCTCACGCGCTCGGAGCGGCGGGCGGTCTTTATTGCGTTGCCCTTTATTACGCTGTTTTTTATCGCAGGTATCGCCTTTGGCTGGTTTATTACGGTGCCCGCTGCCATCGGCTTCCTGATTGGTTTCAGCACCTCCGAATTTATCGAGGTGAAGCCTGCTATCTCCGACTTTCTCCGTACCATCACCCTCTTGCTGGTCATCAATGGTGCCGTGTTTCAGTTGCCGATCATTATTTATGTGCTGGCCCGGCTCGGCATTGTGACAGCGCAGCAACTTGCCCGCTATCGGCGCTATGCAATGGTTATTGTTACGGTGGTGGCGGCTATCATCACGCCGACAGGTGACCCGATTAATTTGCTGCTGCTGGCAATTCCGATGTATTTACTCTTTGAGGTCGGTATCATTCTGGCCCGCTTTGCTCCCGCCCGCGCCCCTGACAACACCATCTAGTATATAAATTGTTAGATAATGTGATCTATATCTTCACTTGATACACATGGGTGAAATGATATAATAACAACACCATTAGAGGTACGGGTCACATTACCTGCTATCGCCACTTTTCAGGAGTGTAGTACCATCACGATCATGGCACAGCACATACAGGCTCTCCTGGTACCCTTCCACTTGTATGATGAACTGCTTACCGAAGTAGAGGTATTGCGTGCCCGTGTGCGCGATCTTGAAACCGTGCTGCAATGTTCTCCAACGGCACAGGTGGTTGTGTCGCTCGATGGCACGTTCCTCTTGCTGAATCAAGCAGTGGTCACTATCCTGAAAGCCGACACGCTGACCCAACTGATCGGGACATCTTCGTTGGATCTGGTGCTGCCCGAAGACCGCGAACGGGCGGGCGCACAGTTTGCCGCGTTTGCACAGGGCAACCCGCCCCCTCGAATGGAGTATCGGGCACGGCGCTTTGATGGGCAGATTGTGACGGTAGCCATAACGGGGAGCCTGTGTACCTATGCCGGGCAGCCCGCAATTGTTGTTACTATCGATGATGTCTCCGACCACGTGGAGACACTCACTGCCCTGCACGAGATGGAGCGCCGCTTCCAGGCAATGGTTGAGCAATTTCCCCAGGGTTCGGTAGCATTACTTGACACCAATCTCCGTTTCTTGATGGTAAACGAAAAACTGCTACGCATGATGGGCCTGACGAAAGAGACAATGCTTGGTTTGCTTCTGAACGAACTGCTGACTACCGAAGAGCATACTACTATTGAACCATACTTCCGCCGTGCGCTGGCAGGCGAGGCGGTTGAGTATATGCAAGCATTCAGAGGCTCCTTCTACCTGATGAATATATTGCCCGATTATGATAAGCACGGTGTGGTAACCAGTGTACTGGTGCTGGGGCGTGATATCACCGAGCAGAAGCGCATCGAGGCAGCACTACACCATAAGAGCCAGTATTATGAAACTCTGCTGAACGTCAGTCCAGTTGCTATTGTGACTACGGACATGAACCACCGCGTGACTTCGTGGAATCCCAGGGCGGCTGATCTCTTTGGCCATACGGCTGACGAGGCACTGGGGCAGTATCTTTATGTCCTGATTGCCAACCATCCCGATATACATACCGAAATAGAGACTACCTGGCAGTCCACGCCGGCCCAACTCCATTTTATTGGGCAGCACACCCGCAAAGATGGCACGCTGATTGATATCGAACTTGCCGGTATGTTGATTATGGTGAATGGAGAGCGGTACGAGTATATTCTGGTATATCACGATATTGGCGAACTGGTGCAGACCCGCCGCGAGGCCGAGGCCGCAAGTCAGGCTAGGTCGGAGTTTGTGGCCCATATAAGCCACGAACTGCGGACACCACTTAATGCAATCATCGGTATGACAACGTTGCTGCTGAATATGCCAGTCGATGCCCTGCAACGTGATTACATTGAAACTATCCGCACCAGTAGCGATATCCTGCTGGCCCTGATTAACGATGTGCTGGACTTTGCCAGGATCGAGGCGCAGCGGATCGACCTGGAGTATCATGCCTTCAATCTGCACCACTGCATTGAAGATTCGATAGATTTGCTGAATATGCAGGCCCGTCAGAAAGGGCTTGCACTTTCGTGGAAGATGAAACCAGATACGCCGGTGGTTCTGGTTGGCGATCATGGACGGGTGCGACAGGTGCTCATTAACTTGATCAGTAATGCAATTAAGTTCACCGAACACGGCGATATCCAGGTGCTCGTGAGCGCTTATCCACATTCAAGCACCGCACCGCCAACCGACAACGCCTCGGACGCAACGAGCGACCCGACCTATATCATTCATATCCGTGTTAAGGATACGGGCGTGGGGATTGCTTGGCACGAACTGGAACATGATTTTTGAAGGGTTTCAGCAAGGCGAAGCCGCACGATACGCGGCACAGGGCGGGTCGGGTCTGGGGTTGACGATCAGCCGCCGCCTTGCCAACATGATGGGGGGCACGGTGTGGGGCGAAAGCGAACCGGGAGCAGGCTCAACCTTCCACTTTACGTTTCTGGCACGCACGGCTCGGCCCGAAGATATTGAGCGAGAAAACGCGCTCGATGATCTATCCTGGTCGAGTGTAAGTCATTTGTCCACACTGCGCCTGCTGCTGGTCGAAGATAATCATCTGAATATGAAAGTGATGCACCGCATACTGGAGTTGCTGCGGCTATGGGCCGATAGTGCCGCAAATGGTATAGAGGCGCTGGAAGCATTGCAACGTCAGCCATACGATGTTATTTTAATGGATGTGCAGATGCCTGAGATGAACGGTATCGAAGCCACGCAACGTATTCGAGCTGACTGGCCGACCTCTGCCCAACCATATATTATTGCAGTAACGGCTTACACTTCTAGTGGAAGCCGTGACCGTCTACTGGGGGCAGGTATGAACGATATTGTGAGCAAACCTGTGCGACTGGATGTATTGCGGGCGGCGCTGGAACGGGCGGTCCTGGAACGCACCACGCAGAGCAGCAGTATCACCGAACCATCAACGACCGTGCACCCTGCCGAACCGGTCCCTGAAGCTATGCTCAATTGGGCCGTGCTGGATGAGTTTATGGCAGCGGCGGGCGGGGGAGGGAGTGCATCGGCGCGTCTCTTTCTGACGATGTATATGGAGGACATCCGGCAATATCTGCATACCTTACAGCAGCATATCGAAGCCCGCGAGTGGGAGCACGTGCGAGGCTCGCGCATTCCCTGGCTTCGCTGAGTGGGCAGATTGGTGCATCGCTGCTGCCACAGTACTTTTACCATCTGGAAAAGTACTGCGGCACGGCTCCCGATGCTATGCTCAGAGGGTACTTGTATCAAGCCCAACAAGAGTTTGAACAAATTGACAAACTACTCCAGAAGTTGTAAATCATTGTATGATACAATGTCAATCTATAATGATCTGCGATCAGAGTAACGTAACATATTATCTCTCGTTAATGTGACAAAAACTTATGGATAGATTAGATCTGGCAGGTGCGTACATTCTGGTCGTAGAAGATGATCGCAGCATGCGAGAGATGATTTGTTTTGTGCTTTCCGAAGCTGGCTTCCAGACCGAACCAGCGAGCGATGGTGAGACTGCTATCGAACTTATTACCCGGGCGGTTGCCGAGGGACACCTCTATGATGTGATTGTGTCCGATATTGTGATGGGAAGCACCAGCGGCCTGACAGTTACGCGGGTAGCCCGCGATCAGGAACACCCGCCCGAAGTCATTTTGTTGACGGGATACGGTAATCTGGAAACGGCGGTCGAGGCAATCAATGTAGGGGCGTTTGGGTATCTGATCAAGCCGATCAAGTGGCCCAGTCTGGTAGAACGGGTGATTGCGGCGATTGAACGACGGCGCGAACAGGAATACCAGCGGCAGCAGGCCGAGGCGTGGCGCAGGATGGCAGGCATTATTGCTGAGGCGCAAACATCGCTGCTTATTCCAACTGCACTCTCAGATAGCCAGACGGCTCAGCCTGCTACAGCCGCAACCAATAGCACCGGGCACACCGACGACTCGGAGGAATATATCGCGGTGGGCGAACTACAGTTGCATATGCAGCGCCGCGAGGTGATGCTGGATGGGGAGCGTGTGTACCTCACTCCGATTGAACACGCTATCCTAATGTGTCTGATACGCTCACCAGGGCAGGTGATTTCGTATCAAATGGTGGTACAGTACACCCACGGCACGCAGACCGATGAGCGCGATGCCTATGAATTACTACGGACGCACGTACGCAATTTGCGCCGTAAGCTCAAGCGCCATGCCATTATTAGCGTGCGTGGTATTGGTTACATGCTCGATCCAGCGCTTATCAACTGAGCAACTGTAGAGTATTACCAAAAGTAGACACTATTATACTTCAGGTTAGTGTTTCCTCCTGTTTCTATCTTTATTTTGCTGCTTTCGTGTTATTTTAATTTGATATTAACTCACACAAGCGCAACCTCGGTTGTGCTTGTGTGTTTTTTTTGCAAGGGTATCTTGATAGATATCTCTAAAATCTTGAGTTTCTCCCGTTTTCAAACATCAATAGATGTTTTATGCTAAGGAAGCAACAAGCATAACATTGATGTTACATCGATTGCACACCTCCTCAGGAACGGGTCAGGCAGTGCAAACGAGAGACGACAGAAGCAGGGAACGCAGTATGAACCAGCGTATGACATTTTCAGATCCTTTATCAGATCAGCCGCACACCGGAGTGCGTTCATTCGTATCTATGGAATCAGGAAATGAGCAGGCGCTCACAGGCAACCGCCTGCAACGGCAGACGATGCAAGATGAATTGGCATTGCTGGGTCGTCAGAATGGGATACACTTTGCAATGTTGCTGGATCTCAACGGACAAGAGATTGCTACATGGTCACGCTGGGCCAACCTCGACCATGCCAGTATTTCGGTGCTGGCCGCTGGTGAGTGGCTGGCTTCGCACGCGATGAGCTGGCTCACCACACAGCAGCGGGTCTGTCGATTGCTCATTCAAGAATATGAGACGCAGCGCATGCTGATTGCCCCGGTGACTGAAACGATGGTGTTGCTGGTTGTTACAGCACAGGATGTGCCCATCGGCTGGGCGCGGCTGCATCTTCAGCGGATGATCGAAAAACTACGAACATTTTGATGCAGGTTCATATTTATAGTGATACTAGACAGGATACCCCGCAATGAATGAAATGCTTTCGCAGCGAATACGGCGGCGGCTCAACGATAACGCCCTCCCGCCCAGGGCACCGCAACATCCCCAGGATGTTAGCCCTACAGAGTCTGAAAAACAGCAGCGGATTCAACGACTGGAGCAACAGATCCATTCATTGCGTGAACTGGTGGACATGCTGCCAGTGTTTCAACACAATGTCCACTGGCAGACGTTGCTGCGCGAGCATATTGCACAGATAACGCTTGATATCGAAAAAGATATTTACTTGCTGAGGCACAGTAACTAAAGTGTCAGTTTGTAGAAGGGGGTACAGTGAGTCAAATTCTGGTTGTTGATAGTGCTGCTGCTGCACGGCAGGCTATTACAGCAATCTTGCATGGTGCAGGTGATTACATTGTACAGACGGTTCCGGATGGATGGGAGGGGCTACGCGCCGCCTTCGCGACCACGCCCGATGCGGTGGTGCTTGATATGCATCTGTCGGGGATGGATGGGGCAGCAGTATTGCACCATCTGCGCGCACACGGCATTTCGTGCCCGGTCATTGCCTACACCACACCAGACGAACGCGACCCGGAAGAGTACGAAGATATGGGTTTCGATGCCTATATTACCAAGTCAAACGACAGTACATGTCTGGTTGAGGTGTTACGGAGCCTGCTTGCAACCCGCAAGAGGAAGGCGTAAGCAGATAAAAGAATAGCCACCCGTTCAGTACGCGCAGTAGCGGGTAGGCCATTCAGACAGGGACTAATTCTTGTAATTCCATTGTAATGGGCCATATCCCTGTCGGCAATAGGACAAAAGTACTCTCAATAGCAACGCTGTTGCAGAGGTGTGTCCTGGCGGGTTGCACCGATGCTATTGGTATCATCTGACTGCGCGGGTAAAAAAGGGAAACGAGGAACATATATGATGCTGCCACCTGTAGGGGCAGTTGAACTGTCTACTTGTATTACTGATCATCATCGGCTGCATGTCGAGAACGCCCGCCTGCAAGACCGTATTCGGCGGCTCGAAACCCTGCTTGCCACCACGCAAGATGTCACGTTTATTCTCGATACAAATGGCGTTATTGTGCATATCCCCTCTGCCAACCCGGATCTGTTGCCGCGTCCCGTCGCTGCGCTGCTGAATGTTCCGCTGCACACGGTGCTTCCTGCGGAACAGGCCGATGCTTTTGTTATGACCGTGCGACAGGTCCTTGAGACTGATACCTCGCTACGGCTTGAGTATGCCATGCACGTGCCCGCTGGCGAACGCTGGTTTTCAGCGACTGTCTCGCCGTTACAGGATCATACCGCCATTATGGTTGCACACGATGTTACCGAGCACGTTGTAGCGCGTCAGGAGTTGCGCGCCCAGGTGCAACAGGTTACCCACACGCAGCAGTTGCTCGAACAGATTCTTGATACCATTCCAATAGCGGTCAATGTGCGCGACTTGCAGGGCAATTACCTGTTTATCAATAGCGCATTTGAAGCCCTGCTTGGTCAGCCGCGTGAAATGATTATCGGGCAGAATGATATGCGCTGGGTGCCCGCCGAGATTATCGCCGAAACCCGCCAGTCTGATCAGCACATTATTGAAACCGGGCAAACCGTCGATACCCCCGAACTGATTGCCACAGTTCAGGACACGTTTGCAACCTATAGGACATGCAACGTTTCCCATCCGTAACGCAAGCAACCATATTGCGGCAATTGCCAGTGTGTTATCTGCCGCCACTGAGTATACCCAGCTTGGTGAGCGCGTTGAGCTGTACGAGGCACTGCTGGAACGTGCGCCCCTTTGCATGGCCGTCTGGACACTGGGCCGCAATCCAATGCTGCGCTATGCGAATGCAGCGCACAGTGCGCTGTTTGGCCCCGATGCCAACGAGCAGACGGTAATGTTATCGCATCTGTTTGCTGAACCAGTCGAACAGCAAGTGCTCGAAAGGGTGTTCCAGTACGGCTACTGGAGCGGTGACCAGGGGGTGTATCATTGCCACGGTTATCCTTTTGTCGCACGGATAACGCTCTTTGTGATCCGTGATGCCCACACCTACCCGGTTGCACTCGGCAGTATCATCACCCATGCTGGAGCTACCGATGTGGATGGGTAGAACCAGAGCCACCGCGCTAGGTGCACACACGGCTGAATGTTAACCCGTTGGTTCTTGCCAGGAAGAGCACACAATGCATAGTTATAAAATGCATTGTTTCCCTGATGCACAGCAGGGTCTTAATAATCTATAGAAAGAAATACATCCTATGGCGACGTATCCAGATACAGGAGAACTGGCGCGAGCGGCGACGTTCGCGCCCAGAGCGCATCACCCGACTCACTATACGCTTGAGCGTGCAATGTCGCCGGCAGCACCTGGTGAACTGTGGCACGGCTTACAGATCACATCGGCCCAGGTCGATGAAGCGTATGATGCAACGGTCGAAGGGATGGTGCGTATTCTGGAACTGCGTGATGCCGCGACCGAGCAGCATACCCGCCGGGTCACCGAGATGACCATACGACTGGCGCGGGATCTGGGTGTTTCAGACGACAACTTGGTGCATATACGGCGGGGCGCGTTGCTGCACGATATCGGCAAGATTGCCGTTCCCGATGCTATCCTCCGCAAAAATGGCCCGCTGACGATCGATGAATTCAAGCTGATGAAGCAGCATACGATCTATGCGTACAATCTGCTGTTATCGATACCCTTTCTGCGTCCGGCGATTGACATTCCGGCTTATCATCACGAGCGCTGGGATGGGGCAGGCTACCCCTGGGGCATAAAGGGGCCTGAGATTCCATTTGCGGCCCGCATCTTTGCGGTAGTCGATGTGTGGGATGCGTTGATCTCCGAGCGCCCTTACCGTTCGGCGTGGCACCCGGACCACGCCTGTACCTACATTCGGCAGCAATCCGGCTATCAGTTCGATCCAGTTGTTGTTGAAGCCTTCCTCAAGCATATCCCTCTCTAAAGACCGGCTTGCTTCTCATATGCTCCTGCGCTGCTCCGGCTGGTTCGGCCCATGTCGGAGCAGGATGGTGCGCAACGTTCGCGTGAAGAGATTGATACCGTAGCACGATTGCACGTTTTCTTTCCGCTCCCAATATTTTGCTACAGTGGTAGCAGATACGCCCACACGTCAAGTGTTCTTGACCTGCCGCACCACAGGCGGCAGGGTACGACGATAGCAACGCTGTACCAAGACCGACCGCTATGTACCGTACGAAAGAAACGCCAAGTTCTTCGTTCAGCAGTGTCATCAGGAGAACGTTTATGCCTGCTCCATCAGCCTGGAAATACCTTCTTTTTGCTCAGGAGGCTGATAAGCACACACGCGCAAGTGCAAGCCTTTTACCTGTGGAACGACCTGCGACAGGGCTGGACGTTCGTATCGATGCGTCCATTTTTGTCGGCAACTGTGCCGAGTTTGTCGCAACGACCAGCACTGGCACCAACTTACACTATACCT